>DATCOD010000176.1:0-8941 GCA_036564905.1 Candidatus Limnocylindria bacterium
GATCCCGTCCGGTCGCACGACGCGCGCCATCTCGCGCAGGCCAGCGACCGGGTCCGCCATGAAATGGACGACGAGCTGCGCGAGCGCCGCATCGAACGTCCGATCCGCGAACGGGAGCTGCTCCGCGGTCGCGCGCCGTACCTCGACCGCGGGGAAGCGTTCGCGGATCGCCGTCACGAACGACTCGGATGGGTCGACCGCGATCACGTTGGTCGGTCCGAGCCGATCGACCAGCTCGCGCGTGAGCGCGCCCGGCCCGCACCCGACATCGATCACGCGTTGACCGGGATGTACTCCCGCATAGTCCGCGATCTGGGGGGCGAGCCGAGCCGAATACCGGCCCATGAACCGGTCGTAGGCGTCGGCGCTGACCGCGAAGCTCACCCGCGGACTTTACGCCGCGGGTCCGCCCCTCAGCGGATAGGGGTCCGCTTCGTCCGTCCGATGCCGAGGGCCGCGTAAAGCGGGCAGAACCCGACGATCGCGGTCAGCAGCAGGATCGCCGCAACGACGAGCAGGGCGACGCCCGCAAGACTGGTGGGGCCCGCGACGAAGAACGCGAATGCCGCGAGGAGAGGCGCGATGAGCAGTCCGCGCGCAAAACGGTCGATCGGTGTCATGTTGGTAGGCATGTGTGACTCCACTCCTTCATCTACATCTACAAGAACGGACTCTCGCTCGCCCGACTTCCCGCCGAACGACCCGATCAGTGGGGCCGAACGGCACCAATACATGGGACCCCCGGCCGGTGACAGGCGATCCAGCGCCACGCACCCTTGTCGGCATGGGCTCCATTTCCGTCCGCCACGAATTGCGCGACCGCTTCCGCGTGGGGATCCGGTCACACGAGCTGCTCGTCGATCAGCCCGCGCCCACCAGCGGCGACGACGGCCCAACACCGACCGAGCTCTTTGTCGCGAGCCTTGCGGCGTGCGCCGCCTTCTATGCGCGGCGCTTCCTGGCGCGTCGCGGGCTGGCCGACGGCGCGCTCACCGTCAGAGCCGACTTCGCGATGGCAGCCGACCACTCACGGGTCGCGTCGATCGTCCTCCATGTCGAGACGCCCGACGGCGTGCCCGCCGAGCTGCGCGGTGCGCTGGAGCGCGTCGTCGCTGCCTGCACGGTGCACGAATCGATCCGTCAGGCGCCTGCGGTCTCGCTCGAGATCGCGACCGTGGATCGCTCGGCACAGTCCGAGCCAGTGAGCGCGACCACATGACCGCTGAGATCGGCATTCGCCGCACCGTGGACCTGCCCTATGAACAGGCGATCGAGCAGACCGTCGCCGCGCTCGCGACCGAAGGCTTCGGCGTGCTCACCCGGATCGACATCCAGGCGACATTGAAGGAAAAGCTCAACGCGGACTTTCGCCGTTACATGATCCTCGGCGCGTGCAATCCGCCGCTCGCGCATCGCGCGCTCTCGGCCAACCTGGATGTGGGCCTGTTGCTGCCCTGCAACGTCACCGTCTACGAAGCCGGCCACGGCTCGGTCGTGACCGCCGTGGACCCGGTGGAGATGCTCGGCAGCTTCTCAGCGGATCCCGTGGCCCGCGCGGTCGCGGTGGAAGCCCGGACCAGGCTTCGGCGGGTGATGGACCTGATCGCGAGACCCGACCCCTCGGTCTAGACCTCGATCGGGAGCTCGTAGACCTCAGCGGTCGGATGGCCGGTGCGGGCGTGGATCCGCATCACCGCTTCCTTGTTCGGACCGGTCGAGAGGCAGAAGACCTTGCCGCTCTTCGGGTCGAGCCATGCGCGCTCGAAGTGCACGTTCTCGTCTTTCTCGATCGCGAGGTCCGCTTCGTGCGCCTGCTTCAGTGTTCCGCGGTCACGCCGACGAACCCCTCGTGGACGTCCATGAACTTCGCCATGGGCATTCCTCCTGTGGCCGAATCGCCGCCGAAGTCTACGGGTATGCGGAGTGACCGTCCGACCGAGGGACCTCGGCGTGGCGGCGGTCGGCCACGCGGCTACTCCCCGCGGATCAACAGGATCGACGCGGTGAATCCGTGCAGGAAGTTCTTCCCGGCCACCGGCCCGATCTCTCCCGCGGCAAAGAAGCCGGCGACCGGCACGTCGCCGAACGCTCGCCGGACCGCGGTCACGTCGTGATCCGGCTGCCCGAACAGCGCCGACCCGCGACCGTTGCACGAGAAGAGGAGCGCGCCAGCAACTTTGGACGGCCGGGCGATCCGCTCTCGCTCCAGCACCAGACGCAGATCTTCGCGCGCTGACTCGGCGTCGCGCACCTGGAACTGGACCGTGCGCCCGACCTCGACGAGATCGCTGATCGCGATCGCTCCCGTCTCGCTGTCGACCCCGACGACATTGCGCACGAGGAAGTCGCCACGGCCGAGCTCGGGTTTCGTCTCCGTGATGGCGCTGCCGACGTGCAGGCCACGACGGATGAGCAGCTGATCGCGCTCGGTCGATTCGGCGTAGAGCTCCTCGATCCGAGTGATCGCCGGGGCGCCGCCGATCTCGAAGAGGACGTTGCGCTCGGCACGCGTCACGGCGTAGGTCTTCCCCACCGGGCGACAGCCCTGCGATACGACCGTCGTCATCCCTGCCCCGGTGAGGATCGCGCCGACCGCACCGTCATGCAGGATCTCGTCGTTGAAATACAGCGAGTTGCGCCCGGCCCCGAGCCCGCCGGAGGCCATCCCGCCGACGATCGGCACGCCGGCACCGGTGTCGTTCAAATGATCAAGGAGCACGTCGGCCGGGAACGAGAACGGGTCGGCGAGCATGAGGATGACCGGCTCCGCGTCGGCGGACGGCAGGTCCTCGAGCCCTTCGATGATCGCGTGGTCGTCCTCACGCTGGAAGGTGAGCCGGAACGGCTGCACGCCGATGCCGGGGAGCGAGGCGGCCCAGGCCGCGACCGCCGGCGCGTCCTCGATCTCGCGATGCGAGCCGATGACGCCACCGGCCGAGCACCCGAGGACCGTCGCGCCTTCCACGCGCTCCGTCGCGATGTCGATGATCGCCCGCTGCTCGTCCTCGTGCTGCGGCGAGATGAACAGGAACACCAGATCCGCAGGCCGTCCACCCAGCGGGACGAGTGCCGCATCGAGCGCGGCTCGCGCGGCCTGGCGCCCATCTTCGATCGTGGAGAGGCCGGCGCCGACCCGCGGTCGCGTCCCGGTCGAAGCCGATGTGCCGGTCCGGTCGGTGGTCACGAATTGAGCCTATCGCGCAGGTGACCCGCCGGCGGTGCTAGTTGGGCCGGAGGGGCAGGCGCACGACGCGGCCACGGGTGGCGATCGCTCGGGCGATCGCCTGGTCGTCGATGAACGGCGCACCGGCGGCCGCGCGCCAGACGTGGCCGACGGTCTCGCCGCGCGGGCACAGCATCAGCGCACCGCTGTGCACCGACACGACCTGCGAGCCGAGCTGCGACTGATGTGTCTCACGAACGCAGACGAAGTCCAGGAGCCGATCGGTGTTCATCGTCCGCAGTCCAGCATCCCGCGGTGCCGCGCGCCTGCGCCGATCGGGTGAACCACGGCCCCGTGGCTGCGGGACCACCCGATCGGGGGACCGTGTACTAGACGGCGCTCGCGCTGCGCTCGGGATCGGCCGCCGGCGCAGATGCGACGGCAACGGAGAAGGAGAAGGTGCTCCCGCGGCCCGGCGTGCTCTCGAGCCAGATCCGGCCGCCCTGGAGCTCGACCAGCTTCTTCGCGATCGCGAGCCCGAGGCCGGTGCCGCCGAACTGGCGGGTCGTGCTGGCGTCCTCCTGGCGGAACTCGTCGAAGATGTACCCCTGGGCCGCGGCGGCGATCCCGATGCCTGTATCGGTCACGCTGACCACGATCTCCCCACGGTTCGCGCGTGCCGCGATGGTGACGGAGCCGCGCTCCGTGAACTTGACCGCGTTCGCGAGCAGATTCGCCAGGATCTGATCGAAGTGCTGCGGGTCCGCCCAGCCGGCGGGGAGATCGCGGGGCACGGCGATGGTGATCTGGAGTCCCTTCGCCTCCGCGGCCGGCCGAATGAGATCGACGACCCTGGCGACGGCGAGCTCCATGAAGATCGTCTTGCGTTCGACCTCCATGCGGCCGGCCTCGATCTTGGCGATGTCCAGCAGACCATTGATGAGACCGAGCAGCGTCGAACCGGCGGTCGTGACGCGCCGCAGATCGACGATCTGCTGTTCGGTCAGCTCGCCATCGAACCCGTCGAGCATCAGCTGGCTGTACCCGATGATGGCGTTGAGCGGTGTACGGAGCTCATGGCTCATGTTCGCGAGGAACTCGCTCTTCAGGCGATTGGCACGCGAGAGCTCGGCGTTCGTGTCGGCAAGGTCGACGTTCGCGCGCTCGACCTCACGGTTGGTGCGTTCGAGGGCGGCCTCGCGTTCGCCGAGGGCCTTGACCATCGCCGCGAAGCCGGCCTGCAAACGACCGATCTCGTCGGGTGCCCCCTGGCCGACCGCGACGCTTCGTTCGCCACGGACGATCCGATCCGTCGTGCCGGCGAGCGCGGTCAACGGCGCGGTCAGGCTCCGAGCGAGCCGGAACGCGTAGGTCGCGCTCGCGAATCCGAGCAGCACGAGGAGGCCGACGAAGGCCGCGCCGAGAAAGCGCTGCGTCGCGTCGAGCGGAGCGAGGGGAACGAGGACCGCGAGCAGCCCATCGTCGACGTTGTGGGTGAGAAGAACGCTGAACGTCCCGAGGTAGTGGCGCCCGTTGACCGTCAGCTGGCGCGTCAGCTCGGCGTCGGGGGTCAGGTTCGTCTCCGCGAGGCTCGGGAAGGCCGACGGCGTGAGATCGGCCAAGGTCGACGCGCGCAGATCGTTCTTGAAGAGGATCGCGACCTCCGCATCGGTGCGCTCTTTGATGGTGGCGAGCACCGACGTGTCGAGGGCGACCCCCGCTTCGACGAACCCGATCGGCGTCCCCGCGGTGTTCCGGATGACGGAGATCGCGTGGACCATGAGCCCGGTCGTTTCATCCTCGACGACCCACGCCTCCTCGGCCCTGATCCCGGCCCTACGGACCAGCTCGGACGGCAGGGTCGCGCCGGAGGGGAAGTCCTGGGCGGCACCGATGACCAGCCCCGCGGGCGACGCGACATTCAGGAAGTCGAGTCGCAGCCGCACCTTCACGGGAAGGAGGTAGGTCGCGAACTGGGACGGCTTCGCGTTCTTCTCGACGAGCTGGCTGACGTCGGGTAGCCCGGCGATCGTCGCCGCGGCATTGCCGGCGAGGCTCACGCGGTCCGCGACGCCGCGGTCTGCACTGAGCGCGAGGCTGCTCGCCTGCTCCTCGAATCGAGACACGATGAGCTGGTTGGAGATGAGATACGCGGGCAGTGCGAATGCGATGAGCGCCAGCGCGGTCCAGCCGACCGTCCGGCTCACCAGACGGCGAAGGAGGCCGGGTTGGACGAGCTGGCGGATCACTTACCCGCGAGGAGCTTCTGGCCCTCTGCGCTCTTCGCGAACTCGACGAGCGCGCTGATCGCCGGTTTCACGCTCGCCGGGGTCGCGTTGTAGACCATGTACAGCGGCCGGCGCATCGGGTACGCGCCACTCGTCAGATCCGCGATCGTCGGCGCGACGCCATTGACCGTGAGCAGCTTGATCTTCGGATCGCTCAACGTTGCCGCGGTGATGGTGAGCATGCTGACCGCATCCTTGAACGAATAGAGGGCCTTGAGCGTCGAGTCCGCGCTATCGACGGGCGTGTAGTCGGGCCGATACGCGGCCTTACCGCCGAAGATGTACTCGTCGAAGATCTGGCGCGTCGCGGCCGTGGGTTCGCGAACGAACACCTTGATCTCGCCGGCCGTGCCGCCGACCTGCGACCAGTCGGTGATCTCTCCGGCGAAGATCCCCCGGATCTGCTCCTTCGTGAGATTCGAGACCGAATGCCCCGCGCTGACGGCGACGCCGGTCCCGGAAACGCCGATCTGCAGTGACGCAACGGCCTGCTTTTCGGCCGCGGACATCTCGCGGCTGACGCCTCCGAGATCGGCCTCGTTCCGTTGGACGGACGCGATCGCGGCGTCCGATCCGACGTTCTCGATGTCCCAGAGCGCGCCCGGATGGAGCTCGGTGAACCGGGTGGTCAAGGCGGTGATCGCGGGGATCGTTCCGCCGCCGCCGCTCACGCGATACCGGCCGACGAGCGGATCGACCTGGGTGGTCGTCGTGCCCGCGGGGGTACTGCATGCGGTCGCGGCGACCATCAGGACGACCGCGACGCGGAGTAGCCCGTGCCGCGCCCAGATCCCGTGCCGATCGGAGGCAAAGACCTCGTTCATGCTGCGTGATTCTTCATGAACCAGGCGGCGGACGTCAGTCACCCGTTCGGGGGTGAACAGGGACGGCGCCCGCAGAAGCTGGGGAATAGCCGCGCCGGACGGACCTCGGACGGCCGCCGCAGGCTAAACTTCGAGTTCCGCCGAGGTAGCTCAGCTGGTAGAGCAATGGTCTGAAGAACCATGTGTCGCCGGTTCAACTCCGGCCCTCGGCACAGAGCAAGAAATGGCCTGAATCGCGGAAGTAACGGCGTCCGCGCTGACCCAGTGCGGGACATGAACCAATGTGCGAGCGATGGTTGAGTGTGACGACGGCCAGGCCAACGCGCGAATGTCGAGATCTACCATGCTGTTCACGTCTGCTTTCTTGAAGGAACGAACAGCCGTGCGGTACACACGTCGGATGCGATGGTCATCGGCGCTGCAATCTGGTCGTCAGTCCGCGAGCGTCGGCGGAACCGCGAAGACGAAGACTAAGAAGGGTCGATGCCCACGTGTCGTTGCGATTGTCGTGGGCCCTCTGCTTCTCGGTTTCGCTCTCGGACTCCATCCCGTCGTCGAGTACCACGACCTGACGTGTCCTCCGGGAACCGTGGCGCGTTATGTGAGCGTCGCTTATTGGGCGGTGCAATGTGAGCCGAGCGAGGGATCCTCGCAGGCCACGACCGTACCGACATCGCGGTACATCGGTCTATTCCTGACGAATGTCAACATCCGGGTGTTCGACATGGACTTCTTGGCGGACAACTTTCACGGACCAGGAATGAACGTCAGCAGCTAGTAGAGCGCTCGGCGTGTACAAGGTCGATCGTCCCCGGATTGGAGCTCGATTCGAGCCAGGATGAGGTGCACGCGCACCGGGACGTGCATTTCTCTTGCGGAACCCGGGTCGATTTCGGGCCCATCCGCGAGCGTCTCAGGGCGAGACGCTCGACATCGTCTTGCCCATGACCGTTGATGCGACATAAGGGTTGTGGACTTGGCAGAGCAATGGTCTGAAGAATCGCGGACGAGGCGGTTTGCGAAATTGCTCGGAAACGCGCGACTGATACCGAAAATTTCACGTCCAAATGCAATGGTCTAAGTCGTCAATAGTCTTGACGTGCGGCGGGCAGGCCGCGCTCTCGGCTCGACTTCAGGGGGATAGCTGTCAGGCGCCGGCCCTCAGACTCGCGAGACGTCCTCGAAAGCGGGTCAACTCCAGGGTGGGCCTGCTTAGCATTCCCAACAATGCGCGCACACGATCGAAGCAACGACCAGACGCGGACCCGACTAATAGGGGCGGTCGAACGGTGGAGGCAAGACGGTGCGCCAGTAGGCGCCGCCGCAGCGTTGGCGCATCTTGCGTGGTGGGATCGGTACTACGCAAGTCGGTGGTGGCTGCGGATGGCCGGACAACTGGACGCCCACACCGGCTTCGGTTTGAGCGTGACCAACTCGTTGAACGACGCAGGGGCCGACATGTGGGCGAAGCTATCTTTCGAACAGTCCGCCGCGTTAGCGACAGAGGCCGCTGCGGCCGTGGACGCCGTTGTCGCAGCGCTGAGCGACGAACTCGTCGCCGAAACGGAGACGCGCGGCGCGCATCGATTGCTCGAGCGAGCGCTCCACCGAGCCGAGCATCTCGAGGAACTCGCCCAGTAGGTCCCGTGGTTCTGACGATCCGACAACAATCGGAAGCTGGATCGCGTCGGAGCAGTGGTCTGAAGAACTACGTGTCGCCGGTTCAAGTCCGGCCCTCGGCACAGCGCCGTTTCCCAGCAAATATGAGAAAGGCATGCCTCCGCGCTGACCCAGCTGGGCGCGTGAACCAATGTGCGTGGTGTGGTGAAATGCTTCGTGAGCTAGCCGCGCTCCAGCCTCGCGCTGAGCCTCGTGACAAGGTCACGGGCGTAGTTGCGGATCGCATTGGCGTCATCACCGCCGGCTGGAAACGAGATCTTGTAGCAGATGCCATCGCTAGACGGGTCGGCGGGCTCGAACTGCTCGACGATGACGCGACCAATAAGTTTGCCTTGGCAGCCCGTGAGGAACGTCGACATAGTGACAGGACCCGGCTGGTCGCTCTCGACCGCCGTGGCGGGTCGCACGACCAAATGATCGTCCATCTCTCGCTTCAGGCTCCTCTGATCCGGAGTCGCGCCGTCGTCTCATCCGCACGTTTGCAACTCAGCGCAATGGGATTAGTGCAGAGAGGGCGCGCACGACGAGACTACGACTGCGGCAGCAGGATCGCACTAAGCAGCGCAGGAATTGGCGCGCTGACCGCCCGCGAGTGCGCGACGCTCGATTGCCTCGCGCGCGGCATGACGCAGAAGCTGATCGCGTTCGAGTTCGGGATCTCGATCAACACGGTCGGCAACCTCGCGGCGAACGCGTACAAGAAGCTCGGCGTCCACGCCGCCGCCGCAGCGGTGCACGCGCACCGGGACGCGCACTTCTACTGCGGAACCCGCGTCGACTTCGGGCCGATCCGCGAGCGCCTCAACGCGGGCCGCTCGACGTAGTAGGCGCCCCTCCCGAAACTTACGCGCGATCCCGCGCGGTGCCGCCTTCGCATCAGCGGAATGTCACGGTGGCCCACGCCCACTGCGCGGCCGTGCCGGCCTGGGACCATGTCGGAGAGGCGGCCGTCGTTCCGGCCAGCGTGACGAGCTGGTCGGCGAAGC
>DATCOD010000177.1:0-6792 GCA_036564905.1 Candidatus Limnocylindria bacterium
ACGTCGCGGTGTTCGCGATGACTCCGGCCTCATCCTGGAACCGTGCCTGGACGAGGCTGTTGGACACGTACTGGGCGACGAACACGATCACGAATGCCGCGAGCACGCTGACCGTCGCCGTGCGGAGCACGAGGACGCGCAGCAGGCTCGGTGGCGCGATCCGCCTGAGCATCAGAATCGTTTCTGCCCTAACCCGTTCTCGCGCTCACTCGCCCGAGATGATCTTCTGGCCCTCGGGGCTCTTCAGGAACTCCACGAGCGCCTTGATCGCGGGCTTGACCTTCGCGGGGTCGGGGTTCGTCGTCATGTAGCTCGGCTTCGCGATCTTCCAGGTGCCGTTGTTGAGGTTCGCCAGCGTCGGCTGCACGCCGTCCATCCCGATGAGCTTCATCGTTGCCACCTTCAGGTTCTTGGACGAGAGGGTCACCGTGCCGATCGAGCCCTTGAACGCGCCGAGCGCCTTGATCGTGTCGACCGACTCGAAGATCTCCTGCACCAGTGACGGGTATTTCGGCGCGTTCCCGTCGAAGACGTACGCCTCGATCGCGATGCGCGTCGAGCTCGCGGCCTCGCGGACGAACGCCTTCACCGTGCCGGCATCGCTGCCGACCTCCGACCACTCCGTGATCTGACCGGCGTACATCTTGATGATCTGGTCCTTCGTGAGGTTGGTGATCGGATTGGCCGAGTTCACCGCCATGGCGCTCCCGGTGAAGCCGATCGGCGTGAGCGTGATCTTCGGCTCGGTGGAGCGCAGGTCACGGCCGATGTAGCCGAAGTCCACGTCACCGGTGTTCACGTTGACGATGCTCGTCTCCGTGTCGATGTCGTTCAGCTTGAAGTTGACGCCGGGGTGCAGCTGCGTGAACCGCGTGATGAGCGCCGTCATCTGGGGGTTGGCGCCGTTCGCGCCGGATGCGACGTAATCCCCGGCCAGCGGATCCTTCGTCTTGGCGGGTGTCGGAAGAACAGTCGCTCCGCTGCCGCACGCACCGAGCACCAGCAGCGCGGTCATCAGGAGCCCAACGCCCCGGCCCAATCGTCGGATATTCAAGATCGCCTCCACTCAATTACTTCGCGCGGACCGTCTGATGCTCCGCCACGCGATGTAGTCCGGCATCCCTCAACGGAGGGAAGCACGGGGGCCAAAGCGGCCTATTTGCGTACAGCTGGGCCACGGGACGATGCCCGGGCAAGGACCGACGGACGCGGCGAGCCGCGCCGCCTCGTAAACTGAGTCTCTCCCACCGCGCGAGCCGTCGCGTGGAGGCACTGGTGTAACGGCAGCACAACAGAATGTGGATCTGTTAGCGAGGGATCGTCCCCCTCGTGCCTCCCAGGGATCAACGAAGCCCGGCCATCGGCCGGGCTTCTCTCGCTAGGGCCGCCTGCCCGACGGTCTCGGGGTGGGCGCCGGCGGCGGTTTCGTCGGCGGTGGCGTCGGGTTGACGTTCTGCAGGATCCCGCCAGCACCACCGGTGAAGTCCCCGTTGCTGCCGTTCGCGTCGCCACCACTGCCGCCGTTCGATTTGTCGCCGTTGCCCGGAATGCTGCCGCCCTGGCCCGGGGGGACCTGCGATTGGCCGGGCGGCGTCTTCAGCTGGCCGGGCGCGCTCGGGTTGGCCGGCGGTGTCCGGAGCTGGCCGGGCGGCGTGAGCAGCTGGCCGGGCGGCGTGACCGCCGGTCCGCTTGTGTCGTGATCGTTGGTCTCATTCGGCGCCGGTGTCTCGGTCGGGACGAGGGGCACGTTGCCGACCTTCGGCGACGGCACACCGTTCTCGTCGCTCCGCCGGTTGACCGACGGCCGGTCGCCGCCGGCGCCCCGCCGGATGTCGACGCTGCCGTTCGTCCCGGCCCTCACGTTCTCATCGACCTCGACGGCGTCGAAGCCCTTGTCCTTGACCTTCGTCGTCACATCGGTGTCGCCGCTCGTGCCGAGGAAGTGCGTCGACAGCACGCCATCCGGAAGGTTCGGGAGCGTGACCACGAGGTGGCCGTCGACGATCGACAGCTGCGCGCCCGGCGTCTGCACGATCCTCTTGCCGTCCTTGATCCCGTTCGCGCGACCGAGCGTGTCGACGACGAGCGCGTTCTGGTCGCCGACCGTCACCGTCACCGTGCGATCGGGCTGCGGCGCGGGGACCGGAGCCTGCGGCTTCGCACCCTTCGCCGTGGTCGTCTGCAGGCCGGGTGCCGTGACCACCGTGGCCCCACCCTGCGGGTCGCTGTTCGCGACGGCGCCTTCGGTCGTCGTCTCCGTCGTCGTTCCGTCCGATCCGACGTCGACCGTGAACGCCGTGCCGCGCACCGACGCGGTCGCCGCGGTCGTGTGCACTTCGTACTTCGAGCCGCTGTTCACAAGGTGCGTCACGCTGTGCCACGTGGTGCCGAGGTCCTGCTGCATCACGATGACCGTGCTGCCGTCCGGATTCGCGTTCGCCGTGTCGATCGTGAGCTCGGAATTCGGCTCGATCTCCACCGTGGACCCTTCGAAGTACGTGAGCACGGCGCGCGCATCGGGGCCCGTCTTCACCGTGTCGCCGGTCCCGAGGACCACGCCGTCATCGGCGGGAACGAAGTCGCCCGTGAGGTGCCGGACGAAGATGGGTCCGGCGATGATCGTCAGCGTGGTGGACGCGCCGAGCGCGACGCGCTGGCTCTTCGGCGCAAGCACCCCCGTCGCCCCGAGGACGATCGCGAGCACGAACGCAAGCCCGAGACCCGCGACACCGACGCGAAGCCGACCGTTCACGACCACCCCTGCGCTACGTGCGCTCGCTCCCCAAGACCGTGGGCCCGGTGCGCACATTTTCCTACCGGACGCAAGCCATTAACGAGGACGATGAGCAATTCGTCCTGCCCTAGGTGGCTCCGTCCGTATCGAACGGGTCGCAGCCCGGGCAGTGTGACCACGACCACGCTATTCGCGTGGCGGCGAGTACTCAGAAATGAGTACGAGGAATGGACGAGTCCGCCCCGGCTGGACCGTCAGCGGCTCCTCGAGCCCGGGCTTCGCGAAGACCGCGACGCGGAGCCCGTGCAGCCGCTCCGTCCGCCGTTCCCACTTCGTGCCGCAGACCGGACACGAGAACGGACCGTCGGGCATCCGCTCGCCGTACTTGAGCAGGATCTTCGCGCAGCAGCGCTCGACGTTCGGCTCGTGGCCATCCTTCGACGCGAGGTACGGGAACGCGGCGGCGGGACCGGTCCGCTCGCGGCGGACGAACGCGCGATCGTCGCCGCGGACGAACGTGTCCGGCGCGGTCTTCTGCCATGCGGTCGCGTCTTCGGGACAGGCAAAGCGCGCGCCATCCGCGTAGAAGCCGCCCCACTCGATGATCCAGTCCTCGCAGCAGTCCGCGAGGATCACGCGATCCATCGGAGCACCGCCTTCTGCGCATGCAGCCGGTTCTCGGCCTGATCGAATACGGCGCTCTGTGGCCCATCGATCACGTCGTCGGTGATCTCCTCGCCGCGATGGGCCGGGAGGTCGTGCAGGACGATCGCGTCCGGCTTCGCGTTCGCGAGGAGCTCGCGATTCACCTGGAAGCCCTGGAACGCGCGGCGCCGACGCTCGTACTCCTGCTCCTGGCCCATGCTCGTCCACACATCCGTGTACACGACGTCCGCATCGCGTACCGCCGCCACGGGGTCCTGCAGGTACGTCAGCCGCGCGCCCGTCGACCGCGCGATCGTCGCCGCGAGCTCGCGGTAGCGCGGGAGCGGCTCGAAGCCGGCCGGAGCGGCGACGCGCAGGGTCATGCCGGCCTTGGCCGCGCCGAGCATGAGCGAGTGCGCGACGTTGTTGCCGTCCCCGACGAACGCGGCCACGACATCGGTGAGCGCGCCCTTGCGCTCGCGGATGGTGAAGATGTCCGCGAGGCCCTGGCACGGGTGCGAGAGATCCGAGAGGCCGTTGATGACCGGGACCGAGGCGTACTTCGCGAACTCCTCGAGCGTCTCGTGCGCGAACGTCCGGAGCACGACGATGTCGACGTACCGGCTCACGACCCGCGCGACGTCGGAGACGCTCTCGCGCCGACCGAGCCCGACCTCCTGCGGAGACAGGTACGAGCTGTGGCCGCCGAGGTCCCGCATCGCGACGTCGAAGCTGAGCCGCGTGCGCAGGCTCGGTTTTTCGAAGATCATCGCGAGCGCTCGCCCGCGCAGCGGCGCGTCGCTCGGCACCGGATCGCGTTTCAACGCGTCGGCGTCATCGAGGAGCTCGGTCAGCTCGGCCGTCGACAGATCGGCGATCGACAGGAAGTGGCGCACGCGCGTCCCGACCGAGGTCACTGGACGGCCCTCAGTCGCGGACGCTGCGCCTCGAGCAGCGCCAGCAACGCCTCCGACAGGCGCTCGGCGTCATGCCGAATGGTGTCCTGCTTGTTCCAGAGCTCGCGCGGGCCGCTCCATTTGTCGATGACCGGCGCCATCGCGACGCGGACCCCGAGCGCCTCGATGCGCGCGACCTCGTCGGCGGTCGGCTCGAGATAGCGCAGCCCCTGCTCGGCATGGTGGTCGCGAAGGTGCGCCGGCGGTGGATCGTCGTTCAGGAGCGCCACGTCGAGACCCGAGCCACCGAGGTAATCGAGGACCGCGGCGACGTGGCCCGATAGCGTGACGTCGTCGGTCTGCCCCGGCTGGGCCGTGGTGTTCCCGACGTACACGACGAGGCCGCGGGCTTCGGAGATCGCCCGAGCGATCTCGGGCACGAGCAGACAAGCGCAGACGGTCGTGTAGAGCGATCCCGGGCCGAGGGTGATGAGGTCCGCCGCTTCGATCGCCTCGCAGGTGCCCTCCGCCGCCTTCACGTCGGCGTCGCGCAGGAAGATGCGCTCGATCCGCGCCTTCCCCAACGCGCGTACGTTCACCTCTTCCTCGACCACGCTGCCGTCGGCGAGCTTGGCGCACAGGTGCGTGTTGTAGAGAGTGACCGGCAGCACCTTCCCGCGGATCCCGAGGAGCCGCCCCGCCTCCTCGACCGCGCGGAGGAACGAGCCCTCCTGCTGCGCGAGCGCGGCGATGAACAGATTGCCGAAGGCCATCCCGTTCAGCTCGGGACTCCGGTCGGTCTCGAATCGGTGGCTGAACAGCCGGCGGAGGACCGGATCCCCCTCGGCGAGCACGGCGATCGCGTTGCGAACGTCGCCCGGGGCCGGCACGTCGAGCGCGATCCGGACCGTTCCGGTGGACCGGCCCGAGTCCGTCACCGCGATGATCCCGGTGATGTCGTCGGTGTGGGCGCGCAGCCCGGCCATCACCGTGGGCGCGCCGAGCCCGCCGCCGAGGCAGACGACACGCAACGATCGGTCCATCGACCGAATGTTGGCAGAAATCCAAACGATGACGGCGTATGCATGACGTCACCCTGGTGGGTGAGGCGATCGGGGGTACCCGGACCCATGATCCCACCTCGTGCAGCTGGGGAGGGTCGGTTCCGCGGTCCGCGATGCCGCGCCGTGGCTCGGCCTGACGGCCGCCATCGGCATCGTCGACTACCTCACACCCGCTTCGTACGCCTTCGCATCGATCTACTTCATCCCGATCTTCCCGGCCGCCTGGCGCTCTCGGACCGCCGGCTTCATCGTGGCGGCCGCGTCGAGCCTGACCTGGATCGGCTGCGACTACATCCAGCGCCCGGTCACCGACGTGCGGGCGCAGCTCTGGAACTACTCGACCCGCATCGTCGTCTTCGTCCTCGCGGTGATCGTCGCCTCCACCCTGCGGACCGAGCAGCACCGCATCGGCGAGCTCGACCGCCAGCGCCGCGGCCTGCTGACCCTCATGGAGCACGAGGTCCCGGGTCCGCTCCGCGAGCTCGCCGCCGAGCTGCGCGACCTCACGGGCGTCGCGCCGCAGATCGCGGATCGCCTGACGACGCGGGTCGAGCAGCTCGTCTTCCTGTCCAACGACCTCGCCTCGCTCGGCGAGCTCGAGGCCGCCGGCCTCCACCTGACGAAGAGCGCCACGAACGTCGTCGACATGATCCACGAGCTTCGCGCCGGCGCATCCGACCGTCAGCACGTCGTGCTCACCGTGCCGGTCGCACCGGTGCGCCTGAACGTCGATCCCGACCGCCTCCGTCAGGCGCTCGACGCGATGTTCCGCGAAGTGAGCGCGACCACCGACTCGGTCAGCGTCGACTGCCGCACCGAGAAGGGCCTGGTCGCGATCTCCATCGGCAGCGCGTCGGGGACCTTCTCATCGGGCGCGGCGAAGCCGGTGCGCGGGGATGACCCCGCGGTCGGCGCGCGGACGCAGCTCGCCCGCGTGCTCGTCGCGGCGCACGGCGGGACGCTCTTCGGCGCCCGCGAGTCCGTCGGCCGCGGCCAGCGGCTCATCGCGCGCTTTCCGCTCTAGACAAGACGAAGGGCCGCGCATCCGCGCGGCCCTTCGATCGCTCGCGGTGCGTGTGACCGGCCTTACGGCGTTGAGCCGAGCCAGCTACCGCGACCGGAGCAGAGGTCATAGCCGGCGAGGCAGGACGCCCCGTTGTTGCCCGAGGTGATGTCGCGGAACGTGATCGTGCTGCCGTACACGGTCGCCGCGTTCACGACGGCGCCGGCGTCAGCGGAGCGGGCGGCCCACATCGGCGAGCTCGCGCTCGTGCCGCCGACCGTCCACCAGCCCTTCTGGCCCTGATAGCGGGTGCTGTCGTAGACCGACACGCCCGATGCGGGATCTGCGTCGAGCGACACATCGGGCGTCGCCCGCGCACCGCCGCAGCTCACCTGCCCGTATTCGGGAAAGCTCAACTGCGCGGACGTCGCGGCCTCGTACGCGCTGCAG
>DATCOD010000178.1:0-47069 GCA_036564905.1 Candidatus Limnocylindria bacterium
GATCATCAGCCCGACCGAGGGATTCACCACGTACATGCGGGTATCCCTGTTCACCGGGATCGCGCTCTCGATGCCGATCATCCTCTATGAGATCTACGCGTACGTGGATCCGGCGCTCCGGCCGAACGAACGCCGATTCCTCCTGACCCTCGGCCCGTTCGTGCTCCTGCTGTTCGTCGGCGGCATGGCCTTCTGCTACTTCCTGCTCCTGCCGAACGCGATCAACTTCCTGTTCACCTTCGGCAGCGACGTGTTCGAGGCCTCGCCGCGGGCGAGCGAGTACATCTCGTTCGTGACGACGTTCATCCTCGGTGTCGGCCTGGTATTCGAGATGCCGGTCATCATCTTCGCCGTCACCCGGATCGGGCTCGTGTCGCGCGACTGGCTCGCGAAGCAGCGCCGCTTCGTGTTGCTGTTCGTGTTCATCGCGGGCGCGATCATCACGCCGACGCCCGACCCGTTCAACCAGACCCTGGTCGCGGTCCCGATGTATCTCCTGTTCGAGCTTGGCCTGCTTCTCTCACGCTTCGGCGGAGGGCGTCGACGCGCGACTTGAGCGCGGCCTCCGCGCCGAGGTCCGTCGGCTCGTAGTAGCGCCGGCCGCGGAGCGAGTCCGGGAGGAACGTCTCCGCCGGATCGAAGTGCTCAGGGGTGTCGTGGGCGTACCGGTAGCCCCTGCCGTAGCCAAGCCCCTTCATCACGCCGGTCGCGGCGTTGCGGAGGTGCAGCGGCACCGGATCGGCGCGCGTGCCTTCGACGTCGGCCATGACCGCACCGTGCGCGCGCTTGATGGAATCCGACTTCGGCGCGAGCGCCAGGTACACGGTCGCTTCGGCCAGCGGGTAGTAGCCCTCCGGCATGCCGATGAGGTGCACGGCCTGCTGCGCGGCCGAGGCGAGCACGAGCGCCTGGGGATCGGCGAGGCCGACATCCTCACCGGCGAGGATCACCAGCCGTCGCGCGATGAACATCGGATCCTCCCCTGCATCGATCATCCGCACGAGCCAGTACAGGGCGGCGTCCGGATCCGAGCCGCGAAGGCTCTTGATGAACGCGGAGATCGTGTCGTAGTGCGAGTCGCCGGCGCGGTCGTACACGAGCGAGCGTCGCTGCAGCGCGTCCTTGACCGCCGCGAGGTCCACGTGACGGACGCCGCCCGCGTCGGCCGTCGCGGCATCCGACGCGAGCTCGAGCGTGTTGAGCGCGACGCGGGCGTCCCCGTTCGCGACGACGACGAGCGAACCGAGCGCATCCGGCGCGACCGTCACCGTGCCGTCGAGGCCACGTGGATCGGCGAGCGCGCGCTCGACGATCAGCCGGACGTCGTCCTCGGTCAGCGGCTGGAGGACGAAGACGCGCGATCGCGAGAGCAGTGCCGAGATCACCTCGAACGACGGGTTCTCGGTGGTCGCGCCGATGAGCGTCACGTCGCCCTCTTCGACGAACGGCAGCACGGCATCCTGCTGCGCCTTGTTGAACCGATGGATCTCGTCGATGAACATGACCGTCCGCTGGCCCGTCGCGCGACGGAGCTCGCGGGCCTCCTCGATCACCCGCCGCAGGTCCGCGACGCCGGCGGAGACCGCCGAGAGCCCGACGAAACGGGCCTTCGACCGGCGCGCTGCGATCGCCGCGAGCGTCGTCTTGCCGGTGCCGGGCGGGCCCCACAGGATCATCGACGGGAGCTGACCGGCGTCGATCGCCTTGCGGAGCACCCGGCCCGGACCGACCAGGTGCGGCTGGCCGACGTACTCGTCCAGATCGCGTGGCCGCACCCGTGCGGCGAGCGGCTTGCCCTTCGCTTGCGCGGCCTCGTCGGCGCTGTCCGCGGTGAACAGCGGCGAGATGCCGGTGGGACGCTGCGAGCGGCGCGGATGTGGCACACGCCGAGTATGCGGCTGCCGCGCGCCTCCCCTCCCCCACCCCCGGGGGTACGATGAAGGCATGAAACCCGACACCAAGAAGGATGTTGCGGCGCGGCTCCGGTCGATCGCGGGCCACCTCAAAGCGGTCGAGCGGATGGTCGATGAGGACACCTACTGCGTCGATGTGCTGAAGCAGACCATGGCGATCGAGAAGGCCCTCGAGCGGGTGGACGGCATGATCCTCGGGTCGCATCTCGAGACCTGCGTCGCCGACGCGTTCCGCGAGGGCCGCGCCGAGAAGACCGTGCAGGAGCTCGCCGAGATCTTCAACACCGCGCGCAAGTAAGGCCTCGAGCGCGCGGTTGACACGAATTTCCTGGCTGAGACAATACATAAGCGATTCTTTTACTATCGAGACTCACGACCAGGGGAGAGCGCCTTCATGCTGACCGACGCGTCCGTCCGCGATCTGCGCACGTACTACCGCGCGCTGGGGGATGACACCCGGCTACGCGTTCTGCAGCTGCTCGCGACGGAAGGCGAGCACACCGTGACCGAGCTCGCGGGGCGGCTGCAGCTGTCACAGCCGCTCCTGTCCTGGCACCTCCGCCGGCTCCGCCGCGCGGGCGTGGTGAGGACGGTGCGCGTCGGCCGCGAGGTCCGGTGCACATTCGACCGGGAACGTTTCGCAGAGCTGCACGAACGGGGCTTCCGCACGCTCATGAACCCGAGCAGCTCCCGATGAGCCACGGCCTGATGCCGAACGAGGTCGCCGAGGGAACGCGCCTCGGGCTCGCCCCGCTCGCACGCGGTCTGCACCGCTGGGGTATCACGGCGAACGCCGTGACCGTCATCGGCCTGCTGATCACGCTGGCCGGCTCGGCCCTTCTGGCGATGGCGCGGCCGCTGCCGGCGCTCGTCATCCTGCTCGCCGGCGCGCTTGCCGACACCCTGGACGGTCAGCTCGCGAAGGCCGCCGGCGGTGGAACGCGGTTCGGGGCGTTCCTGGATTCGACGTTGGATCGCATCTCCGACGCCGCGCTGTCCTCCGGCGCGGCCGCGCTCGGCGCGGCCCGCGGGGATGCGCTGCTGTTCTGGTCCGCGCTCGTCGGTCTGGTCGCATCGTTCCTCGTGAGCTACGTCCGCGCCAAGGCGGAGTCGATGGGCACGACGGCGTCCGTCGGCCTCATGCCACGCGAGGCACGCCTCACCGTCCTGCTCATCGGGATCGGCGTCTGGGGCGTCCTCGGCTTCTACGAGGTGTTCGTGGCCGCGGTCGCCGGCGTCGCGTTGCTCTCCGTCCTCACGCTCTTCCAGCGCATCGCCTTCGTTGCCCGCGCGCTCAATGCCTCCGAGCAGAAAGGGATCCGATAGTCATGCCAGCCACCACCAAGACCGCCCGCAAGGGCACCACGACCACGGCCCGCCGCGTCGGCCGGCCGACCACCCGCCGGCGCCCGATCCGCGTCGCGATCATCGGCGTCGGGAACTGCGCGAGCTCGCTCGTGCAGGGCGTCCACTACTACCGGAACGCGAAGCCCGGCGACACGATCCCCGGGCTGATGCATGTCGATCTCGGTGGCTACCACCTGCGCGACATCGAATTCGTCGCCGCGTTCGACGTCGACCGCAACAAGGTCGGCAAAGACCTCGCCGACGCGATCTACGCCGCTCCCAACAACACGTACCGGTTCGCTGACGTGCCGAAGACCGGCGTGAAGGTCTCGCGCGGCATGACCCATGACGGCATCGGCAAATATCTCGCGAACGTCGTGAAGAAGGCCGACGGACCGACCGACGACATCGTGGCGATCCTCAAGGAGCGCAAGGTCGACGTCGTCGTCTCCTATCTGCCGGTGGGCAGCGAGGAGGCGACGAAGTGGTACGTCGAGCAGGTGCTCGACGCCGGCTGCGCCTTCGTCAACTGCATCCCGGTGTTCATCGGGCGCGAGCCGTATTGGCAGAAACGCTTCGCGGACCGCAAGCTCCCGATCATCGGGGACGACATCAAGTCACAGGTCGGAGCGACGATCACCCACCGGGTCCTGACCCGTTTGTTCATGGACCGCGGCGTCCGCCTGGACCGCACGTACCAGCTGAACTTCGGCGGGAACACCGACTTCCTCAACATGCTCGAGCGCGAGCGTCTCGAGTCCAAGAAGATCAGCAAGACGAACGCCGTGACCAGCATGCTGGACTATGAAATGGATCCGAACGACGTCCACGTGGGCCCGTCCGACTACGTGCCGTGGCTCCTCGACCGCAAGTGGTGCTACATCCGCATGGAGGGCACCACGTTCGGTGACGTGCCACTCAACGCGGAGGTGAAGCTCGAGGTCTGGGACTCGCCGAACAGCGCGGGAGTCGTGATCGACGCCATCCGGTGCTGCAAGCTCGCGCTCGATCGTGGCCTCGGGGGCACGATCGTCGCGCCATCGTCGTACTTCATGAAATCACCGCCGAAGCAGATCCACGACGACATCGCGCGCAAGCGCGTCGAGGATTTCATCGCCGGCAAGGACAACGACACGCTGGCCGGCAAGGTCGCTTGATCGAACGCATCGTCCACGGCATCGGCTACTGGGGCTGGCGCATCGGGGCAGGGCTCGCGCAACGCCTCCCGGCCCGCCCGCTCTACGCCTTCGCGGTCGCGCTCGGAGAGATCGGGTACGTCGCGTGGACCGCGAAACGACGGATCGCGAAGCACAATTTCTCGATCGTCCTCGGCCGGCCATCGACCGACCGCGAGGTCGCGCAGGTCGCGCGGCGTTCGTTCCGCAACTTCGCGAAGTATGTCGTCGAGATCATGCGGTTCCCCCGCCTCACCGTCGCCGACTTCGAGCGGCTGGTCACGATCGAAGGATGGGAGCACCTGCGCGGGGCACTCGCTCTCGGGAAGGGCGTGATCTTCGTCTCCATCCACTTCGGCAACTTCGAGCTCGGGGGCGCCCGCATCGCCGATGAGATCCCGCTCAACGTGATCGCCGACGAGCTCGAGAACCAGCGGCTCATGGATCTGCTGGTCGGCAACCGCGCGCACAAGAACATCACGCTGCTCAGCCCCGACGGAGCCGCGAAGAAGGTCCTCGGCGCGCTCCGGCGCAACGAGATGGTCGGTCTGATGATGGATCTCGGTCCACGTGCCCAGGCCTTCGACACCGTCCAGGCCGAATTTTTCGGGACGCCGACCGCCTTCCCGGCGGTCGCCGCGAGCCTGGCGCGCGTGTCCGGTGCGCCGATCGTCGTCGCCGCGGTCGTCCGCGGCAAGGACAACTCCTTCACCGGCATCGCGCTCCCGCCGATCTTCGTCGAGCGGACGAAACAGGCCGCTGACGACGTGCAGGCTGCGACGCAGGCCATCGCCCGGGGCCTCGAGAGCTTCGTCAGCCGCTGGCCGGACCAGTGGTACATCTTCCGGCCGATGTGGCCACAGCCGGTGCCGGCCTCCCGAGCGTGAAGCGCATCGGCGAGGCGATGGCGCGCCTGGCCGAACGCGCGCTGCCCCACCTGCCGCACAAATTCGACTACCCGATCGCCACGGTCGTCGGCACGATCGCGTACCGGGTGGCGGGAGGCGCACGTGCGGCGGTCCGCGACAACCTCTCCATCGTCGCGGCCGGGCGCGCGGATCGCGAGCGGCTGGTGCGCCTGACCTTCGTCGAGCAGGTCCGCCACTACATCGAGCTCTTCCGGCTTGCGCGGCTCGATCACGAGAGCGTCCGGCGCACGGTCCAGGTCTCCGGCTGGGAGCACGTCGTCGAGGCCTACCGGCGCGGTGGCGGCGTGGTGTTCGCGAGCGCGCACCTTGGTCCGATCTCGGTCTGCGGCCAGATCTTCGTGGCGAACGGCTACGACGTGACGCTTCCGGTCGAGAAGGAGACCGGTGAGCTGTCCCGAGCGGTCAACCGCGCGCGCCGTGCGATGGGACTGACCCTCGTGCAGACCGACTCGGCGCTCGGCATCCATCGGGTCCTCAAGCGCGGCGGCGCGCTGGGGCTGTTGGGGGACCGCGCGGTCACGGGTGTCGGCGAGCGGGTGCCATTCTTCGGACAGGTGGCCCTCCTGCCGTCCGCGCACATCGCGCTCGCGCTGCGCACCGGCGCATCCCTCGTTCCGGGTTTTGCGCACCGTGATGAACGGGGGATGCGCGCGGTCTTCGAGCCGGAGCTGGTCCTCCGGCGGACCGGCGATCACGGGGCCGACGTCCGTGACGGCATGCTGCGGTGGGCCCAGGTCCTGGAGCGGCACATCCGCCAGGCGCCGGAGCAATGGTCCGTGTTCGAGCCGGTGTGGCGGCGGTGAGAGCCCTGGGCTACGGTCGCATCCGTGAGTAGGGCGGATCTGCAGCTCCATTCGGACCTCGGGGACGGGCTCAACTCGCCCGAGGAGATCCTCGCCGCGGCGGAGGCCGTGGGCCTCGACGTCATCGCGATCACCGACCACGACGACATCCGTGGATCGTTCCAGCTGCGCGACATCGCGGCCAAGCGCGGATCGATGGTCATCGTCGCGACAGGCATCGAGGTGACGACGCGGGCGGGGCACCTCCTCGCGCTGTTCGTGGAGGACGAGATCCCGATGTTCCGCTCGCTGCCGGAGACCGTGATCGCGATCCATCGCGGCGGCGGGATCGCGATCGTGCCGCACCCGCTCTCCTACCTGACGTTCTCGATCGGCGAGCGCGCCCTCCGCGCGCTCGCCGCCCGCGGTGATCTGACCTCGTTCGTGGATGGGATCGAGATCCGCAACCCGAGCTATGCGGGACGGGTCCGCGGCGACCGCGCGCGGCGCTTCAACGACCACGTGCTGCGGATCGCCGAGACCGGATCGAGCGACGCGCACCACGCGAAGCTCGTCGGGACGGCGTGGACGGAATTCCCGGGAGAGGGCATCGACGCCCTCCGCGCCGCGATCGCCGCTCGCTCAACGCGCGCCGAGGGCCGCGCCTGGACCCTGCGCGAGCACCTGGATGGCGTCGCGAAGCAGCAATGGCGCTCGATGATCCGTGATCCGTACAAGCGCGCCCGGCGCCGGGTCCGGCCGAAGGCGAAGTCCGCATGAAGATCGGCATCGTGAGCCCGTACGCCTACCCGCGGCCCGGCGGTGCGAACGACAACATCCGCGAGACCTACGAGAACCTGCGCGGCCGCGGCCACGAGGTGCGGATCATCACGGCGCCCTGGGGCGACGACCCGCCGGCGCAGGACGTCATCCAGATCGGACAGGCGATCGCGGTCCCATACAACGGGAGCGTCGGACGGATCACGCTGTCGGCGCGGCTCGAGTACCTGGTGACCCGGATCCTGGACCGTGAACAGTTCGACATCATCCACCACCATGAGCCGCTCGTGCCGCTCCTCTCGGCGCAGATCCTCGACCGCAAGGCCTGCCCGCAGGTGGCGACGTTCCATGCCTTCGGTGGGTTCTCGTTCAGCTACTGGGCGTTCCGCCCGATCGCTCAGCGCTACATGAGCAAGCTCGACGGCCGGATCGCCGTCTCGAGCGCGGCTCGCCACTTCATCTCGCGCTACTTCCCGGGCGACTACGAGATCATCCCGAACGGCGTCGACGTGGACTTCTTCGTCAACGCGAAGCCATTCCCCGAGTACGGGGACGGCAAGACCAACATCCTGTTCGTCGGCCGGGTCGAGCCGCGAAAGGGCGCGCTCTACCTCGTCCGCGCGTACGCGAAGCTGAAGCAGCGCCATCCCGAGACGCGGCTCATCGTCGTGGGCCGCGGCCCGGAGCTCGGGGACCTGCGCACGTTCGTCCGCGATGAGCAGGTGAAGGACGTGCTCTTTGCCGGCCGGGTGAGCGACATCGACAAGGCCCGCTTCTACAAGACCGCCGACATCTTCTCCGCCCCGTCCACCGGCCAGGAGTCGTTCGGCGTCGTCCTCCTCGAGGCGATGGCCGCGGGGACGGCCGCGGTCGCGAGCGACATCCACGGCTACAAGAAGGTCATTCAACGCAACATCTCCGGGTTGCTCGTCGAGCCGCGTGACGTGGACGCGCTCTGCGGCGCGCTCGAGCGGCTGGTGACCGAGCCCGCGCTGCGGCAGCGGCTCGGAGCGGCCGGCTCGATCCGAGCCCGCGAGTTCGACTGGCCGCACGTGACCGATCAGCTCCTCGCCTTCTACGAACGGACCATCGATGGCTACCGCGGCGCTTGAGGGCATCCGCGTGCTCGAGCTCGGCAACTACATGGCCGGGCCGTACGCCGGGACGCTGCTTGCCGACATGGGCGCGGATGTGGTCAAGATCGAATCGCCGGCCGGCGGCGATTACTCGCGCGGGCTCGGGCCGTTCGCAGGCGGCAGCCCTGACGGCGCCGGCTTCCTGCGGCTCGATCGCAACAAGCGGAGCGTCGCGCTCGATCTGAAGTCCGAACCGGGAGCACGCGCGTTCCGGACACTGGTCGCGACCGCGGACGTGATGATCGAGAACCTGCGGGTCGGCACGCTCGACGGGCTCGGTCTCGGCTACGACGTGCTCAAGGGCGCCCACCCGCGGCTCATCTACTGCTCCATCACGGGATTCGGCCGCACCGGTCCGGATCGAGATCGCGCGGGTCTGGACCTCATCCTCCAGGCGGAGAGCGGCCTGATGAGCGTTACGGGCGAGCCTGGGCGACCACCGGTCAAGGTCGGCGTCCCGGTCGTCGATCTCACGTCGGCGCTCTACGGCGCGTTCGCCATCGTCACGGCACTCGTCGCGCGCGGGCGGACCGGCCGCGGCCAGCTCATCGACCTATCGCTCATCGAGAGCGGCGTGTCGCTCGCGATCTGGGAGTCGGGCGTCTACCTCACGACCGGCGAGGTCCCGGGCCCCCTCGGCTCCGCCCACCGGGTGACCGCTCCGTACCAGGCGTTCAAGACCCTGGACGGCTACGTCGCCATTGGCGCGACGACCCCACCCACGTGGACCGCCTTCTGCCGCGTGACCGGCCTCGAGCGGCTCGCGTCGGACCCCGCGTGGCGCGAGGCCACCCTTCGCCGCAAGCGCGCCGGGGAGCTCGCCGCCATCATCGAGGCCGTGACGGCCACGCGGGCGACGGAGGAATGGATGCGCGCCCTCTCGGAGGCGGGCGTCCCGTGCGGCCGGATCAACGATCTCGCCACCGTGTTCGCCAACGCGCATCTGGCGGCGCGCGGGCTCTTCGTCGACCTTCCGCATCCGACGCTCGGCTCGGTGCGCGCGATCGGGTCGCCGCTCCATCTGTCCGATTCGCCACCGGTCATGCGCCGCGCCGCGCCACTCCTCGGTGAGCACACCCGTGAGGTGCTGGCCGAGGCGGGGATCCCGGCCGCGGAGATCGACGCGCTGTGACCGTCCGGCTCGAGAAACGTGACGCGATCGCCTGGGTCACCTTCGACCGTCCGGAGGCGCGCAACGCGTTCACCCAGGAGATGTACACGACCCTGGCCGAGATCTGCGCCGACCTGGCGGCCGACGACGCGATCCGCGTGGCCGTGTTTCAGGGCAAAGGCGATGAGGCGTTCGTCTCGGGCAGCGACATCCGGAGGGTCGGCGAGATCCGCGGGCTCGAGGATGCGCTCGCCTACGAGAAGCACATCGAGCGCACGATCGCCGCCGTCGAGCAGCTCCCCAAGGCGACCATCGCGCTCATTCGCGGGGTCGCGGCCGGTGGTGGCGCGGCGCTCGCGCTCGCGTGCGATATCCGCATCGCGGCGGACAACGCGCGCTTCGGAGTCCCGATCGCGCGCACCGTCGGCAATACGCTCTCGCTCCGGAACATCGCGCGGCTGGTCCAGATCGTCGGTCCCGCCGTCACGAAGGAGCTGCTGCTCACGGGGCGGCTCGCGACGGCCGTCGAGGCCCAGGCGGCCGGCGCGTTCAACGACGTCGTGCCGCTCGAGCGCATCGAGGCCCACGTCACGGCCCTCGCCGATCGGATCAGCAAGAACGCGCCGCTCACCATCCGAGCCACGAAGATGGCCGTCCTGCGGGTGCTTGAGGCCGAGCGCGAGCGGCTGGGCGCCGGCGAGGACATCGTGGGCCTGACCTATGGATCGGACGACTTCCGCGAGGGCGTGACCGCGTTCCTGGAGAAGCGCGCGCCGGTCTGGAAGGGCCGCTAGGCCGGGACCTCCGCTAGCCCGCGATCGACCGCCCGGCCGGGCCCGGAGCGGCCTCCCGGTCGGACCTCCGCGCGACCCCATCCGCGCGGGCAGCCGCGCTCACGGCTTTCGCCATCGCGGGAACGACGACCGCGTCGAAGACCGACGGCAGGATGTACTCGGCCGACCGGTGATCGGCAGGCACGCAGCCGGCGAGCGCGACGGCCGCAGCGAGCTCCATGTTCGTCGTCACGGTGCTCGCCCGCGCGTCGAGCAGTCCGCGGAACACGCCGGGGAACGCGAGCACGTTGTTCACCTGGTTCGGGAAGTCGCTCCGGCCGGTCGCCATGACGTCGACCTCCGGGGCGCACGCGACCGGGTCGACCTCGGGGTCGGGATTCGCCATCGCGAACACGATCCGCGGCCTCGCCATCGTCCGCACCATCTCGACGCTCACGAGGTTCGGTCCGGACAGGCCGACCAACACGTTCGCGCCCTTCAGCGCATCGCTCAGCGAACGCGATGCCTCGGTCGCGCCGAGCTCGGTGGCGAGCGCGCGCTTCTCCGCGTTCAGGTCCGCCCGCGCCGTGGTGAGCGTGCCGGTGCGATCCACCACGACCACGTGCTTGGCCCCGGCCACGCGCAGCAGACGCGCGGTCGCGATGCCCGCGGCGCCGGCGCCGAGCACCACGACGTGCAGATCGTTGATCGTCACGTTGCACACCGCCGCGGCGTTGCGCAACCCGGCGAGCACGGCGATCGCCGTGCCGTGCTGGTCGTCATGGAACACGGGGATGTCGAGGCGCGCGCGGAGCTGACGCTCGATCTCGAAGCAGGCCGGCGCGGCGATGTCCTCGAGGTTGATCCCGCCGAACCCTGCGGAGATCCTCGCGACGGCCTCGACCGTCTGCTCGACCGTGCCCGGATAGATGACGATCGGGAACGCCGAAACCCCGGCGAGGTCCGCGAAAAGGAGCGATTTCCCTTCCATCACCGGGAGTGCCGCAAGCGGTCCGACATTACCGAGCCCGAGCACCGCCGTGCCGTCCGAGATGATCGCGATCGCGTTCGCCCGCTGCGTCAGGGCCCACGCGCGCTCCGGATCGGCCGCGATGGCGCGCGACACGCGCGCGACGCCCGGCGTGTACACGAGCGAGAGGTCGTCCCGGTTGCGGACGGCGACGCGTCCGGCCATCGCCACCTTGCCGCCGAGGTGCATGAGGAACGTGCGATCGGAGACCGACCGCACCACGACACCCGCGATGCGCTTCAGGTCCTCGGTCAGCCGCTCGCCGGTCGCCTCGTCCGGCACGTCGACCGTCACGTCGCGTACGTGCTTCGACTGCGTCGCCTCGACGAGATCGATCGCGCCCAGACTGCCGCCACGCCCGCCGATGGTCCGCGCGACCTCGGCGAACATCCCCGGCCGGTTGTCGATCTCGAGCCGGATCACGAGCCGGTAGGCGGGAGAAAGGACGGGCGGGATGTGGGTCACCACGTCCGACGATACGTCCAGGACGCCTCGGGCGCCTTAGAGCCCGAGGTACGCCGTCTTCATGTGCGGATCCGCGAGGAGCTCCGGGCCGCTGCCGCTCTTCGCCACCCGGCCGAGCTCAAGCACGTACCCGCGCTGCGCGATCTCGAGCGCGCGGTGGACATTCTGCTCGACGAGCAGGACGGTGATGCCCTGGTCGTGCAACGCGAGGATCGTTCGGAAGATCTCGCCGACCAGGATCGGCGCGAGGCCGAGCGATGGCTCATCGAGCATCAGCAACCGCGGCATCGCCATGAGGCCGCGGGCGATGGCGCACATCTGCCGTTCCCCGCCGGAGAGGGTGCCGGCGAGCTGATGGCGCCGCTCACGCATCCGTGGGAACTGGCCGTAGACGCGCTCGAGGTTCTCGGACCGCTTCGCCTTCGCCTTCGGGAGGTAGGCCCCGAGCATGAGATTCTCCTCGACCGTCATCCGAGGCCACAGGAGCCGGCCCTCGGGCACGTGCACGACGCCGAGCTCGACGATCTGGTCGCTCCGGAGCCGCGAGAGATCGTGTCCGTCGAACCTGACCGACCCCGCACGGACCGGCAGCAGGCCCGAGAGGACCCGCAGGGTCGTCGTCTTGCCCGCGCCATTCGATCCGATGAGCGTGACGATCTCGCCCTCCGCCACGGTGAACGACACGTCCCACAGCGTGGTCACGCGGCCGTACGCCGCGGACAGCGCCTCGACCGACAGGAGGCTCACGCGCTGGTCGCGATCGGCGCGCCGAGATAGGCCTCGATGACCTTCGGGTCGGAGCCCACTTCGGCGGGCGTCCCTTCCGCGATCTTCTGGCCGAAGTCGAGCACGATGACGCGCTGGCAGACCGCGCCGATCGCCCGCATGTTGTGCTCGATGTAGAGGATCGTCACGCCTCCGGCGCTCAGGTCGCGGATCAGCTGGAGCATGCGGTCGAGCTCGACCGGCGTGACACCGCTGCCGACCTCGTCGAGGCAGAGGAGCTCGGGTCCGGTCGCGAGCGCGCGGGCCAGCTCGAGGAGCTTCAGGTTGCCGACCGATAGGTTGCGCGCGGGAGTCGTCGCGAGCGGCTCGAGCCCGGTCCGGGCCAGCACCTCGTCGACGACATGTCTCGCCTCGGCGCGACGGCGGCCGAACGACGCGCCGACCCGGATGTTGTCGCGCACATCGAGGAGCGGGAACGGCGCCGGGATCTGGTGGCTGTGACAGATCCCCCGGCGAACGATCGCGTGCTGAGAGAGTCCGTCGACCCGCGCGCCGGCGAAGGTGATGGTCCCCGAGCTCGGGCGGAGGAGACCGACGACGCAGCCGAAGAGCGTCGTCTTGCCGGCGCCGTTCGGGCCGATGATGCCGACGACCTCGCCACGCGCGATCGCGATCGAGACGTCGTTGACCGCGACGAGCCCGCCGAACCGCTTGCTGACGTGGTCGATGACGAGGAGCGGCTCGCTCACTCCGCCGGCCTGTCCGCGGCCGGCCGGAGCCGGAGCCCGCTCCGCACGATGACGCGCGCTCGCGCAAGGAGGCCGAGCAGGCCCCCCGGCTCGAACAGGATGATCAGGATGAGCAGCGCGCCGAACACGAGCAGGTTGACCGCCACGAGGCGCGGGTCCGAGAGCACGAGCTGGCGGATCGGGAAGTAGATCACCGCGCCGAGGACCGGTCCCCAGAGCGTCCCGATGCCACCGATGACGTTCATCAGCACCATACCGATGGAGAGATCGAACCCGAACACCTGGTCGGGGTGCGCGTAGGAGAGGTACACGACATACAGGCCCGCGCTCACCCCGACGAAGAAGGCGGCCACCATGTGCGCGAGGTTCTTGAACAACGCGGTCGGGACCCCGAGGCTCTCGGCGGCCGTCTGGTCCATCCGCAGCGAGAACAGCGCGAGACCGAAACGGTGCCGCCGGATCCAGACCGCGCAGAGGAACGTCACCGTCGCGAGGATGAGGCCGGCCCGATAGAACCACGACTTCTCCGGAACGGTGAACGGAAGGACGAGCCCGGACGCGCCGCCGGTGATGTTGTCGAGATTGATCGCGATGACCCGTGCGGCCTCGCCGACGCCGATGGTGGCGATCGAGAAATAGGGCCCCGAGAGACGGAAGCAGGGCAGCCCGACGAGCAGCGCGATGACCATCGCCGCAAGTCCGGCGAACGGCAGCGTCAGGAGCGGATCCCATCCGTACCGGGACCACAGGATCGCCGTCACGTACGCGCCGGTCCCGAAGAACGCGGCGAAGCCGAACGAGACCTGTCCGGCGAAGCCGCCGACGAGATTCCATGACACGGCCTGCGTCACGAAGATGAACGTGAGGAATCCGACGCCGAGGATCGTCAGGTCGTCCGGCCGGAGCACCGGGACCATCGCGCAGACGCCGGCGACGACGAGGGCCAGCACGTAGGGGTTCCGGTCGATGATCATTGGACCGCCCGCCCGGTCCGGCGCGCGATGAGGCTCGCGATGCCGCCCGGCAGGACGACCAGGGCGATGACGAGGAGGCCGAAGGCGAGCAGGTTCACGAGGCTCGCGCGCCAACCAGGGATGAGGATCGAAAACGACTCGATGGTGGCGAGCACGAGCGCCCCGAGCGCGACCCCGAGGAAGCTCTCGAGTCCGCCGAGCACGATGATGGCGAAGCTCTTCAGCTGGAAGACGCCGCCGAAGTCCGGTGTGAACGAGAAGATGAGCGTGAACATCCCGCCGGCGAACGAGGACAGCATGGTCCCGATGCCGAACGCGATCATCGACGTCCGCTCCGGCCAGATCCCCGCGAGGCGCGCCGCGGTCGGATCCTGGCTCACGGCACGGATCGCGCGGCCGAGATCGGTCGATCCGAGGAACCAGCGCATGACGCCGAGCATGACCAACGACATGACGAACGGGACGATGCGCGTGACGGCCACCTGGAACCCGAAGAGGTCGACGGTCGAGTACGTGTAGGCCGTGACGATGGACTGGTCCTCGCTACCCCAGATCAGATATGCGGCGTTCTGCGCGACCAGCCAGATGCCGAACAGCAGCAGGAGTGACGCGATGGGGACCGCGGCCACCCGCCGCACCGCGAAGTGATACAGGGTCATGCCGGCGGCGAAGAACAGCGGGAGGATGACGATCGACCCGATGATCGGATCGAGGCCGAAGGACCGGTTCAGGGTCAGCACCGTGAAGGCCGCGAGCATCATCGTCGCCGCGTGCGCGAGGTTGATGATCTTCATGACGCCGTAGACGAGTGCCAGCCCGAAGGACATGGTCGCGTAGAGGCCGGCGGTGAGGACCGCCGCGATGGCCAGGGTGCCGAGGTTCGACCAGTCGAGCATCTGAGGACGTCAGGGCGAGCGGGGGACCTGCCGTGGCAGGCCCCCGTCCCACCCTGCGCCGTCCGTCAACGTCCTACTTGGATGGCAACGGCAAGATCGCGTCGGTGTAGCCCGCGACGCCCTTCGGCCAGATCAGGGCGACCTTGCCACCCGGAAGGTTCTGGGTCATGACGTACTCGGTCTTGGGCTTCCCGGTCGCGTCGAACGAGATGTGCCCGCCGGGGAGGATCGATCCGGTGAAGTCCAGCGACGACAACGCGTCCCGGATCTTCGTCCCGTCGGTCGAGCCGGCCTTCGTGATCCCGGCGTAGAGGACCCGGGCCGTCTCGTAGGAGAGGGCCTGGAACCAGTCCGGCGTGACGTTGTAGGCGGCCTTCCACTTCGCGGCGAAGGCCTGGCTGCCCGCGTCGGGCTGGGCCGGGGTCCACCAGAGGCCGGCCACGAGGTAGTCGGACGCGGCGGCGAGCGCGTCGCGGCCCTTCTGGTCCGGGCCGCGCGCGCCGTAGGACACGAACTTGTGGGTGAGGCCGAGCTGCGTGTACTGACGGTGCATCGTGATGTAGTCGGGGAGGTGGGCGTCCGACAGGAACGCCGCGGTGTTCGCCGCCTTGACCTGCGTGAGCAGCGACGTGAAGTCGCTGCCGTTCAGCTCGAAGCCCTGGTCCAGCTTGACCTGGAAGTAGTCAGGGTTGGCCTTCGCGGCCGCGTTCACGGATGCCTGGTAGTCCTTGCCGTGGTCGGTGTTCTCCCACACGAGCGCGATGGTCAACGGCTTCGGCAACTTGCCCTGGTCGATCCAGTACTTGAGGAACTCCATGGTGATCTTGCCGAGGTCGTCGATCGTCGCGAGGGTCCCGAAGAGGTACTTGTTGCCGCGCGTGAAGATCGCCGATGCTGCGCCGCCACCCTCGACCATCGGGATCTTGTACTGGTCGGGCACGGCCTGCTGGGCCTCGACGAGGCCGGTGTCGTAGCCACCGAGGAGCGCGGTCACCTTGTCCTGGGTGACGAGCTGCTCGACGAGGCTGCGGGACTTCGTGCCGTTGCTGCCGTCGTCGAGGATGCTCAGCGTGATCTGATGCTTCGAGCCGCCGATGTCGAGGCCGCCGGCGTCATTGATCTCCTTGGTCGCGAGCTCGTAGCCCTGCTTGAAGTAGGTGCCCGACGCGCTGAACGAACCCGTGAGCGGCAATACCGCGCCGATCTTGATCGGACCGGCCGGGACCGCTGCTGCCGCGCTGGTCGCCACGGCGGTGGTCGCCGTGGTACCTCCACCGGTCCCCGCGCCGCCGCAGGCCGCGACCACGAATGCCGCGACGAGCGCGACCGCTGAGAGCCTTCGCATGTTCATCCTCCCGCCCAGTGCTGGGAAATCTGGAGGATTATGCGCCGCTCGCGCCAGGCGCTACTGGCATTGCCCCCAGTGAAAGACGGTCCCGCCCGAGATCCGCCAGACCCCTGCGTTTCCGCCATCCGAGCCGACCACCCACAGCTCCGCACCGCGGCTGAACAGGCCGCGCAGGGTGCAGGTCGTCCCCAGGTCGATGCGCCGTTGGTCGGCGCCGGTCGACGGGGCACTCGAAAAGCTGATGAGCGTGCCGGAGTCGCCCGCGGCGTACGTGACCGCCCCGGCCCGCAGCACGGCGTGGTAGCCCACCTTCGGGACATCCGCGAGTTGCTGCCACCGGCCTGCCCAGACCAGGACCACGCCGTCATCGCCGGCGACCACGGCATCGTCGATGGAGGTCGCGGAGACGGAGCGGAGCGTCGCGGTCACTCCGCTCGGGACCGGTCGCCATCCGTCCGGCTCGAGCCGGTAGGTGACGCCGCCCGCACCGACCGCCCAGGCGGAGGAGGGGCTGAACGCGGCCGCGGCGTAGAGGTCCTCGTCGATCCCGGTGGCGTAGATCCCCCAGCCACCGAGGCCCTGGCGCTGCACCGATCCGGCCCGCCCGACGGCGAGGACGCCATCCGCGAGCGGGGTGACGCCCAGGAAGTCGTCCAGCTGCACCGAGTCGGAGCGGATCGTCTGCTCGCGATCGTCGATGGTCACGACCCGTCCGCCGCCGCCCACGGCGATGAGGCGGTCGCCGGTGCACGTCGCCGCGACGAGCGATCGCGCGACCGGGTCGATGAGCTCCCAGTGCTCGTCCGCGAAGCGGCCGATGCTGCCCCCGTCGGAGACCACGTAGACGGCGCGGCCCGCGACGCAGCCCGCGGATAGCGGCTGCGTGAAGACGAGCGGCCCTGTTGACGGAGGCTCGGCCGAGGCCGGTGCCGCCGGGCTCGGTACCACGACCGGTAGTGACGGACTCGGTGCCGGCTGCGCGAGCCGCGCGGCGCCGATGCCCCCGGCGATGGCGACGATGACCAGGACGACGGAGGCGGCGACGGCGTAGGCGAGCGAGCGGTCCTGCGCCGGTGGGCGCTCGCCGCTCACGCCATGGCTTCGAGCCGCTTGATGCGCTCCTCGATCGGTGGATGGGTGTCGAAGAGGTGGTCGAACTGGAACGGGTGGTCCTTCAGCGGGTTCGCGATGTACAGGGAGGCGGTGGCCTTGTTCGCCACGGTCAGCACGTTCTGGTCCGCGGCGATCTTGCGGAGCGCGTTCGCGAGACCCTCCGGGTACCGCGTGAGGAACGCGCCCGAGGCGTCCGCGAGGTACTCGCGCTGCCGCGACACCGCGAGCTGGATGAGCGTCGCGATGACCGGCGTGAGGATCGCGAGGACGAGGCCCACGAGGAGCAGGACCGCGCCGGCATTCCCGCGATCGCGATCGCGCGAACGGCCGCCCCACCACAGCGAGCGCAGCATCACGTCGGAGAGCAGCGCGACCGACCCGACCAGGACGGTGACCAGGAGCATGACGCGGATGTCGCGGTTGCCGACGTGCGACAGCTCGTGCGCGATGACGCCCTCGAGCTCAGAGCGGTCCATCTGCTCGAGCAGGCCGCGGGTGACCGCCACCGACGCGTGCTTCGGATCGCGTCCGGTCGCGAACGCGTTCGGAGCTGGCTCTTCGATGACGTAGAGCTTCGGCGTCGGAATGCCCAGGCCGAGGGCGAGCGTCTCCACGACGTCGCGCAGGACCTTCTCCTCCCCGTCCGGGACCGCGCGAGCGTGACTTTGCGCGAGGACGAGCTTGTCGCCCGCGAAGTAGGAGAACAGCGCTGAGCCCGCGGAGATCGCCACCGCGAACGGGATGATCGCGACGCCGGCGGAGGTACTCCCACCGAGGACGTCGCCGAAGACGAACGCGACGGCGACGACGATCAGGGTGAAGACCGCGATGAGCAGGATGGTGCGCCAGCGGTTCTGCGCTTGCGCCTCGTACATCGAGACGCGCGGGACGAGAGGAGCGCTCGGCTGGGTCATGCGCTAGCTGAACTTCACCTGCGGGACCTCTCGGTCCGCCTGGTCCGCGAGCTCGAAGTACTGCTCCGGCTTGAAGCCGAACATCCCGGCGAGGCTGTTCGTGGGGAACGTCTGGAGCGCGGTGTTGTAGTCGCGGACGTTCCCGTTGTAGAAGCGGCGGGCGAACGCGATCTTGTCCTCGGTCGCGGTCAGGTTCTCGGAGAGATCCTTGAACTCCTGCACGGCCTGCAGCTGCGGGTAGTTCTCGGCGACGGCGAAGAGCGACCGCAGCGCGCCGGTGAGGACGTTCTCGGCCTGGGCCATCTGCTGCGGCGAGCCCGACGCGCCGGCCGCGACCGCGTTCGCGCGGGCCTGGGTCACCTCGTCGAACGTGCCTCGCTCGTGCGCCGCGTAGCCCTTGACCGTCTCGATGAGGTTCGGGATGAGGTCGTGGCGCCGCTTCAGCTGGATATCGATGTCCGACCACGCCTCCTTCACCCGCTGGCGGAGCGTGATGAGGCGGTTGTACGTCGTGATGAGGAACAGCGCGAGGATGACGACGATGACGATGAGGACGATCGAAATGTCCACGGGACCTCCCCTTCGCGACTGCTAATGATGCCAGACGATCGGGTCTGGAGCGGCTACCCGGCGAGCTCCTTCGCGGCGGCGGCGATGTGCGCGGCATCGATCCCCGCGGCCGCGAGCAGCTCGGCCGGCTTGCCCGATCCGGGCATCGCGCGCGGCGCGAGGTGGACGAACCGGACAAGCTCGCCCGCCACATCGGCCTCCGCGAGCGCGGCGAGGACCGCGTCGCCGATCCCGCCCTCGGGCCAGTGATCCTCGACGACGACGAGCAGACCGCCGGTCGTTCGCACGGCGTCGACGAGCGCGTCGGCATCGATGGGTTTCACCGAGTACGCGTCGATGACCCGCACCTTCAGGCTGTCCGCGAGCTGATCCGCGGCCTTCACCGCCTCGTGCACGGTGATCCCCGCCGCGATGACCGCGACCTGATCGTCCGCGCCACCGCCGCGCACGATGCGCGAGCCGCCGATGCGGAAGTCGTCGAGCCGATCCAGGTAGAGGATCGGCGTGGTCGCGCGCGTCGTGCGGATGTAGCTGATCCCCTTCCGGTCGGCCATGAGCGCGACGAGCCGCGCGGTCTGGTTCGCATCGCACGGATAGAGGACCGTACTGCCGAAAACGGCGCGCATCATCGCGAGGTCCTCGAGGGCCATCTGCGACGGTCCGTCCTCGCCGATCGACACGCCGGCGTGCGAGCCCGAGAGACGCAGGTCGGCCTGCGAGATGGCGGCCATGCGGATGAAGTCGTACGCGCGGGTCATGAACGCGGCGAACGTCGACGCGAACGGGACGAGCCCCACGACCTGCATGCCGACCGCGGCCGCGACCATCTGCTGCTCGGCGATGTACATCTCGAAGAAGCGCTCCGGCGCGACCTTCTTGAAGTCCTCGGCGTGGGTCGAGTTGCTCACCTCGGCGTCGAGCACGACCACATCGCCACGCGCCGCGCCAAGGGCCGCGAGCGCCTCGCCGTACGCCTTCCGCGTCGCGAGCGGCTGGGTGTAGGTCGCGAGGTCCGGCTTCTTCGCCGGGGCCATCGGCGCGGGTGTCCAGGGGTCGGGCCTGACGGTGGGGAAGGTGCGCGACGCGACCGCGCCGAGCTCGGCGAGGGCCTGCTTCGCCTGGTCGGCGTCGAGGACCTTGCCGTGCCAGCCCTCCTTGTTCTCGAGGAACGACACGCCCTTGCCTTTCACCGTCTTCGCGACGATGACCGTCGGCCGATCCGCGCGACGCGCCCGGCCGAGCGCGTCGTCGATCGCGGCGAGATCGTGGCCGTCGATCACGATCGGGGCGCAGCCGAACGCGGTCACACGGGCCGCGTAGGCGTCCACGTTCCACTCGAGCTCGGTCGGACCGCGCTGGCCGAGGCGATTAATGTCGAAGATCGCGGTGAAGTTCGAGAGGCCCTCGTGGCCGGCGTGGTCGAGCCCTTCCCAGATCGAGCCCTCGGCGAGCTCGCTGTCGCCGGTGAGCGTCCAGACGTGGAACGGCGCGCCGAGCGGCCGCTTCGCCGCGAGCGCCACACCGACCGCGATCGGAAGGCCCTGACCCAGCGACCCCGTGGCCACGTCGGTCCACGGGAGGATCGGCGTCGGATGGCCTTCGAGCCGGCTGCCGAATTTCCGGAACGTCATGAGCTCGGCGTCGTCGATCGCCCCGGCGGCGCGGAGCATCGCGTAGTAGAGCGGCGACGCGTGGCCCTTACTGAAGATGAGGTGATCGTTGGCCGCGGTCTTCGGTCGCGACCAGTCGTAGCGCAGGTGGCTCGCGAGGAGCACGGCGATGAGGTCGGCCGCCGAGAGCGACGAGGTCGGATGCCCGGAGCCGGCGGCGGTCGAACAGCGGATCGAATCCGCGCGCAGCTGCCGCGCCAGCTCTCGGTGGACGTCGATCCTCGCGGGCGCCTGGCTCGTCGTGGCCATGGAATTACCCTACTGCGAAGCAGCAGGCCGCAGGAGCGCCAGCTCCGAGTCCTACGCCTGGAACGGGGAGGCCACGTGGAGATCGGCATCTACGGTCTGGGTCGCATGGGCGGCAACATGGCCACCCGCCTGGCCCAGGGCGGTCATCGGGTCGTCGCGTCGAACCGCAGCCGCGGGCCGGTCGATGAGGCCGTCCAGCATGGCGCGGTCGCCGCGTACACGATCCAGGAGCTCGTCGCGAAGCTCACGCCGCCACGCGTGCTGTGGTCGATGGTGCCCGCGGGCGCCGTCACGGATGAGGCGCTCGAGGAGTTCGCGAAGTACGCGACGAAGGGCGACATCTTCGTCGACGGCGGGAACTCGAACTTCCACGACTCGCAGCGCCGCGCCGACAGATACAGCGCGCAGGGCTTCCGCTACCTCGACATCGGCGTGTCCGGCGGGATCTGGGGGCTGCAGATCGGCTACTGCATGATGGTCGGCGGACCCGCCGACGCCGTCGCGGTCGTCACGCCGCTCCTCGACACGCTGGCCCCACCGAATGGCTGGGCGCACTTCGGGAAGAGCGGAGCCGGACACTTCACCAAGATGGTCCACAACGGGATCGAGTACGGGATGATGCAGGCCTACGGCGAGGGCTTCGAGCTCCTGCACGCGAGCGAATTCGCGCTCGATCTGCAGAAGGTCGCGCAGGTCTGGAACCAGGGCAGCGTCGTGCGGTCATGGCTGCTCGAGCTCGCCGAGCGGGCGTTCGAGGCCGAGGGCAGCGACCTCGAGCACATCAAGGGCTACGTCGCCGACTCAGGCGAAGGCCGCTGGACCATCCAGGAGGCGATCGCGCACGACGTTCCGATGACCGTGCTCGCGCACTCGCTCTTCGCGCGGTTCACCTCGCGGCAGGAGGACAGCTACGCGATGAAGGTCGCGGCCGCCCTCCGGAACCAGTTCGGCGGCCACGAGGTGAAGACCGAGTGAACAGCATGAGCGACGAGCGGTGACGGTCGCGCCGCCGCTCGCGAACCCACTGCGCGAGGGGCCGCGGATCGCGCGGACGCCGCAGCCGTGTGCGCTGGTCATCTTCGGCGCGACGGGCGACCTCTGCGCGCGAAAGATCGTTCCAGCGTTGTACAACCTGGCGCTCCAGCGACTCCTGCCAGCCGCGTTCGTCGTGGTCGGCGCCGCGCGTCAGGATCTGACCTCGGACCAGTTCCGTCAGAACCTGCACGCGGATCTGGTGACCTTCTCACGGACCAAGCCGATCAACGAGGATGTGTGGCGCAGCTTCGCCGACAACGTCCACTACGTCTCTACGAAGGATGCCGAGGGGTACGAGACGCTCCGCCACACGCTGGCCGATCTCGACGTCCGCGCGGGCACCAACGGCAACCGGCTTTTTTACCTCGCGACGCCACCCTCCGCGTACGGAACGATCGTCGATCTCCTCAAGGAGCACCGCCTCACGGAGAACGTGAACGCGCGCGTCGTCGTCGAGAAGCCGTTCGGCCACGACCTCGAGAGCGCGATCGCCCTGTCGGAGAAGCTGCAGGGCGTGTTCACAGAGGACGAGATCTTCCGCATCGACCACTACCTCGGCAAGGAGACGGTCCAGAACATCCTCGTGCTGCGGTTCGCGAACGGCATCTTCGAGCCGATCTGGAACCGGCAGTACGTCGACCACGTGCAGATCACGGTGGCCGAGTCGCTTGGGATCGAGGAGCGGGGCGCGTACTACGAGCAGGCCGGCGCCCTCCGCGACATCGTCCAGAACCACCTGCTGCAGCTCCTGGCGCTCGTGGGCATGGAGCCGCCCGTCTCGTTCGACTCCAAGGCCGTGCGCGACGAGAAGCTCAAGGTGTTGCGGGCGATCCGCGCGATCACCGAGGACGGCGTGGATGCGCGGGTGGTCCGCGGGCAGTACGGAGCGGGGTTCATCGAAGGCACGCCGGTCCGCGCGTACCGCGAAGAGGACGGCGTCGCGACCGACTCCACGACCGAATCGTTCATCGCGATCCGCGCGTTCATCGACAACTGGCGGTGGGAGGGCACCCCGTTCTACCTTCGCACCGGCAAGCGGCTCCCGAAGCGCACGACGGAGATCGCCATCCAGTTCCGCGCGGCCCCGCACGCAGTGTTCTCGAGCGAAGCCGCCGAAGGCATGGAGCCGAACGCGCTGGTGCTGCGCATCCAGCCCGACGAAGGCATCTCGCTGAAGTTCGGGGCGAAGGTTCCGGTGCAGGGGATCCGGATCCGGTCGGTGAACATGGACTTCGTCTACGGGGCGTCATTCATGATCGACGCGCCCGACGCGTACGAGACGCTCATCCTCGACGCGCTCCGCGGGGACGCGACGCTCTTCACGCGGCAGGACGAGGTCGAGCAGCAGTGGCGTTTCGTCGACCCCATCGCGCGCGCCTGGGCCAACGGCCAGAGCGATCTGCCGATCTATCCGGCGGGCACGTGGGGCCCGACCGAAGCCGACCTGTTGATCGCGCGCGATGGGCGGGCCTGGCGGAAGCCGTGAACGTCATGACCACGATCGACGACCGGATCTGGGGCGGGCGCGCCGACGGAGTATCGGCACTCGAGCGCGAGCTCGCGCGGATGCGACGGACGATGGACGCACAGACCAGGGAGCAGGGGGTCCCGGTGGCGCGGGCATCCGTGCTGAACCTCGTCGTGTTCGCCTCGCGCGAGATCCACGCGCGACGCGCCGCGGCGACGATCGGCGAGCTCGCCACCCGGCACCCGTCCCGCGCCATCGTCGTGGTGACGGATCGGGAACGCGACGGGCGGCCGCCCCAGCTCGAGATGCACTGCCACCTCACCACGCCCGGAGGCGCGCACCAGGTGAGCTACGAGCAGATCCTCATCCGCGCGCGGGGCGACTCCGACCGCCGGCTGGTGAGCGCGGTGATCCCGCTCCTGCTGCCGGACCTGCCGGTGTTCCTCTGGTGGACCGAGACGCCACCGCTCGACGCGCCGTACTTCGACGAGCTGCTCGGACTGGCCGACCGGCTCATCGTCGACTCCGCCGACTTCGCGCGGCCGGACCGGACGCTGCCGCGGCTCCATTCGGTCGCGCGCTCCGGACATGGCCGATACGGGCTCACCGATTTCAACTGGACGCGCATCACGCCGTGGCGCGAGCTCACCTCGCAGTTCTTCGACGTCCCGGCGTGGCGACCGTTCCTCGACGGCATCACCGGGATCCGCGTCGGCTTCTCCGTTGACGCCGACGGGCGGGAGGTCCATCCATCGCAGGCGCTCTTGTTCATCGGCTGGCTCGCCTCGCGGCTCGGCTGGACGGCGCAGGAGTCGCTCGCGCCGTCGGAGGCCGGCGGCCTGCTCTTCGCGATGCGCCGCGGGGACGGCCAAGAGATCCGGGTGCGGGTGCGGCCACGGTTCAGCCGCGGCCTGGAGGAGGGTGACCTCTCGGGGCTGCGGATCCAATCCACGGACGGCGACCGCCACGCCGAGTTCGTCGTGAAGCGCTCGGAGGAGGGCGGCCACGCGACGGCGCTCGTGACGATCGGCGGGCGCGGGATGACCGAGCGGATCGTCCCGCTCGGCAAGCCCGGGGTCAGCGATCTGCTCGGCGAGGAGCTCACGATCGCGCGGAGTGACGCGATCTACGAGGACGCGCTCGCGGCGCTGGTCGCCCTCGCCTGAGCGGCGGCACCGGAGCTGCCGATCGTGACCGCGTGACCAGGACGACCGGTGACGACCGTTCCGGCGTCGCGGCCCGGACCGACCCGGGCCTCGTTCGACAACGTAACGAGGATCGCTGGCTCGCGCGCACGTACGCGGGCGTGCTGCTCATCGCCGTCGCGGACGGCGTCGGTGGCGAGGCAGGCGGTGATGTCGCGAGCACCGCCGCGATCGAGGCATTGGCTCGCACGTTCGCCGCGCCCTCATATCGCGAGAGCGCACGCACCGCGCTCGGCGAAGCGGTCCAACGAGCGAATACGGCGGTCCTCGCCGCGTCGAAGGGCGAGGGCCTCGCGCGGGCGGCTACGACGCTCGTCGCCGCCGCGATCCGCGGCCGTCAGGCGGTGGTCGCGAACCTCGGGGATTCGCGCGCGTACCTGATCCGCGCCCAGGTCATCCGCCAGATCACGGCAGATCACAGCGGAGACGCGACCAGCAGCATCACGCGCTTCCTCGGCGATCCGCGCGGCGTGCAGCCCGACATCTTCGTCGAGACGCTCCAGGTCGCGGACCGCCTCGTGCTGTGCTCCGACGGCCTCACCCGGCACGTCACGGATGAGGAGATCGCGTCCGCGATGGCCCGCGGTCCAGGTGACGCGGCAGATCAGCTCGTCGCCCTCGCGCGGTCTCGCGGCGGCCTGGACAACATCACCGTGATCGTCTACGCCGCGCGACAGCCCGCCGTTTCGCGTGCGCTCGCCGGCACGCTGATCCTGGCTCTGCTGATCCTGATCGCGATCGTGGGTGCCGTGGGCACGCTGCTCACGACGCCGGTGCGCGCTCCCGCGGCGTCGCCCGCCGCGCCGACGGTGACCGCCTCGGCGGGCCCGAGCCCATCACCCGGCGTCGCGCCCTCGTCCAGCGCCTCGCCCTAGCACCTCACGCGCCTTCGCCAGGGTCCGTTCGGGCGCGCTCAGCGCGAAGAACGCGCCGATCCCGATGCCGGCGACGGCACCGGCGCCGACGATGCGCACGACGATCGCGGCGATCGGAACGTCGCTCAGGCCATTCAACGCGCACTGGAACGTCGGATAGAACTGGCAGTCGTACTGCCATGTCGGCAGGACGAAGAACATCGCGGCCTGCGACGCGAGCACTGGCTGTCCCGAGACGAACGGATAGAAGTACACGAAGACCGCGGCCGCGACGCCCAGGTAACCGATGACGACGGCCTTTCGTCCGCTCTCCCAGAGGTACGCGAGGCCGCACGCGAGCGCGAGCAGATAGAAGGGCAGCGCGGTGAAGAAGTGATAGAAGAACAGCACGCGCGAGATCGGGATCCACGCCACGTACTGCGCGAGCAGCGCGAACACGACGAAGGCGAGACTGACCGAGCGTGCCCGGATCGCCGCGATGCCACACCAGACCGTCGCCACGAGCGCGCCCCAGAAGAGCGCGAGGTTGCCCGCGTCATAGATGTACCCGTTCGTGCCGTTGTCGGACTGACCGAAGTACCAGTACACCGGCTTCAGCACGATCGGCCAGCTCCACCACGGCGACGCCGCGGGGTGTGGCGAGGTGAGGCCGGAGTGGTACCAGTACATCTGCTTCGTGAGCTCGATGAGATCCCAGCCGTACGGCATCGTCGGACCGCCGAACCAGCGGATGTAGCTCGCGAGGTAGATCGCGGCCGGGATCACCGCGAATGAGAGGAACAGGAACGCCGCGTTCTTCCCCTTGCCGGCCAGCAGATCGAGCGGCCCGCCCTTCCCCGGGTGACCGCTCGCGTACGCGTGGGCGGTGACCGCGAGCGACGCGACGAACAGGCCGGCCAGCGTGTAGATGGCGGCCCACTTCGACGCCGCACCGAGACCGAGAAGCACGCCCGCGATCAGGATGTCCACCCCTGACGACCAGCGCGGGCGGTGCGCCGCGACGATGAAATACCAGCCCGCGACGATGAACAGCGCGACGTAGATGTCGTTCATGCCGATGCGGGCCTGCGCGAACATCGACCCGTCCAAGATCACCGCGATCCCCACGAATATCGGGATGACCCGCGCTGCGAACAGGCGTCGCGCCAGCAGCACGAGCACGAACGCGAGGAGCGCCGCGGCCACGACGCCCGGGAGTCGCCAGGAGAGCGCGAGCCGGCCCGTGTCGATCCGATCGGCGAGGCCGGACGGACCGAGGGCGACCAGGGTGTCGCCGGTGCCATCGACCCCGAGACTCGTGGCGGACGTGGGGATCGCGGCGAATGGCGAGAGGCCGTGCACATCCACCACGACGACGCGGCCGTCCGCGATCGCGTAGAGGAAGTCGGTGCGCGGCACCACCGCCATCGCGGTCACGCCACTGGCGAAGGCACCGGTGCGGGCGTTCGCGAGCAGCACCGTGTCATGGTGTCCGTCGTCGGTGTTGATCGAGTCGAGCACCGGCTCGTCGGCGCGCCCGAGGACGATCGCGTTCGGCCCCTGCGCGAACGCGATGGTCCGTTCCTTCGCGACGCTCGGGTAGGTCTTCGTCTCGGTCCAGCCGGCCGTCGCGATGACGTGCACGGTGCCCGTCGCGTCGAGCAGGTACGCCTCGCTGCCATCGTTCTTCGCCGCGATGCCGATCGCGCCGGTGGCGATGGTGATCGGCGGGTCCGCAGCCTCGCCAAGGACCATCGTCGCACTCGCGGTACCGACGACCGACCGGCCCGCGATCCGCGCGAACGCGGTGACCGGGCCCGCGATCGCCTGCGTCGGCACGGCGACATTCGACGGCCTGGACCCGCGCGAGAACTCCATGAGCTGCGTATCGGTGGCGACGAGGACCGAGTCGCCGTCGATCGCGATCGCCCTGGCCTGACCCGCGAACAGCCCGATCGTCGTGCGCGGCCCGTCGCGAGCGGCGACGTCGACCTGCCCGTCATGGGCATATGCGCGAGTGCCGTCGTTCGCCACCGTGAACGCGGTGATGTCCGCCGGCGCGGCTTCGGTCCCGGTGACGCGGTCGTCGGAGAAGGTGACGATCCCGAGGGCCATGACCTCCTTCGCGAGATGTGGGTGCGTCCACTCGTATGGCTCGCGCTGCGCGAGGAGCTCGAACGCGGTGCGCGCGTGATACACCTCGTCGAAGTACATGTCGCGCGGCCAATCGAGCCTGAACCCACGCGTTCCGAGGACCGCGAGGGCGACCATGAGCGCGATGAGGATGTCCCGCCGGGTCGCGGGGCCGCCGATGCCGAAGCCGGCCGGCAGGGCCCAGCGCGATCGCGCGGGCGCGAGCGCCGCCGCGGCGGGGTCCTCGATCGCGAGCGTCGGCTCGAACCGGGCCTCGCCGCGCGCGAGCCGCCAGCAGATCAGCGCCGCCGTGCCGATCAACAGGAGCGCGATCGCGATCTGCCCGGTGCGGCCGAACAGGGTGGCGTCGAGCCATGGCGGCGCCGCGAGATCATTCTGCGGGTAGCGAGTGAATGCGAAGTACAGCGTGACGAAGAAGCCACCGGCCAGGACCAGGTACGGCGCGAGGATCCTGCGGCGCGTCACCGCGAACGGCAGCAGCAGCGCGAATGCGGGGAAGAGGTACCGTTCGTGCGCCCGGGTCGGGAGGAAATAGAAGGCCATGACGGTGGCCGCACCGACCGCGAGGAGCGCCGCGGTGTCGCGCCGCCACCAGAGCGGCACGACCGAGACGAGCAGGCCGATGGCGAGGAGGATCGCGCCCGGCACGACCCACGCGGCGTCGTCCTTCCAGAAGTCCAACGCGATGGACCAGCCGTTGAAGGCGTAGAGCGACGAGTAGGGGTACGTCTCGGACGCGCTGCGGACGAGGCCGATGAACGCGCCGGGGGTCATGCCGAACGGCAGAGCGAGCAGGAGCATCGTCGCGAGCGCCGAGCCCAGGGACCGCAGGAGCGGGCGCCAGTCTCGCGCGCGGATCAGCTCGATCGCCGCGGCGGCCACCACGACACCGAGGACGAGGCCGAACTGCGGCTTGGTCATGGTGGCGAGGCCGGCGAGCACGCCGGCGACGCCCCACCGCCGGGCGCCCGCCGCGAGCAGGGCCGCGAGGAATGGCAGCGTCCCCACCGCGTCGACCTGGCCCCAGTACGGCCCGGCGAAGAGCGGCGCGGGTTGGAGCATCCAGATGGCCGCCACGAGGATCGCCGCTCCGTTCCCGGCCTGACGGCGCACCAGCGGGACGAGGAGCAGCGCGATGCCGATGTCCGCCGGGATGCTGATGGCCTTGACGGCGAAGCGGAGGACGTCGCCGTCGAACAGCCTGCCGAGCAGCCAGAGCACGTACAGGAACGCGGGCGGGTAGTCGCTGAAATACCCGGGCTCGTAGAAGCGGCTCGGCCCGACGTCCGCCAGCTTCTCGGCCCAGGCCATGAACGTGCCGACGTCGGATGGGAAGCCCTGCGCACGGGCGACCAGCAGCCGCGCGACGACGCCGGCGATGATGATGACGGCGATCGCGACATTCGCCTGGCGCCGCCGCGCCTCGGTCGCGTTCACTGCCAGAAGCCGTACCTGATGATGGCGACCGCCGCGTAGACGTTCATGGCGACCCCCAGCGCGCAGGCGATGAAGAACAGGATCGACGGGCGCCGGCGCCACACACCGTCGCGGAACGCGTCACCGCCGAGCGCCAGCGCGATGAGGAATGGCTGGGCGTCGATGCTGAAGCGGTATCCGAACTGCGCGAAGCCGACCGTGCCATGGGTGACGTCGGGGAGGAGGGCGAGTCCGGCCGCGAGCGCGACCGCGGCGACGGCCATCGATCGCCGGATGTTCTGGAGCCCGGCGAACACGAACAGGAACGCCGGGGTCACAAGGAAGAGGCTCATCCCGTCGATCCGCGGACGGAGGAAGTACCAGACGTTCGGGACGAGGTCCGGCGGCGCCATGAAGATCGCGTACAGATGACGTGGCAGGTACGCGAGCGAGAACAGCCCGTGATCGAAGAAGAAGTCACCCTGGGTGAGGCGCGCGTAGCCCGCGTCAGTGATGGTGCCCCACCGGGCCAGGTCGTAGGCGACGTACGCGATCAGGAACGGCAGCCCGCCCGCCCCGACCTGCGCGAACGCCCGGCGCCACGGCAGCCCACCGCGCTGCGCGACGAGCAGCGCGAGCGCGGGCGTCGCGGCCGCGATGGGGAGCCGCGCGAGCGCGGCCAGGCCGATCGCGGCGCCGACGCCCCAGGCCGGCCCGCCCCGGGCCGCGACGAGGAACGCGATCGTCGTGAACAGCATCGCGACCGCGTGCGCCGCGAACCAGGAGCGGCCGTCCGCGCTCGTGAACAGGAGCGTGGTCCCGAACGCCGACAGGAGCGCGCCGGTGATGGCGACCACGCGCGGCGCGCCGTACGCGCGGAGCGCCAGGTACAGCACGCCGGCCGACGCGCCGCCGCAGATCTGCGACACGAGGTCCTGCGCCGTCGCGGTGCCGAACGCGAGTAGCGGGATCGAGAGGACCGCCGGCAGCGGCGGGTACGCGACGCACCAACGGCCGTCGCCGCACGAGAGCAGCTCGTTCAGCCACGACGGGTCGTCGAGCAGCCAATAGCGACCATGCACGAACGCGTCGGCCAGTCGACCGTAGTAGTCGTAGACCGTCGCGGTGCCCCAGCCCGCGATGACATAGCCGGAAACGGCCAGGCAGCCGATGGCCACCGCGATCCAACGTTCCCTCATCACCGCGGCCTCCGGCCGCGTCCGCCGCGGGCGCTCACTCGGAGAACGCTAGCGTTATCCGGTTGTGACCGAACGGCTGTCCGGCCTCTCGTTCTTCTTCCCCGCGCGGAACGAGGAGCTGAACGTCGAGCCGATGGTGGCCCAGGCGCTCGCGGCGCTCCCGAAGTACGCCGACCGGGTCGAGGTCACGATCGTCGACGACGGCAGCACCGATCGCACCGGCCAGATCGCCGACGCGCTCGCCCACGCGGATCCTCGCGTCAAGGTCGTCCACCACCGCCCCGGGCGCGGATACGGCGGCGCGGTCCGTGCCGGTCTGGAGAGCGCGACGCAGCCATTCATCTTCTTCACCGACGGCGACCAGCAGTTCGACGTCGCGGACTTCGACAAGCTCGTCGACGCGCTCGGGCCCGGTGTCGACGCCGTGCTCGGCTACCGGTTGACGCTCGAGTACGGCTGGTGGCACGTGGTCGTGTCGCGCGTGTACAACCGTGTCATCCGCGTGCTCTTCGCGGGCGGCTGGCGCGACGTCGACTGCGCGTTCAAGCTGTTCCGCGCGGACGTCTTCCGGCGCGTCCCCCTCGCGAGCGTGCGGTCGAACGGTGCGTTCTTCTCGCCCGAGCTCCTGATCACCCTCCGCGCGAACGGCATCGTCACGCGCGAGGTCGGCGTCGCCCACCACGCTCGCAGGCATCACGAGCCGAAGGGCACGCCACCGAAGGTGATCCTGAAGGCGATCCGCGACCTCCTGCTCCTCCGCCTATCGCTCTGGCTGCGCCGCCCTTGACCGAGGCCCCAGCCGGGGATCAGCGCTCCAGGCGCCAGATGTCGGCGTGGGTCTCGCGCTTGCGGATCACCTTCGCGCGCGCGCCGTCGATGAGCGCGACCGCCGGCCGCGGGTGGTGGTTGTAGTTGGAGGCCATCGCGATGCTGTACGCACCGGCCGCCGGGATCGCGAGGATGTTGCCCGGCTCAGGCGTTGGCAGCGCGACATCCCGGATCAGGAGATCGCCGCTCTCGCAGTACTTTCCGGCGATGGCGACGTGCTCGGTCGGCGCCGCGGCGGGGCGGTCGGCGAGGATGGCCGTATAGGTCGCGCCATACAGCGCGGGCCGGATGTTGTCGCCCATCCCGCCGTCGACGGACACGAACGTCCGCACGCCCGCGACCCGCTTCGTCCCGACGACGCGGTACAGGGCCACGCCCGCGCGACCGACCAGCGAGCGTCCCGGCTCGAGATAGATCGTCACCTTCGCGAGGGCGGCAGCGGAGCGGATGGGCAGGCTCACCGCGCGCGCGTACGCGGCCAGATCGAGCACCGGATCCTCGCTGCGGAGCGGGATCGCGAGGCCGCCGCCGACACCGATCTCCCGTACCGCGACGCCGGTCGCCGCTCGCACCTCGCGCGCGAGGTCGGCGAGCGCCAGACCGAGCTCCTGGTACCGGTCGGCCTCGTGCAGCTGCGTGCCGAGATGAGCGTGGATCCCGACAAGACGGAGATTCTTCGTTGCGGCGATCGCGCGGCATTGCGCGAGTGCGTCGCCGCCGGCGATGGGCGCGCCGAACTTGCTGTCGAGGACGCCGGTCCGTAGATGTGGGTGCGTATCGGCGCCGATGCCGGGCGACACGCGAAGCCAGACCGGCTGTGGCCGTACGCGACGCGCGACGAGCCTGGCCAGACGGTCGATCTCGTCCGCGCCATCGATGACGATGCGCCCGACGCCGAGGCGCAACGCGGCGCGCAGCTCCTCGTCCGTCTTGGCATTCCCGTGCAGCTGCGTGCGCGCCGGCGGAAATCCGGCGCGCTTCGCGGCGAGCAGCTCGCCAAGGGAGGCCGCGCTCGCGTCCGCTCCGGCCGCGGCGAGGATCGAGCCGACGCCGCGCAGGGCACAGGCCTTGATCGCGTAGGAGATCCGGACCGGACGCATCGCCTTGAACGCGGCGCCGTAACGGCGATACGCGTCCCGGATCGTCGCCGCCTCGTAGACGTAGAGCGGGGTCCCGAGCCGGTCCGCGAGCGCGCTGAGGTCGACCCCTCCGACGCGCAGCTGTCCGCGCCGATCGACGGTCGTGCCGAGCGGCCAGATCGCGGGGTCGATCACGGTCGTGCCGTTGAGGAGCTCAGCCGCTGCCCGGGTTCGGGTCGTCCGGCAGACTCTCGATGAACTGGCGGAACACGCCGAGCTCACCGATCTCCTGGTCCTCGCCCGACGCCGCGATGGACGCGCGGTCGACCACGCCCTCGGACACCAAGATCCGCGCGTCGCAGCGGACCGCGAGCGCGATCGCATCGGAGGCGCGCGAGTCGATCTCCACCTCGCGCTCGCCGACCTGGAGGAAGACGCTGCCGTGGAAGACGCTCCCCTGCCCGGCGGCGTCCGTGACCAGATCCTTGACCACCACTCTGGTGATCTCCACGCCGGACGCCACCAGCATCGACATCATCAGGTCGTGCGTGAGCGGCCGGTCGCTCGGGATGCCGGCGACGCGCGTCGCGATGCTGTGCGCTTGGTCGGCGCCGATCCAGATCGGGACGAGGCGGTCGGAGTCCTTCGGCTGCAGGAGCACGACGTGCTGTCCGGTGAGGACGTGCACGCGCACCGACTCGACCGTGCAGAGCACGAGGCCCGAACGTGGGGCTGACTCGGGCACCGGAAAATGCTACCCGTACCGGCTGTACGGGGCAGGATCGCGTCGCGCCCGGTCGCGCAGCAGGAGCATCAGCACGACGCCCGCGCTGAACCCGAAGATGTGGGCGAAGTAGGCCACCTGCTCGGTCGCCGCGTATCCCGGCAGGCGCAGGGACGCGACGCCCTCGATGAACTGGATGACGATGAAGAAGCCGATCACGATGACCGCCGGCAGCTGCACGACCGTGATGAAGATCCCGAGGAAGATGAGGGTCCGGATGCGCGCGCCCGGCGACAACACGAGATACGCGCCGAGCACGCCGGCGATCGCGCCCGACGCGCCGAGCATCGGGGAGGGCGCGACGATCCCCTGGCCGACCGCGGCGATGATCCCGCAGAGCAGGTAGAAGAGGAGATACGGGCCGCTGCCGAGACGGTCCTCGACGTTGTCGCCGAAGACCCACAGATACAGCATGTTGCCGATGATGTGCAGCCAGCCGCCGTGCAGGAACATGTGCGTGAACAGCGGCACGAATGTCGCGACGCTCCATGCGCCTGTCGACAGATCGTGCGTGAAGCGCGACCAATCGAACGCGTAGCGGCCGAAGAACGCATCGAGTGCGCCGGGCGTGCGCTGCAGGCTGACGATGTAGATCCAGACGACGATGTTCACGAAGAGAAGCAGCCGGTTGACGATGGCTGGTCCGCGTGTCGGATTGACGTCTGAGAACGGGATCATCGGCTGAGATCCGTCGTCGCGATCTTGGAGCCGTGCGCGGTGTAGGCGAGGTGTTGGCTCTCGGAGACGAAGAATGCCGTCGGCGCCGGCAGGTCCTTCGGCAGGTCGAAGCGCGCGACCTCGCGTCCGTCACGGGTGAGCTGCACCAGGCGCCGGCCGGGCGCGTCGAGCACGTAAATGTTCCGTTGGGATTCGATCGCCTGGATCGCCGATGCTTTCACCGGTTCGCCCAGCCACTTGACCGTGAAGTCCGCTCTCGTCGCCGTCGTGGCGAGGCCAACCCGCTTGAACAGACCGATGTCGCCGGCGGTGGAGGTGACCCACACGCTCCCGTCGACCGCGAATGACGTGATCGCACCGGGTGCGAACGCCTGCGCGAGCACCGGGTCCGCCGGCAGGTATTTGCCGCTGTCCTCCGCCTGCCGCCAGATCTGCCCTGAAGCCGCATCCAGGACGTACAGGTTGCCACTGAAGCTGGCGAAGCCATTGACGCTCTTCCACTCGTCCGGTCCGGAGGGAGTGACGTCGGTCACAGTGTTCCCCTCGGCCTTCCAGATCCTGTCCTGATCGTCGAGCGTGAAGACGGCGGCATCGACGGCGGTCACGAACAGTGGGCTGCCGACTCCCCCCGTGCCCTTCCGGAGCACGGGGAGCGCGATGGTCGTGCCCGGTGGCGGCGCGAAGACCCGCCACATCGCGCCGCTGCCCGGGTCGGCGGCGTACAGCCCGAGCGGGGTCTGTGTGAAGCTCGCGATGTTCGCGCCGGACGCCGCCGGTGTGGCCAGATCGATCAGCACGTTGTTCAGTCGATCGAAGAGCGCGTTCGTCCGCTCGGTGAGCGCCCGGAGTTGCGTCAGATCGACGGCCGTCGAGGATGCGGCGGCGGCGATGTGGGCCTTGGCCGAGAGAAGCTTCTGCCGGGCGCGATCATCGTCCGTGACGGTCTTCCGGTCGAGGAATGACTGCGCCGAATCGAGATCGTTCCGCACTGACAAGACGATGAGGTTGTAGCTCGCGACGACGTTGTTGGCCTGGAAGTCGCGCACGACCACCGCGCCGATCACGATCGAGACGCCCAGCAGCGCGACCGCGAGGAGGCTGACGAGCCGTTGCTGGTGTGCGCCCCGCTCCCGCGCGGTCTGCATCGGACCGCCGAGCGTGGTCTTCCGATGCGGCATGAGCTCGAGGCCGATCGCGAGACCCCGCCCGACCGTCGACGCGGCGGGTGTGGCGACCGCGCTGACGGCCTGGCCGACGCGCGGCCGGTGGCTCCAGATCGCATCGACCCGCGATCGGATCGTCTCGGCGACGATGACCTCCTCCGGTGGCCGGCTCGGTTGGGGAGCGGCTGCGATCCGCGGCGCCGTCGTCACGGCCAACGACACCTCGATCAGCACGACGCTGTCGCTGCCGGAGGCCCCCTCGGCCACGAAGCGACTGTGGAGGTGCTCGGCCGCCGCGCGCGGATGCAACGTGACCGCGGCATTCAGCAACGCGTCGGCGCCGAGCGCCGCGGTCGCATTCCCGCCGGCGAGGATGATCGTGTCCCCGGGCTCCACCGTCTGCTTCCAGACCGCGGGGAGGAGGTCTGGATCGCTGCCCAGTGACGCCGCGCGACGCGTGGTCGTGCGATGCACGAAGTCGGCGAGCTCGTTGGGGTCGTCACCGGGGAGGAACAACCGGGCCCGGCGCACCAGGAAGATCTGGGCCTGACCGATCCGGGCGGCGTACAGCTCGTGGTTCACGAGGACGGCGCAGGCGGCGTGCAGCGTCACGCGTCCGTGCTGATCCCGGAGCCGGTGCGCCGCCCGGCGATTCGCGTCCCGGAGGGCCTTGCGGATCGCGACCTCGATGCCGGCGGAGAGGTCGTACTCGTACTGCTCGCGCACCATGTGGGCGACCTCGCGCGCGACATCGGCGCCGGGTTTCCCCTGCGGCATGACCTCGCAGAGGAAGTAGAAGCGCCCCTTCGTGCGAAGGGTCGCACCGAGGGTCGGCTCGCTGACGATGATGACGTCGGAGCCTCCCTGGATCTCGGTCGTCGATCCGACCTTCGTGGAAAAGCCGGTCTGCCTCACCGGGACGGAGCTCTCGGGAACATCGGCTGCGTCACTGGCCAGACCCGTGCCAACGTCCGGCGGATGGCCCCGGACGGCGCTCTGGAGCGACTGGGACGGTGCGGATGTGCTCGAGGTCGGTCGGGGCACGCCGGGCCAGCGCGGCCACGAGTTCGGCTTCGCGCAGCCGGATCTCCCCGGACCAGGTCGCATCGGGCACGGCGACGATGAGGGCGCGATCGCTCAGTCCGACGGCCCGGGTCGCGTCGGCGTCCGGCCCGAACACATCGCGCGCAGCACCGGCCCACGCGTCGACCGCGGATACCCGCTCGACGTCGCGGTCCAGGCCGAGCTTGCGCAGGGCGCGCTCGATCGCGCCGCCGATCGGCCTCAACTGATGGCGCCGTCCTTGACTCGCAGCACGTCCGCCCGCTCGATCAACCGCTCCGGCACGCCGGCCTCGAATGCCGCTGTGAGGAGCGTCTGTGCGTCCTCGGGCAGCGCGTCGACCAGCGCGTCGCGCCGGCCCGGATCGAGCTCGCTCAGGACGTCATCGAGCAGGAACACGGGAAGCTCGCCGACGCGCTCGCGGATCCAGGATGCCTCGGCGAGCTTGAGCGAGAGCACCGCGCTCCGCTGCTCGCCACGCGACGCGAATGTCGGAAGGGCTCGGCCGAGCGCGCTCACCGCAAGATCCTCCCGGTGTGGGCCGACGAGCGTCGATCCCTGCCAGATCTCGCGGTCGCGCTTCTGGCCGAGCAGCTCCTGGTATCCGGCCGCACGTTCCTCGACCGTGTCGCCCTCGACCTGCGCGGCGTAGGCCAGCGACAGCGCATCGGTGCCGCTGAAGCGCGTTGCCGCCTCGCGGAACGGCGCGACGAGCTCACGGACGGCGTCCAGCCGGCGGAGTGAGATCGACGCGGCGAGGCGCACGAGCTCACTGTCCCAGAACGCGAGCTCCGAGGTCGGGCGCCCTTCGTCGCGGAGGACGCGGAGGAGGGCGTTCCGCTGCTCGAGGACCCGCTGGTACTCGCGCGACTCGGATCGGTGCCGCCGGTGGACCTGCGACACCATCGCGTCGAGGTAGCGGCGTCGCGCGCTCGGCGCCTCGGCCAGGAGCTGCACGTCCTCTGGGAAGAACGAGACGACCGCCAGCTCCCCGATCGCGTCGTCCGCGCGCTTTCCGGCGCCATCGAGCAGGTATCGGCGCGGACGACGGCGTTCGCCCTCCGGCGGCGAGAAGAGGACCACGTCGACGGTCCGGGCGTCGTCCACCCGCTCGACACGGGCGGAGACGCGCGCGCTGCTGGCGCCCCAGCGGACGAGCTCGGTGTCATCACGAGCGCGCGGTGAGTCCCCGCGCGCGATGAGGTGGATCGCCTCGAGCACATTCGTCTTCCCCGCGCCGTTGCGGCCAACGAGCGCCGTGACGCCCGGCACCAGCGTGCGCTCGGCGCGCGCGTAGCTCCGGAAATCCTCGATGAGGATCCGAGCGACGCGCATCTAGCTCGGGATTCGAAGGGGCATCACCACGTGTAGGTAGCTGTCATCGCCGACGATGCGAACGACGCCGGGCGCGAGCGGACCGCCGAGCTCGATCGCGACCTCCGATGCGGTCAGACTGCCCAGGGCATCCGCGACGAAGCGCGAGTTGAACGCGATCGCGGTGGCCTGACCTTCGACCGTCGCGTCGACGCGTGAGGTGTTGTCGCCGACCTCGGCCGCGGTCGCGCTCACGACGAGCGGGACCTCCTGTGCTGGGTCCACCGCGAACCGGACGATATTCGCCGCGTCCCGGGCGAAGTACGACGCCAGCTTCGTCGCCTTGAGCAGCTCGTCGCGTGAAACGGTCACCTTCGTCGTGTGGCTGGTCGGGATGACCTGGCGGTAGTTCGGGAACTGCCCCTCGATGATCCGCGACACGAGATCGGCCTCGTCGGTGTGGAAGATGACCTGGCTCCCATTCGGCGTCACGAGGATGTCGACCGGGTCGTCGCTCGAACCGACGATGCGCGCCACCTCGAACAGGCTCTTCGCCGGGATGATGATCTCGACCTTCGGATCGACCTTCGTGAGGAGATGCCCCTTCCGGACCGAAAGTCGGTATGGGTCCGCGGCGGCCATGGTGATCTCGTTGCCGTCGAACGTGGTGAGGACGCCGGTGAGCACGGGGCGGGAATCGTCGGTGGCGGCGACGAACGCGACCTCCGCGATCATCCGCTGCAGCTCGCCCTGCGGCATGCGCGTGGTCGGCTTGTCCGGAATGGCCGGAATGATCGGGAACTCCTCGGCGTCGAGTCCCTTGAGGTTGGCTTCGGTGGTGGCGCTCTTCAGGTGAATGGTCTTGGTGCGGACGTTGAGCGCGATCTCGACCGGCCCCGGAGGAAGGGAGTTCACGAAGTCCGTGAACAGCTTCGCCGGCACGGTGATGGCGCCTTCATCCTCGACCTTGCAGGCGACCCAACAGTTCACGCCGATCTCGAGGTTCGTCGCGGTGAGCTTGAGTCGACCGCCGTCGGTCTTGAGGAGCACGTTCCCCAGGATCGGGAGCGTCCCTCTCGTCGAGACCCCGCGCCCCACGATCGAAAGACCGCGCGCAAGGTTCTCTTGTAGACAGCTGACCTTCACCCGGTCCCCCTCCACGTCCTCGTAGTGAGAAGTTGATTAGAACGCCAGTCGCAGTAGTAGCGCTGTGGACTATGACCCTTCCCGCGAGATCGGCACCCCGGGCTGGTCCGATCACGTAAACGGGCGGTGGACGGAGCGGGGACACGATGCGGACGGCCCGGGACGGCCCCATCGGCCATGTAGGGAAATGCTACAGGGTGAGCGCTCGACAACACCTTAAGGGGTCGGTTGTCCACGTACGCAGGTCGTTATCCACAGGGCGTGGTCGCTTATCCACATGGTCGACCCGCGGAGAACATGCCCTACTCCGCGTAGAGCAGCTCCCGTAGCGAGTTGATGTCGCGCCTGAAGTCGTCGTTCTCGCCCATCTCCCGCTCGATCTTCTCGCAGCCGTGGAGGATGGTCGAATGGTCCCGGCCACCAAGCGCCTCGCCGATACGCAAGAGCGGCGCCTCGGTCTCCTCGCGCATGAGGTACATCGCGATCTGCCGGGGAAGCACGATCTGCTTGTCGCGAGCCTTTCCCCGGAGCTGATCCGAGGGCACCCCGTAGTACTTCGCCACGGTCTCGACGATCCGCTCGGGCGAGAGCGACTGCTTCCGGGGGTTGTAGAGGATGTTCTGGAGCATCGTCTGCGCGAGCTCCGTCGTGACCGCGACCGCGTTCAGCGTCGCGTAGGCGACGATACGGGTGAGCGCGCCCTCGAGCTCGCGGATGTTCGAAACGATCCGCTGGGCAAGGAAGTCGATGACCAGCGGCGGCACCGACACATTCGCGGCCTCAGCCTTCGCTCGAAGGATGGCCGTACGTGTTTCGAGATCGGGAGTCGAGATATCGGCGATGAGGCCCCACTCGAAACGAGAACGCAGCCGATCCTCGAGCTGCGGGATCGCCTTCGGTGGCCGGTCGCTCGACATGATGATCTGCTTGCCCTCTTCGTGGATCGCATTGAAGGTGTGGAAGAACTCTTCCTGCGTACCTTCCTTGCCGGCGATGAACTGGATGTCGTCGATGAGCAGCACGTCGATGCGCCGATAGCGCTCGCGGAACTCCTCCGACTTCTGTCCGCGGATGGAGTTGATGAACTCATTGGTGAACTTCTCGCTCGTCGCGTACGCGACCCGCTTCTTCGGATGGCGGGACAGCACTGCGTGCCCGATCGCGTGCATGAGATGGGTCTTGCCGAGCCCACTGCCCCCGTACACGAAGAGCGGGTTGTACGAGTGACCGGGACGCTCGGCGACCGACAAAGCCGCCGCGTGGGCGAGGCGGTTGTTGGATCCGACGACGAACGTGGCGAACGTGTAGCGGGGGTTGAGGATCGCGGTGACCGGCGAGAGCTCCCCCCGGCGCTCGGACGGCGGCGCGACCGGGGTCATCGATGCGTTCTGGCCGGAATTCACGGAATTCCCGGGGCGCTGGCCGGTCCCGGCCGCGGTCGTCCCACCACCGCCAGGCACGGTGATGAAGCGCACGTCGACGGTACGGCCGACCAGGCGCTGGAGCGACGTGCGGACCTGCGATCGGTACTTGTTCTCGAGCCACTCGCGAGCGAAGGCGTTCGGGACACCGATGCAGAAGACGTCATCTTCTTCACTGACGACATACGTCTCTTTGAACCAGGTGTCGTAGTTCGCTTTCGGCATCGCAAGCTGCAACTCACCGAGGGCGGCGCGCCACAGCTCTTTCAGATTGGCACGGCTCTCTGCTCCCAGCTGCGAGTCAGACGTCACGGATGCTCCCCACACAGATGCGCGCGCTGCCAGTACTAACGATGGCGCTTGGATCGCGATGCGGTCGCGGTGGATGGTCTCTGGAAGTGGCTCCCCCGGAAGCCCGCGAACTATACCCCCGGGTCCGAACGCGCGGCAAGGCAAAGAATGGTCGCGGACCGGGCTGCTAGACTTTCAATCACACATCCGACGTGATCCGCGTGAGCTTTTCCGGAAGGGGACTCGATCGTGAAGCGTACCTATCAGCCGAAGACCCGTCGCCGCGCACGCGTTCACGGATTCCGTGCACGGATGAAGACGACCGGCGGGCGCACGGTGCTGTCCAGGCGGCGTGCACGTGGTCGCAAGCGACTCACCGTCGTCTAGCCGGAGTGATGCACGCCGCGCGACTGCGGCGAGGGGAAGACATCGCGCGCGTCCGGGCGGACGGTGTCGCGCGGAACGACAAGCTGTTCTCCCTCCGCGCGCTGCCCAGTGATCGGCCCACCGTGCGTGTCGCGGTCGCAGCGTCGCGCGCGGTCGGCGGCGCGGTCAAGCGGAATCGTGCCCGCCGGCGCATCCGCGAGGCGGTCCGAGTCGCGCTCGCCCGCCGTCGCGGGCCGGCCGCGGGCGCGGATCTCGTCCTGATGGTGCGTCCCGCGGCGCTCGATGCCGACGCGGCCGAGCTCCGCGGCGCCGTGGAGCGCGAGCTCGCCGCGGTGTTGCGATGAGCACGGCCGTGCTCGCGATACTCCGGTTCTACAAGGCGAAGATCAGCCCGGCGCTCCCGCCGGCCTGCCGGTACACGCCGACCTGCTCGGAGTACGCGATCGAGGCCGTCGAGCGCTACGGCCCGATGCGCGGCTCGGCCATGGCGGTCCGGCGCGTGCTCTCGTGCAATCCGTTCGCGCGCGGCGGCTACGACCCCGTGCCGCAGCGAGCCGGCCACTAGATGCTGGACGTCTTCGCCCCGTACTGGAACTTCCTGCTCGTCCATCCGCTCATCTCGCTCCTCGTGGGGGCGTACGACCTGGTGCACGACTTCGGATTCGCGATCGTGGCGGTGACCGTCGCCATCCGGCTCACGCTGTACCCGCTGTTCAAGATCCAGATCCGCAACCAGCGGGCGATGCAGGAGCTCGCGCCGGCGATGGCCGACCTCAAGGCGAAGTACGGCAGCGACAAGCAGCGCCTCGGCCAGGAGCAGATGAAGCTCTATCAGGAGCGCGGCTACAACCCCGCGATGGGCTGCCTGCCGATCCTGCTGCAGATGCCGCTCCTCCTCGCGATGTACCAGGCCTTCATCCAGTCTCCACATCTGACGGGCACGACGCTCGGCCCAGACCTCATCCCGTTCGTTCCGAATCCCCTCGGGCCCACTCAGACCCTCGACCTGACCGCGTACTGGCTGCCGTGGATCACGGGCGGCCTGGGCGGCCCCGATCCGCTCCACGTCCTCCCGATCCTCGCGGGCGCGACGCAGCTCATCTCGTCGGTGATGTTCCAGCCGATGGCGCGGCCGAAGACGGTCGATCCGCAGCAAAAGATGATGCAGTCGATGCAGTACTACTTCCCGCTGTTGACCGTGTTCATCGCGTGGAGCCTTCCCGCGGGCCTCGGCCTGTACTGGGTGACGACCACGCTGTTCGGCATCGTGCAGCAGTACTTCGTGAGCGGCTGGGGTCAGCTGCCGCGATTCCTTCCGTTCCTGAACAACATCCCGTCGCCCGCCGACCGGACGCTCGCCGCCCGGCAGCAGGCCGCGCTCGAGGAAGAACGTCAGGACATGGGCGCGCGCGCCGCGATCACCGCGAACGGTCCGGGCGCGCCGGGCGCGCAGAACACCCGTGAAGCGCGCCGTCAGCGGAACCGCAGCAAGAAGAAGTAACGCGAGGGGGGACGCGATGCCGCTCCGTGGAGAAGAGTTCACCGGTCGCACCGTCGAAGAAGCCATCGAGCGCGGAGTGCTCGAGCTCGGAAGAAAACGATCTGAGGTCGATATCGAGATCCTGGAGCGGGGCAAGCCCGCGAACATGCTGGGCATGGGCGGGGTCGATGCGCGCGTGTTGCTGTCGTTCATGGAGGAAGAGCGCGCGCAGGAGCCGGAACCGGTCGTCGACGAGCGTGAGGTTCCCCGGCGCCCCGACGCCGTCCGCGCGGCCGCCGAGCGCGCGGCGGACCGTGCCGCGGACGACGCGGAGAACACGCCCCAGATCAACGCCGAGGAGCTGGCGCTCGGGTTGACCGTGTTGAGATCCCTGCTCGAGAAGATGGACGTCGAGGCCGAGGTCACGGTCGACGACCGTCCGGGCATGGAGGGCCTCGACGTGGAAGGCGGGGACCTCGGTGCGCTGATCGGCCGGGGGGGCGAGAATCTCGTCGCCCTGCAGCAGATCGTCTCGGCGATCACGTCGAAGTCGGTCGGCCACACCGTGCACGTGCCGGTCGACGTCGAGGGGTACCGCCGCCGGCGCGAGGACCAGCTCCGTGAGATCGCCCGCCGCGTCGCGGGCCGGGTGAAGACGACCGGACAGGCCGTGACGCTCGAGCCGATGCTCGCGTACGAGCGGCGCATCGTGCACCTCGCGGTACAGGACCAGATCGACATCAAGACCGAGTCCGTCGGGATGGACCCGAACCGCCGTGTCGTCATCAGCTCGACCGCGCCGGGTGCGCGCGGGCCGGTCGCGTTCCGCCCGCCGCGGCCCGGCGGGTTCGTCAACCGCCGGCCGTACCCGCCGCGTCCGGGTGGCGTCCGTCCGCCACGTCCCGGCGGATTCGGCCCCGGCCAGTAGCCGCAGGCGGCCGACGGTTCCGCCGTTACCTTGCCCGTGATGCCGAGCGTCGATCGCAACTGGTCAGCCGAGCGCGTCCGCAGCAACTTCCGGATCGATGCCTTCTCCGGGGTGATGGCGGGCATCTATCTGGGCGTCATCGTCGCCTTCCTCCCCGTCGTCATCAGGCGCATGGGTGGCTCGACCGAGGACGTCGCGCTCGTCGTCGCCGGTCCGTTCATCGGCCACCTGTTCTCACCGCTGTTCGGCTACCTGCTCGCGCGCTTCCGGCCGGCCCGGATCACGGCGGTCACCGCGACCCTCTCCCGCTCGATCTTCCTGGTCGGCGTCCTCGTCGCTGCGACACCGTTCGCCCTCGCCGCCGTCTCGGTGGCGATGTGGGTCATCGCCGTCGCCAACATGGCGTCGTATGCGACCCTCATGCAGGGCATCTATCCCGACAACGAGCGCGCATCGGCGATGGGGAAGGTCCGGATCGGCGTGTCGATCGCGAGCATCGCCAGCGCGACGCTCGCCGGCTTGTTCATCGACAGCATCCCGGCGACGGTCGTCTTCGCGGTCGCCGCGCTCATCTCGCTTCCCGGGGCGATCGCGTTCGGCCGGATCCGTCACGATCAGCCGCCGATCCTCCCCGTCCGCCACCGGCCGTCGCGCATCGCCCGCGATGTCTGGCGCGATCACCGGTACCGGCGCCTCCTGGTCTCATTCACGATCTTCGGCTTCGGCAACCTCATGAACGCGGCGCTCTATCCGATCCTGCTCGTCGACCATTTCAACGCGCCGAACAGCTTCGTCGGGTTCATGACCGCGCTCCAGGGGGGAAGCGCCGTCATCGCGTACTTCGTCTGGGGGCGGTTCATCGATCGAGGCTCCTCGCTGCGTATGACCGTGGTCAATACCGCGCTCGTCCTGCTCATGCCGCTCGGCTACCTGCTCGCGCCCAGCACCGTCTTCCTTCTGCCGGTGGCGATCGTGGCTGGGATCACGAACGCCGGAGGCGATATCACGTTCTTCACGAACATCGTGCAGCTCGCCCCGCGCGAGCGCGTGGGCGACTACGCGGTCGCACAATCGTCGCTCATGGGGATGCGCGGGACGATCGCTCCGTTCGCCGCGTCGGCGCTGCTCGCCGCGTTCTCGCCGCAGATGGTCATGGCCGGCGCGATGGGGCTCATGGTCGCGGGACTCGTGGTCATGGACCGGGCCGTACGCTTGGCGGCATCGGGACCCCTACCCACCCTCGAGGTCGCGCCCGCCTGAGCTTCGCGGCCCGGACGACTTAGCCTCCGGAACTCGGATGCGCGAGACGCTCACACAGGCGACACTCATGGCATGAAACGACTGACCTCACTCGCCCTCGCCCTCGCGCTCGCCGCGTGCGCGGGCCCTGCCGCAACACCCAGCCCGACCGCCACGGTCGCGGTCGCGAGCCCGACGCCGACCGCCGCGCCCACCGCTGCGGCGCCGACCGCCACGGCGGCCCCGACCGCAACGCCGACCCTCATCCCGCTGCCGAATACCGCGCAGCTCAGCGCGCCGACGGGGACCGTGATCTGGGCGCTCGTTGCCGCGACGCGGCTCTTCCGGTCGACCGATCAGGGCGACACCTGGCAGGAACAGAAAGAGCCGGTGAAGACCACCTACGCGCTCGTGTCCTTCATCGACGATCACGAAGGGTGGCTGGCCACCCTCGGATCGCCCGGGGCGGCATGCCAAACCCAGTCGATCGCGCTCTCGCACACGGCCGACGCCGGCGCGACGTGGTCACCGCTCACCCTGACCGCGATCCCACCGGCGCAATGCAAGAACACGGTCATGTTCAGTGACGCGACGCACGGGTTCGTCACGGCGTCAGATCCGAATTCGGCGCCCGTGGTCTACCGCACGGCCGACGGCGGGAAGACCTGGACGGCGTCCGCCCCGCTCCCGGCCGCCGGAGGCTCCGCGGCGGGGCTCACTCCGGTCTCGTTGCGGGCGTTCGGCACCACGCTGCTCGCGGACGTGAACGGCCAGAACGGCCACAACGCCTATCGGTCGACCGACGGTGGCGCGACCTGGACCTTCATGACCACTGCCCCAAGCCAGCAGGATGTGATCGCGTTCGTCACGGCGACCCGCTGGCTCCAGGTGAGCGCGCCTGGCAACTCGAAGGAGACGACGGACGGCGGCGCGACCTGGCACGCCTTCACGACCGATTACTCGCAGGCGGCTCCGATCGCGCCGGCGATCTCGTTCGGTGACGCGCAGGTCGGGTACGCGACCGTGCGTGGCGCCATCCAGCGCACGGTCGATGGCGGCGCGCAATGGACCCAGATCCGCACGCCGGGGACGTTCTAGCGGAGCGCGATCCCCGCGTTGGCGATGGCCTTCACGAACCGATCCGCGATGAGGTCGTAGCCGGCGTCCGACGGGTGGAAGCCGTCGCCGGACACCGTCATCGTGCTGACGAGCGGAGCGGATCCGGTGAACAGGTCGACGACCGTCACGCGGCCGGGGAACGACGACGCGTTCGCGGCGATCGCCGCGTTGTAGTCGTCGATGCGGACGAGGAGCTTGGCCAGGTCGGTGCCCGCGTACGCCGGGACGGTGCGGAGGTCAGGCACGCTGCCGACGAAGACGCGCGCCGCGGTGCCCGACACGATCGGCGCGACGACGGCCCGGAGCGCGGCCGCGTAGTCCGCCGTGGGGAGGCTCGCGTTGAGGTCGTTCACCGCGAGCCAGATCGTCGCGAGCTGCGGCCGCAGGCTGAGCGCGGCGGGGACTTGTTCGCGCGCGGCCTGCGAAGCCAGCGACCCCGATACCCCGAGATTCACGTAGTCGGTACCCGCCGGGAGACGCGCGGCAACACGTGCCGGCCACGATCCGGTGCGCGGATCGGCTGCGCCGACCCCGACCGTGTCCGACGCGCCGATCGCGACGTAGCGGAATCCGCGTGCGGTCGCCGAGGGCGATGCGGTCGGTGCGGTCGTGGTGATGAACAGTGTGACGGGCTTCGCATGAGCCGACACGAGCGAGTAGAATCTTTTCAAGGGCATCACGGGGATGCGTGGTTTCGACAGGGCAGGCGAACGTATCGCTGCGAGCCGAGGAACGCCGTTCTCCCTCGTAAATCCGAACGGCGCCAGGTAACTGGCAACACCTCTTACGCAGTCGCTGCCTAGTCAGTGACCGTCCTCCCGGTCTCCGCCCCGCGGGCCGGGAAGGGCGTAATTTGCGGGGCTGCGGTCCGCCGAGTGCCCGGTAGGTGGATCAAAGATCACGGGCTGGCGGGACCGGAAGCGAGCCAATGCGCGTCCGGGACCGCGAGACAACAAACCGCTGGCTACGCTCGTAGACGCGATACGGTCAAGGGCCTTGGACGGGGAGTTCGACCCTCCCCCATCTCCACTCGTTGAAGGGGCTCGGCCGGGGCCGGCACAGCCGGGCCCGGCCGAACGTAAGGACGAGCCCCGTCGCCCTCGAGCTACTCGGCGGGGCCGAGCGCCGTCACGGCGGCACCAGCGACCGTGCGTAGTCGCAGCTGCTGCGCCGGCGTGAGCGAGATCGGGCGCCGATAGAAGACGGCCAGCACCCCCACCGACGTTCCGTCCTCCGCCGTCACCGGCGCGAACGCCGCCGATCGCGCCCCGGCCACAAGGTCATCACCGGACTCGACGATCCGCGACTCACCTACCGCTCGCGCGAGTGCAGGAACTCCGAGGAAGGTCCGCTCATCATCGAGTTCGGCCACCCCGCTGGTGCTGACGACGCGGAGCTGCCGGCCGGCGCTCGACAACGCGAACAGGATCGCCGCGTCGGATCCGAGCGCCGCCCTGACCCGGCGCATGAACGGATTGCCACCACGGGTGCCCGCGCCGATCGCCTCGTCCACGAACAGTCCCATGCGGCGCTCGGCGATGGCGCGGCGCCGCACCGCGCCGGATCCAGCGCCGATCAGCAGGAGCGCGATCGCTCCCAAGCCATTCCCGCCGTACCGCAGGACGGTGCCGTCCACCGGATGGCCGGTGATCGTCCACAGCGCCGCGGTGACCGCCGTCACCCCGATCGCGGCGACGATCCCGAGCGCCGGGCCGAGCAAGGCCCCGCTCGCCGCGACGCTCGCCACGCCGACCACGGCCGCGGACGCACCGAGGCGCGGCTCGATGACCAGGAATGCCACCGCGTAGCTCGCGACGGCCGTGAAGAGGATCCCCACGTCGTGCGCCGCAACGGTCGGCCGCTCGCGCCGGAGTCGCGCGAATGCCGCGAGCTGGACCGTCGTGGATGGCTCGCCCCGGCGCACCTCGCGTAGCGCTTCGAGCAGCCGGGCATCGCTGCCATCCTTCCGCACCGCCGCGCTCGCGCCGAGCGCCCGAGCTTGGTCGGCGATCGCAGGCGACATCGAGAACATCACCACCCGGGACCCCGGCACTTCCGATCGAAGCGTCGGCAGGAGGTCGATGCCGCGTGTGCCGGGCATTTCATTGTCGAGCAGGATCAGGTCGGGACGGAGCGCTCGGGCGAGCTCGAGCCCCTCCAGCGCATTCG
>DATCOD010000179.1:0-2824 GCA_036564905.1 Candidatus Limnocylindria bacterium
GTCGTCCTCGTCGTGAGCGGCCACGCGACGTCGCGGACCGCGACGATCGGCGACATCATGGCCGCGGACCTGAAGGCGCACGGCGTCGTCGGTCTCGTGACCGACGGCCTGGTCCGCGATGCGTCGGAGATCCGCGCGCTCGGCTTCCCGGTCTGGTGCCGCGGCACGACGCCGACCGCGCCGAACAAGCTGTCGCCCGGTCGGGTCGGCGGCAGCGTCGATATCGGCGGAGCGCTCGTGCGCGATGGCGACATCGTCATCGCCGACGATGACGGCGTCGTCGTGTGGCCACACGAAGAGGTCGCGGAGCTGCTCGCGAAGGCAGATGCGCGTCGGAAGTCCGACCAGGAGCGACTTGCGAAGATCCGCGCCCGCTAGCTGACCACCATCCATGGCATCGCCGGGAGCGGGAACAGCCGCACGTTGCGGCCGGCGAGGATGAGCGCATCGGCGATGCCCTCGAGCCGACCGAGCTGCGTCGCGAAGTAATCGAGCCGTTCGGCGCCCCGCGCCTCGAGGTCGGACTGCTCGCTGCCGCGGCGCGCGATGAGCTGCCAGAGCTCAAAGTAGTCGCGCGACAGATCGTCCGCGTGCACGGTGAGCTGCGCCTCATAGCGGCAGCGGGCCAGCCGTACGCTCGCGGTCTCGAAGGTGGTCAGGCGGCCCAGCGCCGCGAGGAAGTCGGCACGACGGCGCACGGCCTCGTCGCCGCCCGCGAGGGCACGCGAGCGCCGGTACGCCCGGCCGCGGACCTTCGCCTGCACCGACAGCTCGCGATGGCGCTCGTCGATGCGCTGGCGAAAGCGCTCGCTGCGGACCGCGGTGGTCGTCCAGACGACCGGCGCACGAGGCGGCATCGCGCGATTATCCTGCCGCGGGACGTGGGTACAAGACTGTTCACGGCCCGCGGAACATGAGAAAATGAATGAACCTGACCTCGCGCGGTCTCTCCTCCGGTCCGCCCACACGATCGCCGTCGTCGGCTACTCCGCCAAACCCGACCGACCGAGCAACTCGGTGTCCGCGTACCTCCGCCGCCATGGCTACCGGGTCATCCCGGTGAATCCGCAGCTGCGCGGGGCGAACGTCGACGGCGAGCGGGCATATGACCAGCTCGTCGACATCCCGGGCTCCGAGCAGATCCACTTCGTCGATGTCTTTCGCCGGGGCGAGTTCCTCGACGGCGTCGTGGATGACGCACTTGCCTGCGGGATGAGCGCGATCTGGTTCCAGCTCGGCCTCGGGAATGTGGATGCCGCGCGACGGGCCGAGTCGATGGGGATGCGGGTCGTCTGGGATCGCTGCACCGCGATCGAGCACCGCCAGCTCCGCGCCGATAGCTAGATCACCAGCGGGACCGTGGCGTGAGGGCGACCTCCTTCGTGACGTCCTCGCCGGCCGCGACGCGTGACCAGAACGGATCGAGCTCGAAACTCGCGTTCGCGACGCGCAGCGTCGCGATGAGCGCGGCGAAGTCGCGCAGGCGGTACGGCTTCGTGTTCACCTTCACCGTCGTCGCGCGGCCCCGTGCCACGAAATGCGGCGCGGACACGCCCGAGTGCGCGCCCGGATACCGCTTCGCATCGATGCGGTGCAGTGAGCCGACCGCGACCCGCTCGCGATGCGTTCCGAAGAACGTGCGGTAGACGAGCTCGTCACCCTCGATCCGGAGCTCGGTGAAGTAGGCGTAGTTGGCGACGACGAGGGCGTTCAGGGCCAAGAAGCCGAAGCCGATCGTCGCCAGCACGCCGTCGTGGCTGACGACGCCGAACACGAGCGCGGCGAGCCCAGCAAGCGGAAAGAGCGTGTACGACGGCCAGAGGAGCGCGAGAGCCGGACGCACGCTCGTCATGGGCGAAGTCTAGGTGTCGCGCCCGCCGACCGGCGCGATCGCGAGACGCCGGTCGACGTCGGCCAGCGCCCTCCGGATCGGCCCTCCGGCGGCGACGCGCTCGTCGTCCTCGAGGAGCAGATCCGGGTCGTCGAGCTCGGCGAGCCGCGCGACGTAGAAGTCGTGGAGCACGCGGAGCGCGTCGCGGATCGCCATCGACCGGTATGCCGCGCCGGTGGTCTCGCAGGCGATGCGGTACTCGAGCTCGGTCGGGCGGTAGCAGGCGCGGCAGACGAAGACGCGGGTCTCGACCCCGTTGCTGAGGATCCGTGCCGGATGCGCGTCTGCCGCGATGTCCTCGGCGCGGCAGCGGGGGCAGCGGGTGACGCGCATGGCCGCATTGTCGCTGGCACGGGGCGTGCTCCGCTGGATGGTCCGTGACGGATGGATCGGCATTCCGGGCGTGGTTCGGAAGGATCGCGACCCGGGTCTCGAACGTCAGCGGGTCGGCCTCGGCGTTCGCGATCGCCATCGTCCTGATCGTGGTGTGGGTGACGACCGGACCCGTGTTCGGCTTCTCCGATACCTGGCAGCTCATGGCGAACACATTCACGACGCTCGTCACGTTCCTGATGGTGTTCCTGATCCAGAACACCCAGAACCGCGACGCGAAGGCGACCCAGCTGAAGCTCGACGAGCTCATCCGCGCCATCGCCGACGCGCGAAATCAGTTCATCGGCGCGGAATTGGAACCTGAGGAGCGCATCGAGCGCGAGATGCGAGAGATCGAGGCGCAGAAGGACGAGCCCAGCGGTCCGCCGCAGGCCGCGCGTTCTCCGTCGCACAACGGGGAGCCGGCCGAACACCGATAGCTGCTGGCAGTGGCCGAATGGCCACCGTCGCGTGACCCGTTGGCCCCCTTGTCACGATGCTCCGAATCAGCGCAGATGGATGCGTGCCGGCCGGTGAGGGCAAAGGATGGGCGAAGGGTCG
>DATCOD010000180.1:0-3144 GCA_036564905.1 Candidatus Limnocylindria bacterium
CATCTCGGCCAGCCTCAACGCGCGGCCCGTCGCTTCGCCCTCGGCCTCCGGCGGCCGCGTCAGGGCATGCCACTTCGGCTCGGTGTGCTTCGCCGCGAGGGCCTTCTTCACGAGGACGTCGATGACGCCGCCGTTCTCCGCGTGCATGCAGATCAGGCCGCCGATCTCCGCGCTGCGGACGAGCGCCTTGAAGATCGCGCCGTCGTCGACCATGAACACGCCCGGGTACGCCATGAAGAGCTTGAAGCTGGAGATCCCGTCGCGGACCATGGTCTCCATCTCGCGGAGCACCTTGTCCGAGACATCGCGAACGATCAAGTGCAGCCCGTAGTCGACGACGGCCTTGCCGCGCGCCTTCTTCATCCACGCGTCGCGCGCCTTCTCGAGCGGCTCGCCGAGGCCCTGGACGGCGAAGTCGATGATCGTGGTGGTCCCCCCGAACGCCGCCGCGGTCGTGCCGGTCTCGAAATCGTCTGAGGCCATCGTGCCGCCGAATGGCAGCTCCATGTGGGTGTGGACGTCGATCCCGCCCGGGATGAGGTACTTCCGGCTCGCGTCGATGCGCTTGGCGCCCGCGGCCGCCAGGCCGGCTCCGATGGCGACGACCTTCTCGCCGTCGATGAGCACGTCGGCCTTGTAGGTGTCAGCGGCCGTGACGACCGTGCCGCCGGTGATGAGCGTCTTGGCCATCGCCCTCCTCCTTCGTCGCGGCGGCGATGCTAGCGCGAACGTATCGCGGTTGATGGTCCCGGCGCGCCGGATGGCTAGGCTCCCGGCATGGATATAGCGGGGTACCGCATCGATCGCGTCGATCCGACCCAGCTTCCCGAGGCGGAGCAGGTGGCCATCGCGCGCCTGTTCCAGGTCATGGGGAAAGAGGTCGTGCCGGCGGAGCCGGAACGTCCCCTGCCGGCCATCCTGGCGCGCCTCCGCTCGACGCAGCCGAACCAGTGGGACGCGCGCGTCCGCGCGCGTGACGCCGCGGGCAACGTCGTCGGCTTCATCGGCGGCGGCCGCAGCCTCAACGAGCCGGAGAACGCGCACATCATGTGGACCGAGCTGCAGGTGCACCCTGCGCACCGACGCAAGGGCCTCGGGACCGCGCTCCTCCGCGAGTTCGTGCTCGCCTGCGAGGGCCAGCACGCGGACCTGCTGTTCATGGGGATGTCGAACGACCGTGCCCCCGCGGGCGAGGCGTTCCTCCGCGCCGCCGGTGCGCAGGCGGGGCTGCCGATGAAGACCAATGCGCTCGATATCGCGTCGGTGGACCGGGCGAAGGTCGCCGGGTGGGCGAAGCTCGATCCCGCCGGGTACCGCCTCGAGCGCATCGACCAGGCCGTGCCTGATCGGCTCGTGCGTGCGTATCTCGACGCGGCGAACGGGATGAACGACGCGCCGAAGGGCGACCTCAAGATGGCCGACTGGAAGCTCACCGAGGGGCAGATCCGTGACCGCGAGAGCTGGTTCGCCCAGGTCGGCGTCGAGTGGTGGCTGATCATCGCAGTCCACGCAGCGACCGGACAGGGCGCCGGCTTCACCGAGGTGACGTACGACCCGAAGCAGCCGTGGACGATGTGGCAGCAGGGCACCGCGGTCATCGATCCGCACCGGGGCCACAAGCTCGGACTGTGGATGAAGGCGGCCATGCTCGACCGGATCGTGCGCGAGCGACCCGAGGTGAAGGTCATCCGGACGGGCAACGCGAACACGAACGCCCAGATGCTCGGGATCAACACGGAGCTCGGGTACAAGGTCGCCTGGCAATCGATCATCTGGCAGCTGCCGATCGCGGCGGCGCGCACGGCCGTCGACCCGAAGGATGCGACCGCCGTCCCGCGCTAGCCTCCACGACCGCCGCGGTGACCTGCTAACTTTCGGTCACCAGATGAAGGTCGGAGTGCCGCGAGAGACCGTGCCCGGCGAGCGGCGCGTCGCGCTCGTGCCGGAGGCGGTCGCCAAGCTCACGAAGGCCGGGACCGAGGTCGTCGTCGGATCCGGTGCGGGCACCGGCAGCGGGCATGCCGACGAGGCGTACCGCGCGGCCGGCGCGACCGTCGCCGATCAGGCCACCGCCTTCAGCGCCGACCTCGTGGTGAAGGTGCAGAAGCCCTCGGCCGAGGAGATCGCGCTCCTTCGCGAAGGCGCGGCACTCATCGCCACGATCCAGCCGCTCACCAACACCGACACCGTCCGCGGCCTCGCCGCCCGGCGCACGACCGCGTTCAGCATGGACGCGATCCCGCGCGTGACGCGCGCGCAGCCGATGGACTCGCTCTCGTCGCAGAGCAACATCGCCGGGTACAAGGCCGTCATCGTCGCGGCGAACTCGCTCCCGAAGTTCTTCCCGATGCTCACCACGGCCGCGGGGACGGTCACGCCGGCGCGCGTGCTCGTCCTCGGCGCTGGCGTCGCCGGCCTGCAGGCCATCGCCACCGCGCGCCGCCTGGGCGCCGTCGTCGAGGCGTTCGACACCCGGCCGGTCGTCAAGGAACAGGTCCAGAGCCTCGGCGCGAAGTTCCTCGAGATCGAGCTCGGCGAGCAGGGCGAGGGCACCGGCGGCTACGCGAAGGAGCTCTCCGAGGAAGCGCATCGCAAGGAGCAGGAGCTCGTCGCCAAGCACGTGAAGGACGCGGACGTCGTCATCACGACCGCGCTCGTGCCCGGCCGCCGCGCGCCGATCCTCGTGACGGCCGAGATGGTCCGCGCGATGAAGCCCGGATCCGTCGTCGTCGACCTCGCGGCCGAGATGGGCGGGAACTGCGAGCTCACCGCACCCGGCGAGACCGTGGTCCGGGACGGCGTGACGATCCACGGCGAGGTGAACTGGCCGAGCACCGTCTCGATCCACGCGAGCCAGCTCTACTCGCGCAACGTCAGCGCGCTGCTCGGCCTCCTGGTGAAGGACGGCGCGCTCTCGATCGACCTCGAGGACGAGATCATCAAAGGGGCCCTGATCACGCACCAGGGCGAGGTCGTGCACGCCGCGACCAAGGCCGCGTTGGAGAGGGCATGAGCGCCGAAGCGATCGTCGGGCTGTACGTCTTCGTCCTCGCGATCTTCGTCGGCTTCGAGGTCATCTCGAAGGTGCCCTCGACGCTGCACACGCCCCTCATGTCCGGCGCGAACGCGATCCACGGGATCATC
>DATCOD010000181.1:0-4342 GCA_036564905.1 Candidatus Limnocylindria bacterium
CGGAAGAGGAGCGCTACCCGATGTGAGCGAGGCCGCCAGCCGCGCGCTCGTCGCGCTCGCCTGCCGGGTCATGGCCGCCGCGGGCCTGTTCGACATGCACGGACACATCAGCCTGCGCGACGGCGACGTCGCCTATATCAATGGCCGTCGCTCGTCCCGCATCTCCGTCACGCCCGCGCAGGTTGCGGTCGTGAAGATCGCCGACGGCTCGGTCATTGCGGGGGAGCCACCGGCCGAGACCGCGCTGCACCTGGGCTGCTATCGCGCGCGGCCCGAGATCCGCAGCGTCGCGCACTTCCATCCGCTCGCTGCCACCGCCTTCGCGACCGTCGGCAAGCCGCTCATCACGGCGTTCAACGCGGGCGCGCCGTTCGGGACGGTCGTGCCGGTCTACGACGACCCGGACCTCGTGCGGAACGATGGGCAGGGGAGCGCGATGGCGCACGATCTCGGCGCGCACCGCGCGGTGCTCCTGCGCGGCCACGGCGTCGCGGTGGTGGCGGACGACGTGCCGAGCTGCGTGACCCTCTCGCTCTACCTCGAGGAGAACGCGAAACGGCTCGCGTACGCCATGACCATCGGCGAGCCCAAGCCGTTCACCGATGACGAGATCCGGCGGGTCGCGGAGAGCCTCTGGCAGCCGTTCGTGATCGAGAAGACCTGGATCGACGCGCAGGAACGGGCGCGCCAGGGTGGCGCGTTGGACGATCTCAATTGAGCCAGGCGAACGTGAACGGGGCGAATTTCGGCTCCACATAGGAAGGGGTCAGGCGATGCAGAAGCGATCGGTGGCGTTCTTGGTCGTAGCGGCGGTCATCGCGGGCGGTTGTACCGGAGGGGCGAACGTCAGCGGCGCCGCGCCTTCAGCGTCGGCGCCGCCGGTCCCGGCCACCGCGACGGCCTCAACCGCACCGACGACGATGTCGGTCGGGTACAGCAGCGTGAGTGGCGACAAGCTCCCGATCTTCGTCGCCGCCGACGCGGGCATCTTCAAGGCGAATGGGCTCATCGTCGACCCCCAGGCGATCAACGGATCGCAGGAGGCCATCGCCGCGCTCCTATCAGGTCAGGCGACTGTCGCCCAGATCGCAGCCGCCGATGCGCTGAGCGCCGAGGCGGGCGGCGCGGATCTGCTGATCGTCGGCATCATCACGCCGGTGTATCCGTACCACTTGTTCGTGCAGAAGGGCATCACCACCCTCAATGACCTCAAGGGCAAGAAGATCGCCGTGACCGACGCTGGGGGCGCGACCGATATCGCGACCCGGGCCATGCTGAAGCGGAACGGGATCGACCCGGACAGGGACGTCGACATCGTGTCGGTCGGTTCGCACGCGAACCGGACCGCGGCCCTGCTCTCCGGCCAGGTCGCCGCCGGTGTCGATGACGTTCCCTCGGACAAGGCCCTCGTCGCGGCCGGCCTCAGCGCGCTGATCGACCTCGCCGCGGCGAAGGTCCCGGCGGCCGACAGCGCCATCGTGTTCGAGCGGTCGTACGTGAACGCGCACAAGGCCGCGGTCCAGGCATACGTCGACTCGATGGTCCAGGCCCTCGCCTACGCCCGGGCGAACAAGGACATCACCATCGGCATCTTGGGGAAGTACTTCAAGAGCACCGATACGCCGCTGATGGAGCGCACCTACACGTTCTTCCTGGGTGAAGTGCTGCCGATGTATCCCTTCCCCAGCCAGAACCTGCTCGGGGACTCGATCGACGTGCTGAGCGCGAAGAACCCGAGCATCAAGTCGGTCGACCTCACGAAGCTTCTCGATCCATCGTTCGTGAACAGCGCGCAGGCCCGAAAGTTGGGTAGCTAGGGACCGCCGTTCGTAGCGGCCCTACTCGTGGAGCAGGTCGACGATCTGCCCGTTCAGCTTGGCTTCCCAGTGGACCTGCCGCCCCGTCGTGCGGCCTGATGGATCGGACGAGCGCGCCGCATCTTGTTACGCGGCGCGCTCACGTGTTGTGGTCACCGGACGAGCGATCCTTGTCCTACTTGAACGTGATCTGGTCGGTCGTGCTGAGCGTGACGTGCCCCTTGTCGAGCGGCGTGTTCTTCACGTTCGCGAATCCCGGCTCGTTCAGCAGCTGCCACCGCGTGAGCGTCTCGGCGAACGCCGGGTCTGCGGAGATGCCGTCCTGCGCGACCACCACGGTGATCGCGCGAAGGCCGAGCCCGAACACCGTGTACAGCACCGCCCCGTTCGCGGCGGAGCCGACGACGACCGCCGTCTCCACGCCCTTGTCCTTGAGGAGCTGCTCGAGATTCGTCCCCAAGAACTTGTCCGCCCGGCCGGTGACGGTCGCATCGCCGGCCTGTGGGGCGATGTCCGCGATGTAGGTCGAGCCGGCGGTCGCGGTCTGGCTGTAGATCACCGGGACCTTGGCGTCGCGGGCCTTCTTGATGAGCGCCGCGATCTTCGGGACCGAGGGCAAACACGTCGGTCGGGGTGGACAGATGACCGAGGTGATGTCGAGGACGAGCAGCGCAGCGCCTTTCACCGGGACCTCGACCGCGACCGGGTCGGGGATCTGCGGGATCGGCGATGTCGGCGTCGGCGACGCCGCGGGCGCCGTGCAGGCGGCCATGAGGGCGATCGCGGCGATCGCCGGAACGACGATGTGGATAAGGCGGGACATCGCGTACCTCCTAACGGAAGCGGGTGAGCTCCCGCTTCCGCACGATCGTGTCAACTAATGCGGGCCGGCCTTCCTTCCGGATCACATCGATGGCGCGCTTCAACGCCGGCGCGACGTCCTTCGGATCGTCGATCGGTCCCTCGCTGTACCAGCCGAACGACCTGGCCAGCATCGCGAAGTCGGGCGCCGGATCCGAGAGGTCCATGCCGATGTAGGCCTTGGCCTTGTCGGTGCCGCGCTTGTCGGCGACTCGGAGCTGGTGCTCCCAGTCGTTGTAGTACGCGCGGTTGTTGTACATGACCGCGAGCATCGGCAGCTTGAGATGGGCGGCGGTCCAGAGCGCGCCGGGGTCGAACAGGAGGTCCCCGTCGGGCTGGATGTTCACGACGAGCTTGCCGTCGCCGCGGTGCGCGAGCGCGACCCCGAGGGAGATCCCGATCTGCGTCGCGGTGCCGAGGCTGCGACCCGGCCAGCGAACGGGAGAGTCGATGTCCCAGAGCTTCGGGGCCCAGTCCTCGAGGTCCGCGCCGGTGAGGACCCAGTCCTGGCCCTGGATCGCCTCCCAGACCTCGCTCGCGAGACGCGCGGGCCAGATCGGCGAGTCATCCCAGTGCTCGCGGCTCTTCTTCTGGACCTCGGCGCGCAGCGTCGCGTTCGCCTGCTCGTTCCGGGCGCGGCGGCCCGGCCAGGTCGCGCTCGCGTCGGCGGCGATCAGCTCGCGCAGCGCCGGCAGCGCGAGGGCGCTGTCGGCGACGATCGAGAGGTCGACCGGCTGGAACGCGCCGAGGTCCTCGGACCACTTGCTCGTGCGGAGCTCCATCAGACCGAGGTCGATGATCGTGCAGCCCTCGGGGATCCGCGAAAGTTTCTCGTAGGTCTCGCGGTCCAGCCGGTTGAGCGCACGCGAGAGATCGCCGACGTCGATGCTGAGCACCAGGTCCGCGTCGGCGAGAACCGCCTCGGAGCCGGTGAAGTTGAGTGGGTGGCGCGTCGGCAGGTTGAGCCGGCCCTGGAGGTCGATTACCGGCGCGCCGAGCAGCTCGGCGAGCCGGCGCAGCTCTGAGAAGGCGATCGGGTGCCGGCCGGCGAACTCCACGACGATGACCGGCCGTTCGGCGTGCGCGATCAGATGCGCCGCGTGCTCGAGCGCGCTCGGATCGGCCTGCACCGCGGTCGGGCGCGCGGCCTCGACCACCGCCTTCACGCTCACCGGTTTCGCGAGCTCGTCCTCCTGCAGGCCCGCGTCGTAGCAGAGGTAGACCGGGCCGGCCGGCTCCTGGGTCGCGATGCGGTAGCCGCGCGCGAACGATGGCCCGAAATCCGCGACGCTCGCGGGCTGATCGTCCCACTTCACGTAGTCGCGCACCGCGTTGCCCTGCACGAGCGCGCTGTGGATCCAGTCGATGTACGGGCGGCGCTTGCTCCGGTCCAAGGGGCCGGTCGCGCCGAGGACGAGCACCGGGACGCGGTCGACGTGCGCGTAGTAGATCGCCATGGCCGAATGGAGCAGCCCGACGACATCGTGGACGATCGCGGCCATCGGCTTGCCGGTGACCTTCGTATAGCCGTGGGCGATCGCGACCGCGATCTCCTCGTGGGTGCAGGTGATGATCTCGGGCTTGTTCCCGCCGTAGTTGACGAGCGAATCGTGGAGGCCGCGGTAGGTGGCGCCCGGGTTCAATGCCGCGTACTCGATGCCGAA
>DATCOD010000182.1:0-8578 GCA_036564905.1 Candidatus Limnocylindria bacterium
AGAACGTCCGCGCGCCCACACCGAGGGCCACGATGCCGGTGAGCAGGAGTGCGCTCCCGGCCATCCAGTAGAGGAGGAGCCGGAGCGTCACCGCGCGCCGGTCGGCCCCGCCCCAGTGCCACAGCAGCAGGGCCAGCGGCATCGGCAGCGCCTCCCAGAATGCGAAGAACAGGATCAGATCGCGGGCGACGAGCACACCGGCCACGGTCACTTGCAACATCGACCAGAGCGCGAAGTACGCCCGGGGCCGCGGGACCTCGCCGCTCGCGGCGGCGCCGACCGCGAACAACACACCGCTGAGCATCAGCAGCACGAGCGAGGGTCCGTCGGACCCGATGGCCAGCCGCGCACCGACGGGCCCCGCCCACACAAATGCCTGGCCCGCGTCCGCGCCGCTTCCGGTCCACGCGGCCACGCCGGCCGCCGCCGCGGTCAGCAGGCCGGAGAGCACGGCGAGCGGACGAGCCAGGCCGCCGATCGGCAGCGCGCAGACCGCCGCGACGATCAGCGGGATGAGCAGGACGTCGGTCGCGGTCACCGCGCGCTCCAGGTCCAGAACGCCAGCAGGGCCACGGTCCCGGCAAGGAGCAGGGCCTGCTGGGCCCGCGGTCCGACGGGGTCCGCCCGACCGATGGCCCGCGAGGTCCGGACGGCAAGCCCGCCGATGGCATCCACGGCGCCTTCGTTCACCCGCTCCGCTCCGGTCTCGAGCTCGCGTGCGATCGCCGCGAACGGACCGGCGATCGAGCGCGAGTACAGCGCCGCGGTCCCGAACCCGCCGCTCGCCCAACGGATGGCGCCCTCGATCCGCGCAGCCGGCCTGAGCCCACCGCGGTACGCCAGCCACGCGGCGATCGAGCCCGCGAGCACGACCGCGAATGTGGCACCGAGCAGCCAGAGCGGAGCTTCATCCGCGGGACCGCTTCCGATCGGCAGGATCCCCGCGCTCACGACCGCGCCGAATCCGAGCGAGCCCAGCGCGAGCAGTGCCAGGGGGATGTCCTGGAGCGGCGGCGGATCGTGGGCTTCGGGTACGACGGCGGGCGGCGCGACGAAGAGGAGCGCGAAGAGGCGCACACCGGCGAACGCTGCCACGGCCGCCGCCAACAGCACGACCGCCGTGAGGAACGCGTCGCCTTCGGTGTACGCGGCACTCACGATCGCCGCGATGCCGAAGAACCCGGCGGCGGGCGGGATCCCCGCGAGCGCGAGCGTGCCGATGCCGAACGCACCGGCCGTCCACCGCATCGGCGACAGGAGGCCGCCGTACCGGGTGAGATCGGATCCGTCCCCCACCGCCCGCCGGACCGACCCGGCGCCGAGCACGAGCACGGCCTTGAGCAGCGAGTGCGCGATGAGCTGGAACCGCGCTGCGAACAATGCGCCAAGACCTGCCGCGACGAACATGAGCCCGACCTGCGAGATCGTCGACCAGGCCAGGACCCGCCGCACGTCGCGCTGCGCCACCGCGACGACCGCCGCGCCGAACGCGGTGAGCCCGCCGATGACGGCGGCCGCCTGCAGCACGTCGGGCACCAGGATCGAGCGCAGACGCATCAGGAGCACCACGCCGGCGGTCACCGCGACCGCCTGCAGGAGCGCGGAGACCGGCGTCGTCGCCTCCGTGGATTCGGGCAACCAGCCGTGCAACGGGGCTTGCGCGGACTTCGCCAGTGCGCCGATCAGGATGAGCGCACTCGCCAGGGTCGGGGCACCTCCGGCCATGCTGCCGTGCTCGATCGCCGCACCACTGAGCTGCGCGAGATCGACGGTGCCGAACTCGCTCAACAGGAGGAGCGATCCGCCCACGAGCGCCGCGTCGCCGACGCGCTCGATGACGAACGTGAGGAACGCGGCGGGACCGGCGCGCGGGTGATCGCGGTGATGGCCGACCAGGAGGTATGCCGCGACGCCCGCCAGCTCCCACCCCGCGATGATGAGCGCGAGGTTGGACCCGAGCACCATCAGCAGCATCCCGGAGACGAGGAGCAGGAACGCGGCGAAATACCGCTGCAGGCCGCGGTCACGCGCGAGGTAGTCGATCGAGTACAGCGCGATGAGCGCCGATACGCCGGTGATCGTGAGCGCGACCGCGAGCATCGAGCTGTCGACCACGAACGCCAGATCGGCTCCCGGGATCGGCAGCCACGGCGCGACGAGCGAGTCGATGCTCGGTCGTTCACGCAGCGTCGCGATCATCGACAGACCCGCCCCGAACGACGCCACCAGTACGGCGGTGGTGACGACACCAAGGGTCCGCCGGCCCAGCCGGCCACCGGTGAGCGCGATCGCGATGCCGGCCCCGAGCGGGATCGCGACGACGAGAACGAGGGTCACTCGGGCCCTCGGCGACCCGCGACGAGCGAGGATCCGACGGCCGCCTGCGCGACCGCGACGAGAACGACGAGCAGGGCCGCGATCTGGCCGTCGAGCTCGCGGAAGCCGACTGCCGACGAAACGAATGTGAGCGTGGCCGCGGCCAGCATGAGCTCGACGCCGACGAGCCGACCCGCTGCGCTGGTCCGGGTGACGGTGCCCACGGTGCCGGCCGCGAACAGGATCGCGCCGAGCGCGAGGTAGGCGGACGTGGTCACGACGACACGTGCCGGTCGCGTCGCGCAGCCCGAGCAGAGGCGGCCCCGGCGACGAGCACGAGCACCACCGCTCCGACCGCGGCGGCGGCTCGGCCGGCGACCAGGTCCGCGAGGCCCGCGAAGTCGTAGCCGTCGCTCGAGCGCATCGAGACGTTCACCGGGACCTCACCGAGGGCGATCGCGGCCCAAAGGATCCCGAGTGTTGCCGCGCCGATGAGCGCCGCCGCACCGGAGACGACCGGCCCTTCCGCCGCCTGCCCGCGGGCCGCAGGCACGGTCAGATGGACGACGAGCGGCACGGTCGCGAACAGGGCCACGAGGATCACCAGGGCGGCGACAGCCGGTGCGGCGAGACCGGCATACAGGACCGCAAGGGCCAGGAGCGTGGCCATGAGGGCCGCGCCGCTCGCGCGCGCGTCGCGGTGGGTCACCGCGAGGACGGCGCCGGCGACGCAGACCGCGCCGGCAAGGGCGAAGACGACCTGCTCGAGGCTCATCGTGCTGGAGTGTTACGCACGGCGCCCGGTGGTGTGGTGCGGCCAAAGACCCCCGGCGAAGCGCTCGCTGCGAACCTCCCCGTCGCGATGGCGGGTCAGAGGCTCGCACGGTCCTCGTGACTTGATCGGCGGCCATGTGGCCAACGCGCGTGTCGGACGCGCGGGACTCCAGTCCCAGCCAAGCGCAGTGGATAGAGATCCTCATGACCGCAGAGCTCGCGCGCTCGCCAACATCGTTGCGAGCCAGTCGGTACCATTACTCGGAGTCCCTAGCAGTCCTCCGGCGGGGTGTAGCGCAGCTTGGTAGCGCGCAGCGTTCGGGACGCTGAGGTCCCGGGTTCGAGTCCCGGCACCCCGACCAGACCGATCGGCCGCTAGGCCGAGCGCGGCTCCCGGCGCGTCATCCCGAAGCGGCACCCGGTGTCCTCGAGATCGACGGCGACCCATTCGCCGTTCACGAGCGCTTCGACGGCGTAATCGTCCGCCTCGTCGCGGTCGACCGCGCGGAGCATTTCCTCCGGCGCGCGCAGGACGACCCAGACCTTGCTGTCGCCATCCGGGCGGGCGTGGCTCTTGCGACCCGCGGGCATCGGGATGCACCGACGGGTCTCCAGTACGGTGCCGGCGCCCATGAGCCGCACCCAACCCGGAAGGAGCTCGTCCGTGCCACCTTCGAGCTGCAGCCAAGCCGTCTCACCGTCGTCGTGCAGGCAGGTGTGGAACGTGACCCGCGTCGCGCGCGCGACGGGCAGCCGCACGACCTTCTCGTCGACGGCCGGCATCGCGATCTCGACCGGTCCGTGCCGTTCCACCATGGGCGTCGCGACCGACGCGCTGCGCTGCCGCGAGGCCTTGAGGAGCGCGGGCAGCTGCGCGGCGACGCTCGCCGCAGTGTCCGTCAACGCCTGGACGGCGCCGAGCGTCTGGGCCGCGTAGTGGAGCTCCGCGGTCGCGGCCTCCAGCTCGCCGCGGGGCAGCAGGAACTCGACGTAGCGCGCGTATTCATTCGCTGCGCCATCGAGGTCGCCGCCGCTCGCGAGCGTCGCGGCAAGACCGCGGTGCACCGCCTGATCGACCGGATCGATGGCCACCGCGGCCCACAGCACGGCAAGCGCGGCGACGCGGTTCCCATGCTGCGCGAGAAGGGCCGCGCCCTCCTTCAGCTGCTCGAGATCCGCGCGCCGCGCAGCCGCATCCGGCTGCGTTGGGCTCGCGACCACACCATCCAGCGGCGACATCCCATCAAGTGTGGGCGCACGGTCAATTCGCAACATGGATTAGCCCGTCCGGGTGACGGCGCCTCTCAGGCATGGCCGCGCGCGGTCGCAGGCGTGACCTATCGAGCCCGCGCGTCGATCCACGCGGCTCGGCGGTCGAGCTCCGACCGGTCCGCGCGGAGCAGCGCATCCACGCCGAATGACTCGAGCGCGATGCTGGCCGCCGCGGCGCCATGAGCGAATGCGTCCCGCAGCGCGACCCGGTCCGCGCTCGGCAGGGCCGCGAGGCGTCCGAGGAACGCGCCGGCGAACGCGTCCCCCGCCCCGGTCGGATCGACGACGGCCGCCGGATAGGCCGGTACGGAACGGATCGCGTCGGGCGTGATGAGGCTCGCGCCGGCCGCGCCGCTCTTCACGATGACGGCACGCGGGCCACGAGCGAGGAGCATCGCCGCGGCGCGCGCGACGTCGGCGATTCCGGTCATGAGCGCCAGCTCGCGCACGTTCAGCGACAGGACCGTCGCGCGCGCGATGACGAGCGCGAGCTTCGGCGCCTCCCGGATCCATTGATCCATCGTGTCGAGCACGACGATCGACGGCGCCAGCTGGACGAGCGCCTCGAGCTGCGCGCGCGGATCCGTGTTGGCCAGGAGCACGCGGCGCGCGTCGCGATACGCATCCGGGATCCGCGGCTCCCAACCGGCCACGACGCCGAGGTCGGTGTTGCGCACGTCGCTCCGACCGAAGTCCTCCGCGTAGGTCCCTGACCATCGCAACGTCGGCCCGTCACGGCGCTCGACGCCTTCGACGTCGACGCCGGCGTCGCGGAGGAGCCCCAGATCACCGTCGGCCAGGTCGAGACCCGCCACCGATACCAGGCCCGTCGGCCCGTACTTCGCCGACGCGATGCTCGCGTACGCGGCCGATCCACCCAGCAGGCCGGCGCGCAGGCCCGAGGGCGTGCGAACCTCGTCATACGCGAGCGGACCGACGATCACGACCGGGAACGGCATCACTCCATACGATGGACCCGATGGGCAACGAGCCGCTGCACGACTACGTCTCGCGCGGGTTCGGCGCGACGACGGAGCTCTACGCGAAGATCCGGCCCGAGTATCCGGACGCGGCCGTCGACATCCTCGTGCGCGAGCTCGCGATCGGCCGGGGCCGCATCGTCGTCGACGTCGGCGCGGGGACCGGCAAGCTCACCGGGATGCTCGTCCGCACCGGGGCGACCGTGATCGCCGTGGAGCCGCTCGCCCAGATGCGCGAACGGCTCGCGGAGAACGTCCCGCTCGCGGTGCCGTTCGACGGGACCGCGGAGCGGATGGCCCTTCGCGACGGGTCCGCGCACGCGATCACCGTCGCGCAGGCGTTCCACTGGTTCGACGGCGATCGCGCCCTCGCGGAGCTCCACCGGGTCCTCGCTCCCGGGGGCAGGCTTGGGCTGATCTGGAACGTGCGCGACCGCCGCGCGCCGTGGGTCGCGGCATTCGACGCCCTGGTCGACGCGGTCGATCCCGACAGACCCGATCACCAGACCGGCAAGTGGCGGGCGGCGTTCGAACGGACCACGCTGTTCGCGCCACTGCGTCAGCGAGACGTCGAGTACGCCCAGACGCTCACCCCCGGCGAGATCACCGATCGCGCGGCGACCGTGTCGAGCATCGCGTCGCTCCCGGAGGCCGAGCGCGAACGCGTGCTCGATCGCTTCCGCGAACTTGCCACGACCCACCCTGACGTCCGCGGCCGAGCGACCGTGACGCTGCCGTACGTCACGAAGGTGTACTGGGCCGAGCGCCGCTAGACCGCGCCGTCCTTGTGCAGCTTCGCGATCTCATCGTCCGGGTAACCCAGCTCCGCGAGGACCTCGTCGGTGTGCTCCCCGAGCAAGGGTGGATAGGTCCGGACGGACGGCGGCGTCCCGTCCATCCGCACGGGGATGCCCGGCGCGCGCACGCGACCGGCGATCGGATGATCGACCTCCGCGATGAGCCCGAGGTGGCGCACGGTCGGATCGGCGAAGACATCGTCAAGCCCGTTGATCGGCCCGACCGGCACGTTCGCCTTCCGCAGGCGGGCGACGACGTCGTCCTTCTTGAGCGAGCCGATGCGCTTCTCCAGGAGCGGGATGAGCGTCGTGCGATGCTGGACCCGCCTCCCGTTGTCGGCGAACCGCTCGTCCTCGGCGAGGTCGTCGAGGTCGAGCGCCGTGCACAGCCGTTCGAACAGCGCGTTGTTCCCGCAGCAGATGTTCACGAAGCCATCCGCCGCACGGAAGGTCTGATACGGCACGATCGACGAGTGCACGTTCCCCTCGGGCTTCGGGACGGTGCCATCGGCGAAATAGCGGGCGGCTTGGCGCGAGAGCAGCGCGACCTGCCCGCCGATCATCGTCGCATCGATGGCCTGCCCGTGGCCGGTCCGCTCGCGCGCGTGCAACGCGGCAAGGATGGCGAACGCGGCGAACATCCCGGAGACCATGTCGGCCTGCGGCACGCCGACCATGACCGGCTCGCCCCCAGGCTCGCCGGTGAGGCTCATGATCCCGCCCATCCCCTGGACGATGAGGTCATACGCCGCCCACGCCCGGCCCGGCCCATCCTGGCCGAAGCCGGAGATCTGGCAGAGGATCGCCCGCGGGTTCAATGCGCGGACGCGCTCCTTGGGGAAGCCGAGCCGCGCGAGCGTACCCGGGCTGAAGTTCTCGACCACGACATCGGCCTTCTCGATGAGCCGCTCGAGGACCTTTGCGCCATCGGGGTGCTTCAGATCGACCGTGATGCTCCGCTTGTTGCGGTTGATCGAGAGGTAGTACGCGGACACGCCGTTCATGTGCGGAGGCGCCCAGCCGCGCGTCTCGTCGCCGGTGCCCGGTTGCTCCACCTTGATGACCTCTGCGCCGTGATCGGCGAGCATCAGCGTGCAGTACGGGCCGGCGAGCGCGCGTGTGAGATCGACGACCCGGATGCCGGCGAGCGCGCCTTCAGCATCGCCGCCGCTGATCGCCGGCAGCACCTCGAGCGTGTCCTCGTCGCTGAGGAACGCGTCGGCATCTCGCTGCTCGCCATTCACGATGAACGCCGCGGTCTCGGCCGCCGGGATCGCGAGGCCGCGCAGCACATCGAGCGCGGTCTTCCCGGCACCCTCGACGCGGACCTGCTTCACCCCACCGGGGCTGAACTGCCGGAGCTCGCCGTGCAGCACGACGGTGATCACGCGAGCGCCTCGTGCGTTCGCCCGCCGACCTGGGGTGCCCGTTGGGTGGCCACGAGATCGCAGAGTACCGTCTGGTCATGTCCGAGACGGGATCGTTGCCGCTGTTCCCCCTTGGGAGCGTCCTGTTCCCGGGCATGCTGCTCCCGCTCCACATCTTCGAGCCGCGCTACCGCCTGCTCCTCCACCGCTCCATGCAGAACGACCTCCCGTTCGGGATCGTGCTCATCAAGGCCGGCCCCGAGGTCGGTGGAACGGCGGAGCCGCACCGCGTCGGCACCACCGCACGGGTCGTCGGCACGACGCCGCTTCCCGGCGGACGCTCGTTCATCATCGTGCGGGGCGAGCGCCGCTTCGAGATCGACACGATCGACACCGAGCTCGATCCGTACCTCGTCGGCCGGGTCAGCTATATGGACGAAGACGGCGGTGACGACGCGGAGCAGCTCGCGGACCACGCGGCCGATCTGTTCGGCCAGTACCTCACCGGCATCCTGTCAACGTCCACCGACGCGCACAGCGAGTCGCCGCTCGACGAGATCCGCGCGGGCACGCCGGCTGACGTTTCGTACCGGATCGCGGGCGGGCTCGGCATCGACGCCTCCGAGCGCCAGCGGCTCCTCGAGACCGAGCGGACCGCCGACCGGCTCGGGTCGGTCATCCGGCTCCTCGAACGCGAGAACACGCTGCTGAAGGAGCTGCTCCTGCGGCTCCGTGCTCGCGGCGAGTCGCCGCCACTGAATTAGCCGAGGCCCGCGGAGTGGACGATCGTGCCGCCGACGACCGTCCCGGTGATCGTGAGCGCAGGCCACTCGTCGACCGGCGCCAGCGCGAGATCGCGCTCCACGATGGTCGCGTCGCAGCGCATCCCCACGGCCAGCGTGCCGCGCTCGCTCTCGGCGCCCATCGCGTACGCCCCGCCCGAGGTGTACGCGGCGATCGCCTCGTGCAGCGCGAGCGCCTGCTCCGGATGCCACCGGTCCGGGTCCCGCGGCCGCTTCCGCGCGACGGCCGCGTAGATCCCCAACAGCGGGTCGATCGGCTCGACCGGCGC
>DATCOD010000183.1:0-2604 GCA_036564905.1 Candidatus Limnocylindria bacterium
CTGGCCGCGACCCTGCCCGGAGCCCGCGGCTGGCTCCCGAAGGATGCCCCGCCCGCGCGGCTGGTCGAGGCGATCGATCGTTCCCTGGGGATCGTCCGGATCCGGGGCGACGTCCGCGGCACCCTCGGGATGATCGTGACGGCGCTCGTCGTCATCCTGTTCATCGGCGCGGTCGCCCTGTACGTCTGGCGCTTCTTGCTCTAGCCGACCGGACACGCCGGGCCTAGGTGTCGGCCGGTCCCAAGCCGGCGAGCGTCTCGAGTACCGCCTCGCTCACGCCGAGGAGGATCGCGACCGAGAGATCCTCGTCGATCTCGTCCCATCGAAGTGCCGTACCGAAGTCCTGGACTCGACCGTTGCCTCGCTGCTCCCGTGTCGCCGCACGGAGCCGATCCGTCAACGGAGCGTTGATCTCGCGCCCGTCGACAAGCGTGACGTAGAAGCGCTCGTCGTCACAACGGACGCTCCGAGCGAGTGCCGCTCTACCGCCGGTCGCCGAAGTGGCGGTGCCAGGCCGCGATCCACTCGTCACGATGGGCCTCCGTCATGCGAATGATCTCCCGACTTTCGCGCTCACTGTACCCCCGGGATGGTCCGATCCTGACCGCTGGGGCAAGCCAGATCTTGGCGCTGCCGCCGTTCCCGTTCACGTGCACATGCGGCGGCTCGTCACCGTCATTGGATCGAAAACGGAACGCGTAACCACGCTCGAGCAGCAACGTGGGCACATCTGCCACTCGGCCATGCCTTGCGTCACGGTGACGCGAGTCCGGGCCGGCGGCCCGGACTACCGCCCGAACAGCTTCGACATGAGGCCGCTTCGCTCGCTGGGCGTCTCGACGTCCTCCACCACGGGCGTGGGGTCGTGCATCCCGCGGACCGGATCCTCGGCGAAGAGGTATGGCAAGACGGCCGTCACGACCGAGCCGCGGCCCAGCTGGCTCAGTACGGTGAACGTCCCACCGATGCTCTCCGCCCGCTCGCGCATGCCGGCGAGCCCGAAGTGCCCGCCCTCCGCCGCGGCCGCCATCGTGGTTTCGGGCTCGAAGCCCTTGCCGTCGTCCTCGACGATCACCGTGATCTGGTCCTGTCCGTAGTCGAGCCGCAGCTTCGCGGCATGCGCCTCCGCGTGCTGCGCGACGTTGCGCAGCGACTCGCCGACGATCCGCATCACCGCGCGCTCCAACGGCGGCTCGAGCTCGCGCTCCGCGCCGTGCTCCTCCATCTCCACGCGCAGTCCGGTCTGCCGCCGCACGTCGTCGACCAGGCGCGCGACGGTCGACGGCAGGTTGATCTCGCCGCCTTCCTTCGCGCGCAGCGCGGCCATGTACTGGCGGACCTCGGCGAGCGTCGCGCGGGCTTCGCGCGCGGCCTTCGCGAGGCTCGCGCCCAGCGCCGCCGGGTCCTTTTCGAGCGCGCGCTGGCAGGCCTCGAGCGTGAGCACGACCCCGGTCAGCTCCTGGGCGATGCCGTCGTGGATCTCCTGGGCGATCTTGCGCCGCTCGTTGGCGGCGACGACCTCGTGCGAGTCGCCGGCGGCGGTCTTCTGCATCTGGCCGGACAGGTACTCGCCGAGCGTGCCGGCGAAGTCGATCTCCGCGTCGGCGAACACCCCGCTCTTCCGCCCGATGACCAGCGCGCCGAGGTAATTGCCGTGCGATCCGATCGGGGCCAGCACGAACGCCGTCGCGTCCACCAGCGCCCAGTCCGGCCGCCGCGCATCGCCGGCCGCGTAGCGCGCGGTCGCGATCTGCTGCTGCCGGACGGCCATCGTCAGCGCCGGCCCGATGCCGGCGACGGGAATGACGTCCGGTCGCGGTGCCGGGTATCCGTGCGCGGCGCGCAACCGGAGGCTGCCGTTCGCCTCGAGGGCCCACACGCCGACGACGTCGTTGTTCAGCATGCCCGCGATCATCCCCGCGGCCGTATCGAGATCCTCCTGCGGATCGTTGCCCATCGTCGCGAGCCGCGACAGCTCGTAGAGGACGAGGGCCTGCTTGCGGTCGTCCTCGGTACGGCGCATCGCGTCGGCCGCGACGAAGGACGCGGCGATGTCGCCGGCGACCTGCTGGAGTGAGTCGATCGACGCCTGCGTGAACCGGTCCTTCGCGGCCGCGCTGTGCTTGATGTTGACGACACCGATCGTGCGGTCGTCCGTGCGCAGCGGTGCGACGATCGATTCGCCGATCGTCGGGTCGTTGCCGGTGAAGCGCTGATCCCGCACCTGCCCGGTGAGCAGGAGCGGCTGGCCGGTCTTCACGACGTAGCCGGAGATCCCCTCGCCGGGCTTCTTCTTGTCCTTCTTCGCGGCTTCGGTGAGGCCGAGCGACGAACGGACCGAGAGCTGCCCGGCCTCGTCCGCGAGCATGATCGAGACGCCGTCCGCGCCGAACAGCTCGGCGAGCTGGGCCGTGGCGCGCTCGAGCAGCTCATCGGGGTCGCGCGTGCTGCGCGCGACATCGGCGATCTTCGCCTGGGCCCGAAGACGCGTGTCCAGCTCGAGCTGCTGCGATTGCGCGCGCCGGAGCGCCGTTGCCTCGGCGAGCTCGAGCCCGACCAGATCCGCGAGGCGCTCGACCTCGGCCGCGTCGCGCTCGTCGAATC
>DATCOD010000184.1:0-9235 GCA_036564905.1 Candidatus Limnocylindria bacterium
GCGTGTACATCCTCCTCGCGATCGGCCTGAACGTCGTGATCGGGTTCGCCGGCCTGCTGGACCTCGGGTACGCCGCGTTCTTCGCGATCGGCGCGTACACCTACGCGTTCCTCGCGTCGGAGCACCTTGCCTCGACCCCGATCGGCGCCGCGGTCCACCTGCCGTTCTGGATCGTCCTGTTCGTCGCCCTCTTTGTCGCCGCGGGCTTCGGGCTGGTCCTCGGCGCGCCGACCCTGCGGCTGCGAGGGGATTACCTGGCGATCGTGACGCTCGGATTCGGTGAGATCGTGCCGCGGGTGTTCCGGAACCTCTCGGCGTGGACCCACGGCGTGAACGGGATCTCCGCGCTCGACAAGCCGATCCTGCCGGTCTGGCTCAGCGGACCTTGGTCAGGCGACCCGCTCGAGATCGTGCATCAGCTGAAGATCGTCGCGCCCACCGGCTTCTACGTGATCATGGTCGTGCTCCTCGGGAGCTGCATCGTGCTGGTGAACAACCTGCGGCGCTCGCGCGTCGGCCGCGCCTGGATGGCCGTCCGCGAGGACGAGGTCGCCGCGGCGGCGATGGGCGTGAACACGGTGCGCATCAAGCTCCTCGCCTTCGCGATCGGGGCGGCGTTCTCAGGCTTTGCCGGCGCGTTCTACGGAGCGAAGCTGTCGCTCGTGAGCCCCGAGAACTTCGGGTTCTCCGTGTCGATCACGATCCTCGTCATGATCGTGCTCGGCGGTATGGGGAATATCCCGGGCGTGATCATCGGCTCGCTCCTCATCTACGGGATCACGTTCCTGTTCCTGCCCGCGCTCCCACCGCTGGCCGAGGAGTGGGCCACGAACCTCGGCCTCGGCGGCCTCGTCCCGACGAACGGCGACTGGCCCGGCATCGGACAGGAGGTGCAGCGGCTCAAGTTCCTGCTCTTCGGCATCGTCCTCGTGCTCACGATGCTCCTGCGGCCGCAGGGTCTCATCCCGAGCCGCGTGCGCGCGCAGGAGCTCGCGAGCGGCACACCGGAAGACCAGACGATCGAGGACGTGAACGCGGAGACGTCGGCATGAGCGTGACGATGGCCGCGCCGGCGGCCGACGCGACGGGCCAGGAGCACATCCTCCGGATCGAGCACGTCACGAAGCGGTTCGGCGGTCTCGTCGCCGTGGACGACGTCTCCTTCGATGTCAAGCGCGGTGAGGTATTCGCGCTCATCGGGCCGAATGGTGCGGGCAAGACGACGTTGTTCAACTCGATCACCGGCATCTTCCCGCCGACCGAAGGACGGGTCGTGTTCGAAGGCCGTGACATCGCCGGCGCGAAGCCGCACCAGGCGGCCGCGCTCGGGATCGCCCGGACGTTCCAGAACATCCGCCTGTTCGAGTACATGAGCGCGCTCGACAACGTCCGCGTCGGCCAGCACTGCCGGACCCACAGCAAGCTGTGGGATTCGCTGTTCAAGACGCGCTACGAGCGGCAGGAGGAGCGCGCGATCACCGACCGGGCGATGGAGCTCCTGAAGTTCGTCGGCATCGAGGGGCGGGCCGAGGACTACGCCCGCAACCTGGCCTACGGCCAGCAGCGCCGGCTCGAGATCGCGCGGGCCCTCGCGACGCGCCCGCATCTGCTCCTGCTCGACGAGCCCGCGGCGGGCTTCACCCCTCAGGAGAAGGTGGAGCTCATGCGTCTGGTCGACAAGATCCTCGGTGAGGGGATCACGGTCTTCCTCATCGAGCACGATATGAAGGTCGTGATGGGGATCTCGCGCAACATCGCCGTCCTCGACCATGGCGAGCTCATCGCGCTCGGACCGCCCGAGACGATCCGCAAGGACCAGCGGGTCATCGAGGCATATCTCGGGAAGGGCGCCTGATGGCGCTCCTCGAGCTCAATGGCGTCGACGCGCTCTACGGGCGCGTGCGTGCCCTTCGGGGCGTCACGCTCTCGGTCGATCAGGGCGAGGTGGTCGCGCTCATCGGCAGCAACGGCGCCGGGAAGACCACCACGCTCCGCACGATCTCCGGGCTGATGCACCCGCCCAGCGGCTCGATCACGTTCGGTGGCCGCGACATCAGGCGCATGGCGGCGCACGACATCGTCGGGCTCGGCATCTGCCAGTCGCCTGAGGGCCGGCGATTGTTCCCCCGCATGCAGGTCATCGACAACCTCCGGATGGGCGCGTTCCTTCGCACCGACCGGGACGGCATCCACAAGGACATGGAGCGGGTGTTCGAGCTGTTCCCCCGGCTCAAGGAGCGCACGACGCAGCTGGCCGGGACGCTCTCCGGCGGCGAGCAGCAGATGCTCGCGATCGGCCGCGCGCTCATGTCGAAGCCCAAGCTCCTGATGCTCGATGAGCCGTCCCTCGGTCTCGCCCCGATCCTGGTCGAGACGATCTTCCAGATCGTGCGCGAGATCAACGCGCAGGGCATCCCGATCCTCCTCGTCGAGCAGAACGCGCACCAGGCGCTCGAAGTCGCGCACCGCGCATACGTGCTCGAGACCGGCTCCATCGTGAAGTCCGGGTCCGGCCGGGAGCTCCTCGACTCGCCCGAGGTCCAGCGCGCGTACCTCGGCATTTAGCTCGCGTCCCCTTCCTAGACTCGCTGGCATGACCTCCGCACCGCTCGCCCTTGCCGTCCCGAAAGATGTCGAGCGCGTGGTGGACACCCTGATCGCGAACGGCTTCGAGGCGTTCGTCGTGGGCGGCTGCGTGCGCGACGCGATCCGCGGCGTCGACCCACAGGACTGGGATGTGGCCACGAGCGCGAAGCCGGACGAGATCCAGAGCCTGTTCGAGCGGTCCTTGTACACGAACCGGTTCGGAACGGTCGTCGTGTCGAGCGGGGGACACGAGGTCGAGGTGACCACGTATCGCGTCGAGGCCGACTACGCGGACCACCGCCGCCCGGACGAGGTGGCGTTCACCGAATCGCTCCACGAGGACCTCGCCCGCCGCGACTTCACGATGAACGCGATGGCCTGGCGTCCCGCGCCTGGGGGCGGTGAGCTGGTCGACCCCTTTGGTGGGCGGATCGATCTCGAGGCCAAGGTCGTGCGAGCCGTCGGCGTGCCGGCGGACCGCTTCGCCGAGGATGCCCTCCGGATGCTGCGCGCGGTCCGCTTCGCGACCGTGCTGCGGATGACGATCGAGACCGGGACCGCGGATGCCATCCTGGCGCACGCGCAGCTCACGACCGCGCTGTCCGGCGAGCGGATCCAGCAGGAGCTGAACAAGATCCTGCTGGCGGACCGGCCGTCCACTGGGATCCGTCTCCTTTCCGATCTCGGGGTGCTCGCGGTCCTCTGCCCCGAGCTCGAGATCTGCAAGTCCATCCCCCAGGACAAGGCGGTCGCCCAGGATGTCTTCGAGCACTCGCTCATCACGGTCGACGCAACGCCGCCCCACCTGGTCCTCCGGCTGGCCGGCCTGTTCCACGACGTGGGAAAGCCGGAGACGATGGCCGACGGGCACTTCCACCAGCACGAGTTCGTCGGCGAGGCGATCGCCCGACGGGTCCTGCGGCGGTGGAAGTACCCGAAGGACACGGTTTCGGCGGTGGCGCATCTCATCCGGCACCACATGTTCTGGTACCAGTCGGACTGGACCGGCTCGGCCGTCCGGCGGTTCATCCGGAAGGTCGGCCTCGAGGTCATCCCGGACCTGTTCGCGCTGCGGCGGGCCGACAACATCGGGAGCGGGGTCCGTGCACCGCGCCTGTACGCCCTCGAGGACCTCTGGACCCGCGTCCAGGAGGAGATCGATCGAAGCACGGCCTTTTCCCCGCACGATCTGGTGGTCGACGGCACCGACGTGATGCGCGAGCTCGGGATCGGGCCGGGACGGGAGGTCGGCCGGGTCATCGCCGCCCTGTTCGAGCGGGTCCTCGACGATCCCGACCTCAACGCCCGGGAGCGGCTGATCGCCCTCATCCGCGAGGTCGGCGCGACCGCCGGCTAGACCGGGACTATCCTTCCGGCCAAGGACGCTCGGCGCATCACGTGGGAGGGTCGAATGGCCATCGAGACCGTCACCTCGCGGCGACAGTTCCTGAAGCTGACCGGGATCGGCTCGGCCGGGATCGCCGCCGCGGAGCTCGGGGGCCTCGGCTTCGACCTCGCCTTCGCCAGCCAGCGCGCCGCCCGGCGCAAGCTCGAAGGCACCAAGCAGACCGCCAGCATCTGCCCCTACTGCGCCGTCGGCTGCGGCACGCTCGTGAACGCGAAGACCGAGAACGGCCGCACCACGATCGTGAACATCGAGGGGAACCCCGACAGCCCGATCAGCACCGGCAGCCTGTGCCCGAAGGGCGCGGCGACGTTCCAGCTCGCGGTGAACCCGCTGCGCACGACGAAGGTCCTCCATCGCAAGCCGGGAGCGACGGAGTGGGACACCGACTCGATGACCCGCGATCAGGCCATGACCCGCATCGCCCAGCTCTACGCCGACAGCCGCGACGCGACCTTCGTCGAGAAGGACGCGAACGGGAAGCTCATCAACCAAGCGACCGGCATCTTCGCCCTCGGCGGCGCGACGAACGACAACGAGGAGAACTACCTCATCGCGAAGGTGAACCGGATGATGGGCGTCGTCCGGATCGAGAACCAAGCCCGGATATGACACTCCGCCACGGTCCCCGGTCTGGGGGTCTCGTTCGGACGCGGCGGCAGCACCACCTTCCAGATGGATCTGCAGCACTCGGACGCCATCGTGTTCATGGGCTCGAACATGGCGGAGTGCCACCCGGTCGGCTTCAAGTGGCCGATGAAGGCCAAGGCGAAGGGCGCGACGCTCATCCACGTCGATCCGCGGTTCACCCGCACGAGCGCGATGTGCGACCAGTACGTCCCGATCCGCTCGGGCACCGACATCGCGTTCCTCGGCGGCCTCGTGAACTACATCCTCACGAACAAGAAGTACTTCTCGGACTACGTGCTCGCGTTCACGAACGCGGCGACGCTCATCAACGCGGGATTCAAGGGCCCCGAGGAGAACGACGGCTTCTTCTCCGGCTACAACGCGCAGGCCCGCACCTATGACCACGCGACCTGGCAGTACCAGACCACCAAGGCGCCGGAGCGGGTGCCGGAGCCGCCCGCGGGCGGTGCGCCCGGCGAGGGCAAGGAAGGCGGCGTCGGGACAAGTGGCCCACTGACGTCCGGATCGGTGAAGGGCGCGAACTTCGCCGCGCTCATCGCCAACCGCCTCCCCGGCCAACCGTTGCAGGACAAGACGCTCAACGACCCGAACACCGTGTTCCAGATCCTGAAGAAGCACTACGCGCGGTACACGCCGGACATGGTGGAGAAGATCTGCGGCACCCCGAAAGAGCTGTTCATCAAGGTCGCGGACACGCTCATCGCGAACTCGGGCCCCGACAAGACGAGCGCGTTCGTGTACGCGGTCGGCTGGACCCAGCACACCACCGGCGTGCAGCTCATCCGGACGGCCGGCCTCGTCCAGCTGCTCCTTGGCAACATCGGCCGGCCGGGCGGCGGGATCATGGCCCTCCGCGGGCACGCCTCGATCCAGGGCTCGACCGACATCGCGAGCCTCTACAACATCCACCCCGGCTACCTGAACACGCCGGATGCGTCGAAGGCGCACACCACGCTCCTCAACTACATCCTCACCGAGACCCAGCCGACGTCGTTCTGGTCCAACACGCCCGCGTACATGGTCAGCCAGCTGAAGGCGTGGTTCGGGGACAACGCGACCGCCGACAACGACTACTTCTACGACACGCTCCCCAAGATCACCGGGGACCACAGCCACCTACCGGTCATGGTCGAGATGAGCCAGGGCAAGATCGAGGGGATGATCCTCACCGGGCAGAACCCGGCGACCAGCCTGAATGCCGGCTTCCAGCGGAACGCGATGGCGAAGCTCAAGTGGCTCGTCGTGCTCGACTTCTACGAGACCGAATCGTCGGTCTTCTGGAAGCACGCCGACGCGAGCTCGACGGACATCCAGACCGAGGTCTTCTTCCTCCCGGCGGCGCACATCGCGGAGAAGGACGGGTCGATGACCCAGACCCAGCGGACGATCCAGTTCCACCACAAGGCGTCCGACCCGCCGGGCGATGCGCGCAGCGACCTGTTCTTCTGGTACGACCTCGGCCTGCGGCTCAAGAAGCTCTACGCCGCCGGCCGCCCGGGGGCGAAGAACCTGGACGGGATCAAGAACATGACCCTCGACTACGCGCCCGATCCAGCCGAGGTCGCGAACTGGATCAACAAGGACGACCCGTCGGCGATGAAGATCTTCAAGGAGATCAACGGGTACGACTACAAGACGAAGAACCCCCTGAGCAGCTTCGCGAACCTCGCGTCCGACGGCTCCACGGCCTGCGGCGCCTGGATCTACACCGGCATGCTGCAGCTCGTGAATGGCGCGCTCGTGAACCGGGGCGAGATGCTGCCGGGCAAGAACGACGGCTGGGTGAGCCCGAACTGGGGCTGGGCCTGGCCGGCGAACCGCCACCAGCTGTACAACCGCGCGTCGGCCGATGCCGCGGGCAACCCGTGGTCCGCGAAGAAGAAGTACACGTACTGGGATGCCGCGGCCGCGACCTGGAAGAACGACCCGGGCGATGGCATCGACTTCGCCCCGACGAAGGCGCCGACGGCGGCGGCGAACCCGAACGGCATCGGGATCGCGTTCCATTCCGGGGCCGACCCGTTCCTCCTGAAGAAGGACGGCAAGGGCTGGCTGTTCGCGTACGAGGGGACCGTCGAAGGGCCGATCCCGACGCACTACGAGCCGTGGGAATCGCCGGTGAAGAACCTCCTCTACAAGCAGGACCGGAACCCGCTCACGAAGATCTACGACGTGCCCGGTAACAAGTACAACGAGTTCGCCGGGACCCAGTTCCCGACGGTCATCACGACGTACCGCGTCACCGAGCACCACCTCTCGGGCACGATGACCCGCTGGCTCCCCTGGCTCGCCGAGCTGATGCCCGAGCTGTTCGTCGAGATCTCGCCCGAGCTCGCGAAGGAGAAGGGGATCGCGAACGGCGACTACGTGCGGGTCATCACCGAGCGCAACACGACGGAAGCCCGGGCGCTCGTCACGAAGCGCCTCCGGCCACTGACCGTGAACGGCGCGATCGTCCACCAGATCGGGATGCCCTGGCACTGGGGCTATCAAGGCATCGCCACCGGCGACATCACCAACAACGTGAGCTCGTTCGTCGCGGATCCGAACGTGTCGATCCACGAGGGCAAGGCCTTCACCTGCCGGATCGAGAAGGGACGGGCCCGGGCATGAGCGATCTACGGGGCATGTTCGTCGACACGTCGATCTGCACCGGCTGCAAGGCCTGCCAGGTCGCCTGCAAGCAATGGAACGAGATGGCCCCCGGCGTGCCCCTCCCGATGGAGGACGAGGCGGCCGTCAAGGAGCACCGGGCGTTCACCGGCAACAGCTACGACAACACCGGGCATCTGTCGTCCACGAACTGGCGGCACGTGAAGTTCATCGAGCAGATCGGTCCCGACCCGAGCACGGCCGACCGCTCCGACCCGCGGTGGCTGATGATGAGCGACTCCTGCAAGCACTGCGTGCAGGCCGGCTGCCTCGAGGTCTGCCCGACCGGCGCGCTCTACCGCACGCAGTTCGGGTCCGTCGACATCCACCAGGACGTCTGCATCGGCTGCCGCTACTGCGTCGGCGCGTGCCCGTTCGGCGTCATCGCGTTCAACCAGCGGACCGGGCGCGTGAACAAGTGCATCCTCTGCCAGGACCGGCTCGAGGTCGGCATGGGGACGGCCTGCGCGAAGGCCTGCCCAACGTCGTCGCTGACCTTCGGCACCGTGAGCGAGCTCCAGACCATGGCCAACGATCGCGTGAAGGCGCTCCACGCCCGTGGCCAGACCGACGCCTACATCTATGGCTGGGATCTCGGGAATACCGGCAAGATCACCGCCGGCCCGAACAAGGGCACCGCGGTGAAGGATGTCGAGGTCGTCGGCGGCCTGAACGTCTTCTACCTCCTCCTCGACAAGCCTGAGGTCTATGGGCTGCCGGCGCACGCGGCCCTGCCGCAGCGGAACTTCGTGCCCTCGGCGGGCGTGGCGCTCATCTCCGCGGCGGTGCTCGGCGTCGCCGGGCTCGCGGCGTTCCGCCGCGACCGCATGAACGAGAACGCGGCGGACGCGGAGGTGCGGAATGCCAACTAGGTACGTCCTCCCACCCGAGTGGGAATGGCCGATCACGATCGCGCTCTTCATCGCCGGCATCGCGTCCGGCGCCTACGCGGCCATGGGGCTGATCCATTTCGCGGGCGACAAGCGTGACCAGGCCGTCGCGCACCGGCTCGGGTTCGTCCCGCTGCCGCTCATGCTCATCGTGCCGCTGCTGCTCATCGTCGACCTCGGACAGCCCGGCCGGTTCCTCAACCTGCTGTTCACGAACCCGGCGGCGGCCGAGCGGCCCGGCCCGCTCATGTTCAACTCGAACTCCCCGATGAACTGGGGCTCGTGGGCGATGGTGGTCTTCGGCGCGTTCGCAGCGCTCGCCTTCGCGGACGCGCTGCACCACAGCGGGCGGATACGGTTCGGGTGGCTCGAGCCGGTCACCCACAACATCGTCGTGCTCGCCATCGGCGAGCTGTTCGCGCTCGTCGTCTCGGGCTACAGCGGGGTGCTCCTGAATGTGACGAATCAAGGCGTCTGGTCGGACACCTGGCTGATGGGAGCCTTGTTCATCTGCATCAGCGAGCTGTCCGGCATGGCAGTCGCGCTCATCGTGAGCGATCGGATGGGCGCCACCCGCACCTCGGCGGCGCTTCGAACGGCGCTCTTCTATGCGGCGGCCGTGAGCGCCGTGGTCCTCGTGCTGTTCCTAGGAAGCCTGGCGACGCAGCAGGATGGCTCCCTGGCGGCACTCGTCGCGAGCGTCCACGAATTCGTCGGCCCGGTGTTCTGGATCGGCGCCGTCGGGCTCGGGCTCCTCGTGCCACTCCTGACCCTCTCGCCTCGGCGCCTCATCCCGATGCCGAACGCGTCGGCGTCCGTGATCGGCCTGCTCGTGCTGGTCGGGGTGCTGGCGTTCCGATACGCGGTGTTCTTCTCCGCGATCTCCTTCGTCCAGAGCTAGACGTCCCGACCCAGCTCGAATTCGACGAGGCCCGCGCCCGCTGGCGAGAGCTCGCCAGAGAGGACGCGGGCCTCGGCCCGATCGCGGCATTCCACGACGAGCGGCTCGCTGCACTCGCGTCGGCGGCAGCGCCGGACATCGCCCTCGATC
>DATCOD010000185.1:0-2245 GCA_036564905.1 Candidatus Limnocylindria bacterium
CGCTCACGCCGTCCACGAGCACCGGCGCGCCGACCGCGATCTCGTGGAGCACCGCCGGCCGCGGCGCGGGCGTAGCAGCATCGCGGGTCGCCTCGGCGGCGCGGAGCGCTGTGCGCGCGTCGTCGACGAGGTTGCGCTTCGCGGCCTCATCGCGGGCCGACTCCGCCTGGCGCAGCGCGCGGCGGGCCTGGAGGATGAGCTCGTCGGCATCGGCTCGGGCGCGCTTCAGCGATTCGCGCGCCTGCTCGCGGATCCGCTCCGCCTCCCCTTCGGCCTGGGCCATGGCCTTCGTCGCATCGACCGTCGCGATCCGAGCCTCCTCGAGCGACGACGCGAGCTCGGTGCGGTGCCGCTCGGCCTCGCGCAGGGTGCGCTCGAGCGATCGATGCAGATCCGACAGATGCGTCTCGGCCCGGCCCAGCACCTCCTGCGCGAGGCCGAGCCGCCCGGCGATGGCGAACGCGTTCGACGCGCCGGGCAGGCCGACATGCACGCGATACGTCGGACGCAGCGTCTCGGCGTCGAACTCCACGCTCGCGTTGGTGACGCCGGGCGTGTTCAGCGCGAACGCCTTGAGCTCCGGATAGTGCGTCGATGCCGCGACGAGGACGCCGCGGGCGAGGAGCGTCTCGAGGATGGCCATCGCGAGCGCCGCGCCTTCATCCGGGTCGGTGCCCGCGCCGACCTCGTCGAGGAGCGCGAGGTCGCCGGCCTCCGCCTCGGCCAGGGTCGCGACGACGTTGCGCATGTGCGACGAGAACGTCGAGAGCGATTGCGCGATGGATTGCTCGTCCCCGATGTCGGCGAAGATCCGCCGGACCACCGGGACCGCGCTGCCGCGCTCCGCGGGGACCTGCAGCCCGGCCGCGCCCATCAGCGTGAACAGTCCGATCGTCTTGAGCGTGACGGTCTTGCCGCCGGTGTTCGGCCCGGTGATCACGAGCACCCGGAAGTCGGTGCCGAGGCGCACGTCGATCGGGACAACCGGCGTGCCCTGCTCGATGAGCAGCGGATGCCGCGCCGCGATGATGTCGAGCCGGCCCTGGTCGTTCAGCGCCGGCCGCTCGCCGCCGAGCGCTTCGGCCAGCTGGGCCTTCGCGAAGATGACGTCGAGCGCCGTGAGCGCCTCGATGGTCGCGTGCAGGTCCTCGCTCGCGCGCTCGACCGTCCGCGAGAGGCCGTCGAGGATCCGCTGGACCTCCTGCTGCTCGGCGAGCTCGGCCTCGCGGACCCGGTTGTTCGCCTCGAGGACCTCGAGCGGCTCGATGAACACCGTCGCACCGCTGGCGGACGAGTCGTGCACGATCCCCTTCACCGCGCCGCGGTACTCGGACTTCACCGGCACGACGTAGCGCCCGCCGCGCTGGGTCACGATCGGATCCTGGAGATACCGGGCCAGGTCCGAGCGCAGGAGCCCGTCGAGGCGTCGCTGCAGTCCGGCTTGCGCGGCGCGCAGCTCGGACCGAGCCGTCGTGAGCGCGGCGCTCGCGCGGTCGAGCACCTCGCCGGTCCCACCGATCGCGTGGTCGATCCCATCGGCGACCGCCGTCGGAGGGCGCGCGAACCGCGCGCGCGCGGCGAGCGGCGGCGTGCCATGGACGTCCGAGAAAAGTGCCTGGGCCGCGCGGACGGTGGCGCCGATCGACAGCAGCTGCTCCGGATCGAGGATCCCGCCGAGGTCCGCGCGGCGCAGCGCATGGCGGATGTCCTCCGCGCCGCGCAATCCGGCCGACGGCATCGCCCGGATCAGGGCCTTCGCCGCGGCGGTCTCGTCCTGCAGGCGTTCCGCGGCCGCCAGATCCGTCTCCGGCTCGAGCTCGAGCGCGCGCTCGCGGCCAGGGGTGAACGACGTTCGATCGGCGAGGAGGGCGCGCACGGCAGCGAACTCGAGCGTCCCAAGGGTCTTCTCGGTCGTCACCGGCGGGATACCCCGTTCGATCCGGTGACCCAGAACCGCCACGGCTCGGCGAACGTCGGTCCGGGCGAAAGCCCGATCCGCGGACCGCGCGAAGTCGCGCGCGGGGGGACAGCGGGCGCGTCACGGATCGAGAGCTCCGAGCGCACGAGGTCCAGGTTCGTCTGTGCCGTCGTCAGGCCCATCGCGAGGCAGAGTAGGCCGGGCCCCGCGAGCCGACGCGGATCGTCGGTCACGCCCCAGATCGGCTCGGCGCCCCGGAGCAGCACGGCGCCGGCGATCCCCGGTCCCTCGCACACGACGTTCAGACACGGGTACAGGCCGTGCGAG
>DATCOD010000186.1:0-30031 GCA_036564905.1 Candidatus Limnocylindria bacterium
CTCTCGAAGTAGAGCTGGAACGGTCCTGTCGGTCCGTTGCGGTTCTTGGCGATGGCGCCGTGAACGAGCCGTGGTGCGCCGGTCGGCAGCTCCGCCTTGTCATTCCACAGCATGAGGACGACATCTGCGTCCTGTTCGATCGAACCGGATTCGCGGAGAGTCGACAGGCGTGGTTCCAATCCGGCATCACCGGCTGCACGCGAGAGTTGCGACAGTGCGATAACGACCGTATTGAGCTCGCGCGCTAGCGACTTGAGATTGCGGGTGATCGTCGAAACTTCCTGTACCCGGTTCTCCTCGTGCTCGTCAGTGCGCATGAGCTGCAAGTAGTCGACGATGATGGCTCCAATTGGCTGAACGCTCGCCACGCGGCGAGCCTTCGTACGCAGTTCCATGATCGACAGACCAGGGGTGTCGTCGACGAAGATTTGTAAGTTGCGTAGGTGCGCCGCCGCTTCGGTGTTCAGGATGTCAGCGCCGGTCCGCAGCGTGAGGAGATTAGTCTGGCCGGTGAGACCGAGAAATCGTGCGACGATTTGTTTCGTGTCCATTTCGAGCGAGAACACCAGAGCGGCGGTCATCGCACGAGCGACGTTGTATGCGATGGCCAGAGCCAAACTTGTCTTACCAACGGCAGGGCGCGCTGCGATGACAACTAGTTCTCCCGGGTTGAAACCCTCGGTGAAACGGTCGATCTCCTTGAATCCGCTGGGCAGACCGCTCAACTCCGTCGGATGCTCCATTCGACGCGTCAGCCGCTCGTAGTTTTCGTTCAGCGCATGTCGGATGTGTCTGAGCTGGGCCCGCTTGGTCCTGTCTCGGAGGCTGAAGATCCGCTGTTCGGCTCGATCCAGGGTCAAAGAGATGTCCGTGGGCTCTTCATACGCGTCTGCGGATGTCTCGAGTGCTGCATTCAGCAGACTTCGGAGAAGCGACTTTTCCTTGACGATGTGCGCATCGCGTTCGATGTCCATCGCGGTGTTCACGCACGAACTGAGTTCGGCGAGATAGCCGACTCCACCAACTTGCTCGAGCTCGTCCCTGCGCGTCAACTCGAGCTGGGCGGTCAGCCGATCAATCTGTTCTTGGCGTTCAAGTAAGGCGTTAAGCGCCATATAGATGCGCCGGTTGCCCGGGGCGAAGAAGTCGTCCGGATCGAGGGCGTCGACGATCTTGTAGATCGCGTCACGATCGATCAGGAGCGCACCAAGAACTCGGCGCTCAGAATCGACATCGTGCGGGGCGCTCGGCGGTGCTGGGCTTGGCGACGGGACGGTCAACTACTGATCACGGATGCGGCGTCCGGAGTTATCCACAACAGTTATAATACCGATCATCCGTTCTATTCTGCGAGCAGACAGCTAAACACGAACTTGTCATCGAAGATGAGGTCGGTCTCCCCTTGCTAGCTGCTGCCGAGCGTTACTTCCGGCAGCGATCCTGTCACGTCGTTTTTACAAATGCTGTCCACAGAATTGGTGTCCACAACCGTGGATGAATTCGGACCTCGGACGCTGAATTCACTGGAGAGCGTTAAGCGTGATGATGTGGACAAGCGTGGATAACTCGCAATGTTTCCGGCGGAGTCGATCCCATCCACTCCTCCAATTGAAGTGAAGGCGCTGGTCACCGGTGGCGCCGGATTCTTCGGTTCGCACATCGTCGATGCGCTGCGCGCGCGCGGCGACGAGGTCACCGTGCTCGACGATCTGTCGACCGGCGCTCGGGCCAACCTCGATCCCGCGGTGCCCATCGTCGTCGCCGACATCGGCGATCGCGAGCGCGTGCGCGACGAGCTGGCCGGCGAGCGCTTCGACGCGGTGATCCACGCGGCCGCGAAGACGAAGGTCATGGAGTCGATCGAGCAGCCGGCGCTCTATCACCGGGTGATCGTCAACGGCACGTCGAACGCGCTCGACATCGCGCAGCAGTCCGGCGCGTCGTCGTTCGTGAACGTCTCGACCGGAGGCGCCCTCTATGGCGAGACGCCGGTCTGCGCCACGGAGGACAGTCCGATCGACGCGCCATCGCCGTATGGGCGTTACAAGGCCGAGGCCGAACGACTCGCGAATTCGACTCCCGGCCTGCGCGCGGTCACGCTGCGGTTCGCGAACATCTACGGCCCGCGGCAACGCACCGACCTCGAGGGCGGCGTGATCGCGATCTTCGCCGGCTGCTGGACCCGCGGCGATCGGCTGACCATCTACGGCGACGGCTCGGCCGAGCGCGACTACCTCTATGTCGCCGATGCGGTGACCGCCATCCTCGCGGCGCAGGATCGTGGCGCCACGGGCTCGTACAACATCGGGACGGGCATCGCGACCTCGGTGAACGACCTGGTCGGCGCGCTGACCGTGCTGCTCGGCCCACCGGCGGGGGTCATCCGCGCGGCCGCGCGGGAGGGGGAGATCCAGCGCAGCTGCCTCGACTCCTCGAAGGCCGCCCGGGCGGGCCTCTGGCGCTCGTCGGTCCCGCTCGATGCGGGCCTCCGCCGGACGATCGCCGGCTGAGCCACTGCGCTGCCGCCCGCTTGCCTGCTGGGAGTACTTTTCTGCCGGGAGCACGGGAGCAATGTCCTTCGCGGATCGATCGCTGAGCTGCCGCGAATGCGGGAACGCGTTCGCGTGGACCTCGGGCGAGCAGGAGTTCTACCAGCAGAAGGGTCTTCTGCACGAGCCGCAGCGCTGCCCCGACTGCCGTCAGAAGGCCAAGGCTGAACGCGCCGCGCAGCGCGCGCAGAACATGCACGACATCGTGTGCAGCTCGTGCGCTCAGGCCGGTCAGGTGCCGTTCGCGCCGCGAAGCGATCGACCGGTGTACTGCAGCACGTGCTTCGAGGCGCGTCGCGGCACCACCCAGGATCAGGTCTCGACCTAGACTCCACCGCAGCCCATGCGTCGATTCCTGGCCGGCTTACTCACCGGCATCGCCGTCACGTGCTTTTTCCCGGTGGCCATCGGGCACGTCCTTGACGTCGAGGATCCACTGGTGCGCGCCGACGCGATCGTCGCGCTCTCCGGCGACACCGGCGCTCGCACCGAGACGGCGGTCGACCTCTGGAAGCGCGGCTACGCGCCGCTCATCATCTTCGCCGGCGCGTCGGAGGACCCGACCTCGGTCTCGAGCGGCGAGCTGATGAAGCGCGACGCCGTCGCGCTGGGCGTTCCGGAGTCGGCGATCCTGGTCGAGCCGTCATCCACCACGACCGAGGAGAACGCCCGTCTCGTCGCGGCACTCATGAAGCCCCGTGGACTTCGGTCCGCGATCCTCGTGACCAGCCCGTATCACCAGCGGCGCGCCGCGAACCTCTTCAGGCAAGCGTTCGCGCCGCAGAACCTCACGTTCACGAACTACCCGGCTCGCGACCCCCAGTGGGACCCGAACACCTGGTGGCTGCGCGAGCCCGCCCGCACGCTCACCGCGGTCGAGCTGGTGAAGCTCTCCGTGGAGGTCGCGCGCTCCGCGTTCCACTAGCATTCCGTCACGTGCCGGTGACCGCCATCGTCGGAGCGCAGTGGGGCGACGAGGGCAAGGGAAAGATCACGGACCTCCTCGCGCAGGAGGCGGATCTCGTCATCCGCTACCAGGGCGGCAACAACGCCGGGCACACCGTCGTGAACGAGCAGGGGACGTTCAAGCTCCATCTCGTTCCCTCTGGCATCTTCAACCCGAACGCGATGTGCGTGCTCGGCACGGGCATGGTCGTCGATCTCGCGGTCCTCCGGGACGAGATCGGCATGCTCGAACAGCGCGGCATCTCCACCGCGAATCTCCGGATCTCCGACCGCGCGCACCTGCTCATGCCCTGGCACGTCGCGCTCGACCGCCTCGACGAGCGGGAGCGTGGCCGGCGCAAGCTCGGCACGACCGGTCAGGGCGTCGGTCCCGCCTACGCCGACAAGGTCGCGCGGCACGGGATCCAGATCTATGAGGTGCGAGACGAGCGGTCGTTCCGCGAGCGCGTCGCCCACGAGCTCGAGACGAAGAACGTCATCCTTACGAAGTTCGGCGACGCGCCGCTCGACGCGCGCGCGGTCGCCGACGGTGTGCTCGCGGCCGCGGCCGCCCTTGGCGATCGCATCGCCGACACACTGCCGCTCGTCGAGCGAGCGGTCGCGACCGATGCCCGCGTCCTCCTCGAAGGCCAGCTCGGCGCGATGCGCGATCTCGACTGGGGCATCTATCCGTATGTGACCTCCAGCAATCCGCTCGCGGGATTCGCCACGATCGGCGCGGGCATCCCGGCGCGCTTCATCACGCGCGTCATCGGCGTCGTGAAGGCGTACAGCACCGCGGTGGGCGAAGGTCCGTTCCCGACCGAGCTCGCCGGCGAGGCCGCGAACACACTGCGCGAGCGCGCGGAGGAGTACGGAGCGACGACCGGCCGGCCGCGCCGCATCGGTTGGTTCGACGCGGTCGCGGCGCGCCACGCGCAACGGCTGAACGCGTTCACCGAGCTCGCGGTCACGAAGCTCGACATGCTCGGCACGTACGAAGAGATCCCGTTCTGCACCGCCTACGAGCTGGACGGTCGCCTCACGGCGGACATGCCGCCGACGAAGCTGCTCGATCGCGTGACCCCGCACTACGAGCGGTTGCGTGGCTGGTCCCAGGACATCGGTGCAATGCGCGAACAGTCGCAGCTGCCGCCCGGCGCCCGGGCGTACCTGAAGCGGATCGAGGAGACCGTTGGCGCGCCGATCGGGATGGTCGGCGTCGGGCCCGAGCGGAGCGCCACGCTCCTCAGCTAGGGGGATTTTCCCGCGCGTGCGGATGCGCCATCATCTTCGCTCGTGGGCCTCGGCGACATCGCCTTCCCGTACAACGCGAAACGGTCCTTCGGGGTCGTCTCGTTCGCGTTCGTCTTCCTGTTGCTCCTGCTCGAGGTCGAGATCGTCGTGTTCATCGGGCTCGGCATCATCGCGCACCGGATCGACCTGTTCCTCGACCTCCAGCCGGACATCCTCCCGGCCGCGGTCCTGGTGAGCCTCGTCACGAGCTCCGTCTTCGCCTGGCGTGCCCGCGCCTGGAGCAAGGCCCGGATCGAGGGTCTCCGTGAATGGGGCGGCGCCGCGACGACCGCGTACGCGGAGAAGATCGCCGCCCGGCGCAGCTCGAGCTAGCCAGGCCCGGGCTAGTACCTCCGCTAGTACCTGCGGGGGAGCGAATCCACCCACGCGTCCATTCCCTCGGCAGCGACCCCTCGACATCCTTACCGCCATGGGTCCCTATCTGCCCAACGAGGTCTTCGAGCTCCATCCGGCGCGACCGGACGAACGGCGCGCGCGGCGCCTCGGCCTGCTCGATCTGCGCGGGTGGCTGTTCCTCGGAATGGGCCTCGCGGGCATCTTGACCGTCGCGCTGATCGTGACCGCGGACGAGTCGTACGCCGGCATCGACGGGCTGCGCGCGGTGCGCGCGCTCGTTCCCGATGCCCAGCAGCCCGACATTTCGAGCATTCCGTTCCTGGGCGGGCTCGTCGTTGCGATCCACGACAACGCCCCGACGTTCTTCGCCCCGTCCCCGGACGCGGTCACCATGCGGTCGGCACCGCCGTCCGGCCCTGCGAGCGCGCCGTCCTCGGTCGCGGGACCGACGCCTTCGAGCGCGCCGGCGGCGCAGCCGACGCCCACCGCGACGCCGGCACCGGCCGGGACGACATCGCCACCTGCTTCGACGGCGCCCCCGTCGATCGCCCCGGCTCCGACCGGTGGCCCGATCCCGACGCCCGCGCCGACCGTGACGCCGAGCCCGACCCCGACCGGCACGCCGACCCCCGCGCCGCTCGCGATCTCGACCGATCGCGGCGGCACGGCGATCGTCGACCTCGCCGACCTCGTTCCGGGGGACTCGGTGGATCGCACGATCACCGTGCTGAACTCCGGCACGCTCGCCTTCCGGTACGCGGTCTCGGCCAGCCAGACCGCCTCGACGGCCCTGTGGACCGACCCGACCCTCGGCCTGCAGCTCACCGTGCGCACCTCGGGCGGTGCGGTCCTGTACGCGGGCCCGCTCTCAGGCCTCGGCGTCCTGGCCGGCCCGACCACGCTCGCCCCCGGCGGCACCGAGCTCCTCCGGTACACGTTCGACTTCCCGGCGAGCGCCTCGAACACGTTCCAGGGTCTGGTCCAGGACCTCACGCTCGTCTTCGACGCGGTCCAGTTCCCGTAGCTCACCCGCGCGGGTGACCGGGGGTACTAGCCGCGACCAGGCAGGTAGTACCAGCGAAGGAGGGGGTCTCCCCCTTCGGCCCGATGGAGCGATCCGCCGCAGATCAGATAGTTCCCCTCGTTAGAGCCGCCCGCGAGACCCCGCAAAGCAGGCGAGGCGGAGAGAAAGGGAAACCAAGCGATGCGCAAGCCAGCAGCCCTCCTCGCCGGCATGGCCCTCTCAGCCCTCGTGCTGATCGGCCTCACGGTGACGGCGGACAAATCGAGCGCGAGCTTCACCGCGACGACCACCAACCCGGGCAACTCCTTCGGCTCGGCGACACTGACCGCGAGCAACGACAAGAGCGCGGCGGCGTCGCTGATCTCGATCTCGGACCTGGTCCCGGGCGACACCGCCAACCGGACCGTGACGATCACGAACTCAGGCAACGTCGGCTTCACCTACGTGGGCGCCATCTCGGCCACCGCCGCGACCGCCCTCTGGACCGATGTGACCAACGGCCTCCAGGTCACCGTCAAGCGCGGCGCGGCGGTCCTGTACACCGGTGCGCTCAAGAACATGGCCCTCGCGGCGTCGGGCACGATCGCCGTGGCCGGCACCGACACCCTGACCTTCGACTTCTCGCTCCCCGCGACCGCTGACAACACCTTCCAGACGCTCACCCAGGACTTCACGATCACCTACACGGCGACCCAGCTCGCCGGCGCCGCCCGCTAACTCTCCATCGGGGCGGTCCCGCGAGGGACCGCCCCACCCCCCTTCGAAGGGTGGGTAGGAAAAAAAGAAAGGAGCACGACGGACATGACGCAAGCGATCAAGATCACGATCAGCGGCCTCATCGTCGTGCTCTTCGCGTTCTCGCTCCTGTTCGTCGGGATCCGCGCCCTCGGCATGGCGACGTTCGTCGTGACCGGCGGCTCGATGGAGCCGACGATCCACAAGGGCTCGCTCGTCATCGATCAGCCGGTCACGGCCGACAAGCTCCACCTCGGCGACATCATCACCTTCGACCACTACGACCAGACCACGACCCACCGAATCGTCGGCGTCGAGGGCAGCGCGACGGGCACGATGTTCTCCACCAAGGGCGACGCGAACCAGGTCACTGACCCAGAGCCGCTCACCTTCCCGGGCCGGGTCGGCCTCGTGAAGCTCGCGGTCCCGGGCCTGGGCTATGCGGTCGCCTGGATGCAGTACATCTGGCGGATGGGCGCGACGCTCGTCGCCGCCATCATCTTCTTCAGCTGCGCCGCGCTGGTCTTCCTCCGCAAGGAACCGAAGGCCGCGCCGGTGCGGACCGCCGTGAAGGTCCAGAAGCGCCCGGTCACCCCGCTGACGCTCGCTCCCGTTCGGGTGACGACGGCGAGCGCCGACGCGCAGCGGATCTGGGCCGATCACGAGCGCTGGCTTCAGCAGGCCACCGGTGCCGCCGCGAGGGCCGCCTGATGCGGATCGACCGGATCGTCACCGCCGCCTTCGTCGTGCTCGTGAGCACGGCGATCGTCGGTCTCTCGACCGGGGACTCCGGCGCGAGCTTCACCGGGACGACCACGAACCCGGGGGAGATCCTGAACACCCAGAACGTCACGCCGCCGGCGTCGTTCACGAGCGTGACCTCGGCCATCGCCGGCCGGATCGACCTCGTGTGGACGGCGACGACCTCGCCGGCGGGCTCGCACACCCTGACCTATCTCGTGCTCCGCGGACCGGTCGGCGGCCCCTACGCGCAGATCGGCACCACCGCGGGCCTGACCTACAGCGACACGCCGGGCGCCGACGGCACCTACGAGTACGTCATCCAGACGAAGATCGCGCAGGGTGCCGGCTTCTTCACCTCCGGCAACAGCGCGGCGATGAGCAACAAGTCCGACCGCACCGCGCCGACCATGTCCGCGACCTGCAACGGCGGGGCGTGTGCGGCTTGGTACAACGGATCGGTGACCTTCGTGGTGAGCGGTACCGACGGCGCGGGCGTGGGCATGGGCACCGCGACGACCAACGTCGACGGCGCGGGTGCCGCCACCTCCGCGGCCCCCCGCACCGTCACGGTCAGCGGCCAGAGCGCCGCGCACAGCGTCGTCTACTCGGGCGCCGACGCGGTGGGCAACGCCTCCGGCAACACGACCGTGAGCTTCGGGATCGACCTCACCGCACCGACCGCCGTGACCGGCCTCAGCGCCTCGAGCGGGGCCGGTGGAGCGCCGGTGACCGTCGATCTCGCCTGGACCGCGGGGACGGACGCACTGTCCGGCGTCGCCGGATACACGGTCTACTGGTCGAATGCCGTCGCGACCTGTGCCGGTGCGACCTATCCGAACTCGGCCGTGATCGGCGCGGTCACGAGCTACCAGATCACCGGCCTGGTCAACACCTCCTCCTATTGCGCGTACGTGGTGACGAAGGACAACGCGGGCAACCTGAGCGCGAGCAGCGCCGTCGTCGGACCGACCAAGGCCAAGTAGCGGCTCGTCCCGCTCGGTACACTTGAGCGGGTGAGGGCGGCGGAGTGACCCCGGAGGACAAGTTCGGTACCGAAGGGCTCGCCTTCGACGATGTCCTCCTCATCCCTGCCCGCAGCGACGTCCTCCCCACGCAGGTCTCCACCCGCTCCTTCCTCACGCGCGAGCTCGCCCTCGACATCCCGCTGCTCTCGGCGGCCATGGACACGGTCACCGAAGCGCGCATGGCCATCGCCCTCGGGCGGCTGGGCGGCATGGGCGTCCTCCATCGCAACCTCACCGTCGATCAGCAGGCCACCCAGACCAAGGAGTGCAAGGCCGCCGGTGTGCGCGTCGGCGCGGCGGTCGGTGTCTCCGGCGATGCTGACGAACGCGTGAGCGCGCTCGTCGCCGCGGGGATCGACGTGATCTTCGTCGACACCGCGCACGGCCACTCCGCCGCGGTGATCCTGATGGTCGAGCGGGTGAAGGCCCGTCACCGCGTGCAGGTGGTCGCGGGGAACGTCGCGACCGCCGCGGGCGCCGAGGAGCTCATCGCCGCGGGCGCCGATGGCGTCAAGGTCGGGATGGGCCCCGGCGCGATCTGCACGACGCGCGTCGTCGCGGGTGCCGGCATGCCGCAGATCACCGCCATCTACGACTGCGCGAACGCGGCGGCGAAGTCCGGCGTCCCGATCTGCGCGGATGGTGGGATCCAGGAGTCCGGCGATATCGCGAAAGCCCTTGGCGCGGGCGCGCACACCGTGATGCTCGGCGGCCTCCTCGCGGGCGTGGACGAATCCCCGGGCGAGGTCGTGGACACCGACGACGGACCCTTCAAGTCGTACCGCGGCATGGGCTCGATGGGCGCGATGCAGGCGCGGCAGACGTCACGCGATCGCTACGGGCAGGGCGACGTCGCCGAGTTCAGCAAGCTCGTACCGGAGGGCATCGAGGGACGCGTGCCCGCGCGCGGCGCGCTGGAGCCGTTCGTCCATCAGCTCGTCGGCGGCCTGCGCGCCGGGATGGGCTATGTCGGCGCCGCGACGGTCGAGGACCTCCGCGCGAAGGCGCGCTTCGTGCGCATCTCCGGCGCCGGTCTCCGCGAGTCGCATCCGCACGACGTCCGCATCACCGTCGAGGCGCCCAACTACCGGGTCCGCACCTCCTGATGCTCGGTTCCGTCGAACGGGACCTCGCCCGCCGCGCGCTCGATACCGTCCGCGCCCGTGGCGCGACCTACGCCGACGTGCGTTTCGTGCGCCGCGCGGTCGAGGACGTGCAGGTGAAGAACGGGCACCTCGAGCACGTCGACCGCTCGGACACGTACGGCTTCTCCGTCCGGGCCATCGCCGATGGCGCCTGGGGCTTCGCCGCATCGCCGATCCTCACCGGCGCCGAGGCCGATCGCGTCGCGGCGCTCGCCGTCGAGGTCGCGCGCGCTTCCGCCCTCACGACGCGCGAGGACGCACGGCTCGCCGCGGTCAAGCCGGTGACCGCGACGTACACCACGCCGATCGAGATCGATCCGTGGACGGTGCGCTTCGAGGACCGCGTCCAGCTGCTGCTCGATGCCGACGCGGCGATGCAGCGGGCGCAACCGACGCTCCGCACCACCCGCTCGTCGTACGAGATCTGGAGAGAGGAGAAGCTGTTCCTGTCGAGCGAGGGCGCGGACATCGCGCAGACGCTCTATGAGACCGGCGCCTCGATCGCCGCCGAGTCCGTCGGCAACGGCGAGCAGCAGATCCGCACCTATCCGGGATCGGGTGGCCGCAGCCAGAACACCGCCGGTTGGGAGTACGCGCTCAAGTGGGATTTCGCGAACAACGCCCCGCGCATCGCGGACGAGGCGGTCGCGCTGCTGTCGGCGAAGCAGTGCCCCCAGGACATCCGCACCTCGGTCATCCTCAGCTCGAACCAGCTCATGCTCCAGTGCCACGAGAGCTGCGGTCATCCGATCGAGCTCGACCGCGCGCTCGGCACGGAGGCCGCGTTCGCGGGCACCTCGTTCCTCACCACCGATCGCCTCGGATCGTTCCGCTATGGGAGCGAGCATGTGAACATCGCGATCGACTCGACCCGCCAGGGCGGCCTCGGGACGTTCGGCTATGACGACGAGGGCGTGCCGGCGAGCGAGGGGTGGGCCGTAAAGGATGGGATCTTCGTCGGCTACCTCATGTCCCGCGAGACCGCGGCGGCGCTCGGGACCACGAGCAACGGTACGATGCGGGCCGATGGCTGGGCCCGGCTCCCGCTCATCCGGATGACGAACGTCTCGGTGATGCCGGGGAGCGCCGGGACGCTCGAGGATCTCATCGCCGACACCGACGACGGCATCTACATGGACACGAACCGTTCGTGGTCGATCGACGACCGGCGGCTCAACTTCCAGTTCGGCACGCAGGTCGGGTGGGAGATCAAGAACGGCAAACGCGGCGCGATGCTGCGCAACCCCACGTATACCGGCATCACGCCGGAGTTCTGGGGCAGCTGCGACGCCGTGTGCTCCGAGTCGGAGTGGGTGATGTGGGGCACGCCCAACTGCGGCAAGGGCCAGCCCGGTCAGATCGGCCACACCGGCCACGGCGCGGCGCCCGCACGCTTCCGCGACGTGCGCGTGGGGGTGGTCTCGTGAGTCGAGCGACGAGCGGCTGTGCCGCGAGGAGCGAGTCCATCAGCCGTGAGCGTGTCTCGCCGAAGGCGAGATGGAGCAGGGTCTCGTGAGTCGAGCGACGAGCGGCGTCACCTTGGGCGAGGGTCCGCTCAAGGCACTCTGCGAGAAGGCCCTTCGGGCGGTCGACGGTGACCAGGCCGAGGCCGTCATCGTCGCGCGCAACGCGTCGCTCACCCGGTTCGCGAACGCGGCGATCCACCAGAACGTCGTGAGCCGCGAGGCCGAGCTGCGCGTGCGCGTCGTCCGCGGCACGCGCGTCGCGATGGTCACGACGGATCGACTCGACGACGAGGGCATCCGCCGTGCCGCGCGCGACGCGTCGGAGCTCGCGAAGATCACGCCCGAGAATCCGACCTTCGGCGGGCTGCCGGGCGATCGTCAGCTCAGCGGGGCGCCGAGCGCGTTCGTGGAGCGAACGGCCGACGCGACGCCGCTCGATCGCGCGCGCGCGGTGAAGCAGCTGTGTGACGCGGCTCGCGGCGCGTCGTTGAGCGCCGCCGGCTACGTCTCGACGAACGTGCAGGAGCTCGCGATCGCGAGCTCGCAGGGCGTGTGGGCGTACGCGCCCGCGACGACGAGCGACGCCGAGCTCGCGGCCCTCGGCGCCGCCGGCTCGGCGTTCGCCCAGCGGCTGTCGCTCGATTTCGGCACCCTCGACATCGCCGGCTGCGCACGCGAGGCGGTCGACAAGGCGAAGGCGGCCCAGAAGCCGCGCGACCTTTCGCCCGGCACGCACGAGGTGATCCTCGAGCCGTACGCCGTGCGCGACATGGTCGGCTTCCTCGGCTCGCAGCTCACCGGCCTCGCCGTCGAGGAAGGGCGCTCGTTCGTCGCCGGCAGGCTCGGCCAGAAGGTCACCGGTGACATCACGCTCGTGGACGACCCATTCGATCCGAACGGCCTCCCGCGGGCATTCGACCTCGAGGGTCAGCCGTCGGAGCGCGTGACGCTCATCGAGCGCGGCGTCGCGAAGGCCGTCGTCTACGACTCGCAGACCGCCCACCGGACCGGCCAGCACAACACCGGACACGCGCTTCCGCCGAATCCGTTCCAACCATCGGCCCCGATGCATCTCCGGCTCGAGCCGGGGGATCGGACCCGTGAAGAGCTGATCCGAAGCTGCACGAAGGGGGTGCTGGTCACGCGGTTCTGGTACACGCGCTGGGTCCACCAGCTGCGCACGATCGTCACCGGCATGACCCGCGACGGCACGTTCGCGATCGAGGACGGCCAGATCGCGTACCCGGTCAAGAATTTCCGCTTCACCCAGTCGTACCACGATGCCCTCGGCGGCACGCTCGGGATCGGATCGGAGCTCGCGCTGCTGGTGCCCGGCGAGCAATTCGGTCCGCAGGTCAGCTCGTTCCGCGTGCCGGCGCTGCACCTCGGGGCATTCACCTTCACGGGTGCGACGCAGTACTGAGATGGTGACCGCCGGTGCGCGCTCCGATACGAAGGCCGGGGCCGGAGCCGGCCTCGCGCGCGAGACCATCGCGGTGCTCGACTACGGCGGGCAGTACGTGCAGCTCATCGCGCGACGTGTGCGTGAGTCGCGGGTCTACTGCGAGATCTTCCCGCACGACGTGGCCGCCGCCGAGCTGGCCGCGCGAGGCGTCATCGGCGTGATCCTGTCCGGCGGGCCCGCGAGCGTATACGACGATGGTGCGCCGCTCGTCGATCCGGCGATCCTCGATGGCCGGTTCCCGGTGCTCGGCATCTGCTATGGGATGCACCTCATGGCCCACGTCCTTCCCGGCGGCACGGTCGTCGCGGAGGGCAAGCGCGAGTTCGGACCCGCGACCGTCACCGTGCAGGACCGCACCGGCATCTTCGACGGCCTGGCGGGATCCGAGCGAGCGTGGATGAGCCACGGCGACTCGGTGAAGACGCTGCCCGACGGATTTCACGCCGCCGCGAGCACCGACCGGCTCGCCGCCGCCGCGATGAGCGACGGCTCGCGGCGCTTCGGCGTCCAATTCCACCCGGAGGTCGCGCATACCGCGCACGGTGCCGAGATCCTGCGCAACTTCGTCCTGGGTGTCTGCGGCGCCACGGGCGATTGGACACCGGCGGCGTTCGTGGAGGAATCCGTCGCGGAGCTGCGACGCGTCATCGGCGATCGCCACGCGATCCTCGCGCTCTCCGGGGGCGTGGACTCCGCGGTGGCCGCGGCGCTGGTCGCGCGCGCGATCGGCGACCGCCTGACCTGCGTGTTCATCGACACCGGGATGCTCCGCGAGCGGGAGGCGGAACAGGTCGTCGCGACGTTCGGCCCGCGTCTGCGGCTCGTGCCGGTGTACGCGGAGGCACGCTTTCTCGGCAAGCTGGCCGGCGTGGCCGATCCGGAGCGCAAACGCGCGATCATCGGTGAGGAGTTCATCCGTTGCTTCGAGGAAGAGGCGAAGCGGATCGGTCAGGTGGATCTCCTCGTGCAGGGGACGATCTACCCGGACGTCATCGAGTCGCGCTCGAAGGACAGCAAGACGAGCGCGCGGATCAAGACCCACCACAACGTCGGCGGGTTGCCGGACGTCATGTCGCTCGAGGTCGTCGAGCCCCTTCGCCGTCTGTTCAAGGACGAGGTGCGCCGCGTCGGCGCGGAGCTCGGGATCCCCGAGGAGATCCTGTGGCGCCACCCGTTCCCGGGTCCTGGCCTCGCGGTGCGGGTCATCGGCGAGCTCACGAAGGAGCGGCTGGACGTCCTGCGGCGCGCGGACGCGATCTTCCTCGAGGAGCTGCGCGCGGCCGATCTGTACCGCTCGATCGCGCAGGCCTTCGCGGTGCTGACCCCGGTGCAAAGTGTCGGCGTCATGGGCGACTTCCGGACCTACGGCTTCCTCGTGGCGCTGCGCGCGGTCACGACCGACGATTTCATGACCGCCGACTGGGCGCGCATCCCGTACGACGTGCTCGCCCGCATCTCGACGCGCATCGTCAACGAGGTGAGCGCGGTGAACCGCGTGGTGTACGACATCTCGTCGAAACCTCCGGCGACGATCGAATGGGAGTGAGCGAGCTGTGGCCTTGCCGCACCGAGCGAACACCATCAGTCTTGAACTGGTCACGTGGCGTGAGCCACGAGATCGAGCAGGAATGGGAGTAGTCCCGTGAAGTGGTTGAGCGACAGCGAGCGCATGCGGCGGCTCATCGCCGCGCAGCGCGCGGGCCGCAGCCCGGCGCGGTCGCACAGCGGAGTCGGCCTCAACGCGCTCGTCCTGGGCGGCGGTGGACGGGAGTACGCGATCGCGTGGCGGCTGGCCCGCTGCGACAGCGTGACGACCATCGACGTGATCCCCGGGAATCCGGCGATGTCGCTCTTCTCGCGCACGCTCGATATCCCGATCGACCGGAGTGGCCGGCTGGAGCAGCACATCGCCGCGTCGTTCATCGACCTCGTCATCGTCGGGCCCGATGAGCTCATCGCATCGGGCGTCGGCGATGTGCTGCGCCGCACCGGCGTCACGGTCGTGTGCCCGTCGCGCGAGGCGGCGAAGCTCGAATGGAGCAAGTCGTTCGCGAAGGAGATCCTGAACGCGGCCGGCGTGCCGACCGCGGCGTTCCGTACGTTCCCGGATGCGGCGACGGCGCGCGCCGGGCTCCTCGACGGACCGGTCGTCGTGAAGGCCGACGGCCTGGCGGCGGGCAAGGGCGTGGTGGTCGCGCGCGACCGTGCGGAAGCCGACCTCGCGCTGTCGCATGACCCGATCACGTCGGGGACGGTGCTCTTGGAGGAGGTCCTCGAAGGGGAAGAGGCATCGCTCCACGCGCTCGTCGACGGCGAGACGGTCGTCGCGCTCCCTCCGGCGCGCGATCACAAACGCGTGGGCGACGGCGACACCGGACCCAACACCGGCGGGATGGGCGCGTACTCGCCGACCAGCGTGCTCCCAGACGACGACGCCCAGCCCCTCGCCGAGCGGCTCATCGGGCCCGTCGCCCGGCTCCTGGTCGAGCGCGGCACGCCGTACCGGGGCGTGCTCTACGCGGGGCTGATGAAGACCGCCGATGGCTGGAAGGTCATCGAGTTCAACGCGCGGTTCGGAGATCCGGAGGCCCAGGTCATCCTGCCGCGCATCGGTGGCGACTTCGCGAAGCTCATGCAGGCCGTTGGCGACGGCCGCCTCGCCGCGTACGTGCACACCCATCCGATCCGGTTCAGCCAGCGTGCGTATGTCGACGTCGCACTCTGCGCCGAGGGGTACCCCGGACGGCCCCGCATCGGCGACGAGATCTCGATCGGCGATCTCCCGGACGACGTGTGGACCTTCCACGCCGGCACGCAGCGCTCGCCCAAAGGCGGCTTCGTGACCGCCGGTGGGCGTGTCCTGCACGTCGTCGCGCAGGGTGACACACCAGCGCACGCGCGCAGCAAGGCGTACCTCGCAGCCGAGCGGATCGAGTGGAAGGGCAGGTTCTATCGTTCGGACATCGCCGCTACGGAGGGCCGGGTGCAGATCACGGCATGAGCGCGCAGGTGGCGATCGTCATGGGCAGCTCGAGCGATGCGCCGATCATGGCCGTCGCGGAAGAGACCCTGCGCGGCCTCGGCATCGAGCACGAGACCCGCGTCCTCTCCGCGCATCGCACGCCCGACGAGGTGCGTGAGTGGTCGAAGGGCCTCGCGGGACGCGGCGTGAAGGTCGTCATCGCGGCGGCCGGGGGCGCGGCGCACCTCGCCGGCGCGGTCGCGGCGCACCAGACCCTTCCGGTCATCGGCGTCCCGCTCGCGTCGCCGAACGCGATCGCCGGTGGCCTCGACGCGCTCCTCTCCACCGTGCAGATGCCGCGCGGCGTGCCCGTCGCCACCGTCGCGATCGGCGAGGCGGGCGCCGCGAACGCCGCGATCCTCGCCGCGGAGATCCTCGCGCTCGGCGACGAGGCGCTGCGCGGTCGCATCGACATGATGCGGCAATCGATGGCTGCGCGGATCCTTTCACCGTGACGCTCTCGTCCCGGTTCGACGCCATCTCGCCCCTCGACTCGCGGTTCTACGGCGGCGACCCGCAGCTCTACGCCGCGTTGCACCCGTACCTCTCCGAGGAAGGCCGGGTGCGCGCGCAGGCCAGGGCGGAGGCCGCGCTCGCTCGCGCGCTCGCAGAGGAGGGCATCGCGCCGGTAGCGGCGGCGGACGCGATCGCGGCGGCCGCGGATCGCATCGGCGCGGCCGAGGTGTACGCCGAAGAGGCGCGCATCGGCCACGACGTGCGGGCCCTCGTCAACCAGATCCGCGCCAAGGTCCCTCCCGAGGCCCGTCGGTTCGTGCATCTCGGCGCGACGTCGATGGACGTCGTCGACACCGCGAACGCGTGGCGCTACCGGGAAGCCGTCGAGCGCGTGCTCATCCCGCGCCTCGGTCTCCTCGCCTCACGGCTCATCGCGGTCGCCGAGGGCGAGGCCGACACGACGCAGGTCGGCCGCACGCACGGGCAGCATGCCGTCCCGATCACCTTCGGATTCGCGGTCGCGGAGTACGTGAGCCGCATCGGCGGACGGATCCTGCTCTTGCAGGCATCGGCGCGCGCGCTGCCGGGGAAGCTCTCCGGCGCGGTCGGCGCGTACAACGCGCCTGCGCTGCTCGTGACGGACCCCCGCGCGCTCGAGCGCCGCTACCTTGCCCACCTCGGCCTGGTGCCGGCGAGCCACTCGACGCAGATCGTCGAGCCCGAGGCCTGGAGCGACCTGGCGCACGCCTGCGTCACGACGCTCGGCGTGATGGCGAATCTCGCCGACGACATGCGTCACCTGCAACGGACCGAGATCGCGGAGATCGCGGAGGGCTTCCGCGCCCAGCAGGTCGGCAGCTCGACCATGCCGCAGAAACGGAACCCGATCTCGTTCGAGAATGTGAAGAGCATCTGGAAGGCGTTCATGCCGCGGATCATCACGACCTACCTCGATCAGATCAGCGAGCACCAGCGCGATCTCACGAACTCCGCCTCGCAGCGGTTCAGTGGCGAGCTGATCGCCGCGACGGCATATGCCGCGACGCGCCTCGGTGTGTCGATCGACGGCATCCGCATCGACCGCGAGCGGATGACGGCGAACATCGGGCTCTCGAAGGGCGGGATCATCGCGGAGGCGCTCTACGTGCTGCTCGCGAAGCACGGGCACCCCGATGCGCACGAGGCCGTGCGGCGGCACACCCTCGAGGCCGAACGCAGCGGCCGGCCCGTGCTCGAGCTCATCGCGCTGGACCCGGAGCTGAAGCCGATCCTCGCGGCGCTCTCGGCGGACGAGCGCCGGATCCTCGATCAGCCCGAGGCGTATCGCGGTCTCGCGCCGGAGGTGGCCCGCGACGTGGCGACGCTCTGGCGCGCGAAGCTCGCGGGGGTGCTCCCGGAATGACGGTCACCGAGGGCGCGATCCCGAACGCGACGCTCTTCCGTCACGGGAAGGTGCGTGACGTGTACGAAGCGGGGCCCGACCAGCTCGTGATGGTCGCATCCGATCGCCTGTCCGCGTTCGATGTCGTGCTGCCCACGCCGATCCCGGACAAGGGCAAGGTCCTCACGCAGCTGTCGAACTTCTGGTTCGGCCGGACGGCGAAGATCGTGCCGAACCATCTGTTGGCCATGGACATACGTGAATTTCCGGAGCCGTTCGCGCGACATCGCGAGCTGGCTGGGCGCGCGGTGCTCGTGCGGCGCGCGGAGCGCATCGACTACGAGTGCGTCGCGCGCGGCTACCTCGCCGGCTCGGGGTGGGCCGAGTACCGCAAGACCGGCACGGTCGCGGGCGAGCGCCTGCCGCCCGGGCTGCAGGAATCCGAGCGGCTCCACGACCCGATCTTCACGCCAGCGACCAAAGCGATCACCGGCCACGACGAGAACATCTCCCGCGCGCAGCTTGCGGCCGCGCTCGGCCGCGACCTCGCGAAGCAGCTCGAGGATGTGACCATCGCGCTCTACCGCCACGCGCACGCGTACGCGCTCGGGCAGGGCCTCATCCTCGCGGACACGAAGTTCGAGTTCGGGCTGATCGACGGAACGCTCCATTTGATCGACGAGGCGCTCACGCCGGATTCATCGCGCTACTGGGACGCCGCGACGTACCGGCCGGGCGGCGCGCCGCCGTCGTACGACAAGCAATTCGTGCGCGACTATCTGGACGCGCAGGGCTGGCGCCATGAACCGCCCGCTCCCGCGCTGCCCGTGGACGTCGTGCGCGGGACGAGCGACCGCTACCGCGAGTGCCACCGCAAGCTCACCGGGACCGCGCTGTCGTGAGCCACTACGTGGCGACCATCCGGATCCGGCCGAAGGACGAGATCCGCGATCCGCAGGGCGAGGCGGTCGCCGGCGCGCTCCGCTCGCTCGGGATGGATGTCGCCGACGTGCGGACCGGGAAGGAGATCGTTGTTCGGTTCTCCGCGTCCGGCTTGCCGGACGCGAGCGCGATAGCGCAAAAAATGGGCGACGAGCTCCTCGCGAACCCGGTCATCGAGGAATTCGCGGTCGAGGTGGCTGCGGAATGACGATGCGCATCGCGGTGCTCCGGTTCCCGGGCACGTGGAGCGAGAACGACTTCGCGCACGCGCTGACGCTGGTCGGCGCCGACGCCGAGATCCTCTGGCACGCCGACGCCGACCTGCGCGGCTACGACGCCGCGGTCGTCCCCGGTGGGTTCGCCTACGGCGACTACCTGCGCGCCGGGGCGATCGCGGCGATCTCGCCGGCGGCTGCCGAGCTGCGGCGCGCCGACCAGGAAGGGATGCCGATCCTCGGCTCGTGCAACGGGTTCCAGATCCTGTGCGAGATCGGGCTGCTGCCCGGCGCGCTCGTGCGCAATCGGCACCTCGAGTTCCGCTGCGACTGGGTGCACCTGCGGATCGAGAGCGACCGCACGCCGTTCACCGGCGGCCTGCGGGGCGAGATCGTGCGGATGCCGATCGCGCACGGCGAGGGCTGCTGGGTCGCGGATGAGCTCACGCTCGCGCGGATCGAGGCGAACGGCCAGGTGGTGTTCCGTTACACCGACGCGCGGGGCGCGGCGGTGCCGGAGGCGAACCCGAACGGCAGCACCGCCAACATCGCCGGGCTCGCGAACGAGGCCGGCAACGTGGTCGGTCTGATGCCGCACCCGGAGCGCTGTAGCGAGGAATTGCTCGGCGGGACCGACGGCCGGCGTGTCCTGGAGGCATTGACCGCCTCCCGACACACCGGCACGGTCCCTGCGTCCGTTCAATAGGACAGATATGGACCTCTTCGAGAAGCAGGCCCAGCTCACGCAGCTCTTCCAGACCTCGCCGGTCGACGTCGCCTACGCGAGCGGTTCGGCGTCGGCGCGGAAGCTCGCCGGGACCTTCAGCGATCTCGACGTCGGCCTCCTGCTGCTCGACAAGATCAAGACCGCGGAATACTTCGACTACCAGGTGTATTTCGTGAGCGAGCTGTCGAAGGCGCTCGAGACCGCCGACCTCGACGTCGTCATCCTCAACAACGCGTCGCTCCTCCAGCGCGCGCAGGTCATCAACACCTGGTCGCTGCTGTTCCAGCGCGATCAGCGGCGCCGCGTGCAGTTCGCGGCGCGCACGACGATGGAGTACCTCGAGTTCAAGAAGTACGACGAGCTGCAATCGAAGGCCCTCGCCGAGCGAGTGCGCGGGGAGCGGTTCGCGGTGGACGACGTGTACGTACGCACGCGGCTCCTGCGGCTGCGCGAGTACCTCGGCCTGCTCGAGGATCTCCGCGGCGTCGACCGGCAGAAGTTCAAGGGCGATCCGAAGCTGTATGGCCTGGCCCAGTGGTACCTGCAGCAGGCGGTCGAGCTCACTTTCGGGACGGGCGCGTACCTGATCGCCGCGCTCGCGCTGCCGCAGCCGGAGGCGTACCACGACATCCTCGATTCGATCGCCGCGCACGGGATCATCGACCGGCAGCTGGCGTATCGTTTGGAGCACCTCGCGAACCTGCGCAACCTGCTCGCGTACGACCGGGAGCAGACGGACATCGATGAGGTGTACAGCCACATGCAGACCCGACTCGCGGATCTCACGGCATTCGCCGAGCAGGTCGACGTGTTCCTCGGAGACGGCACCGCCTCGTGAGCGTCACCCCGATGAACTCGGGGACGACGACGGCGCAGCCTAGCTACCGGCTCCCGCGCGACGCAGGTCTCACCGACAGCGAAGCCGATCGCGTCCGCGCGCTCTTGTCCAGAGAGCCGAACGCGCTCGAGTGGGGCATGTTCGGCGCGATGTGGAGCGAGCACTGCGCCTACAAGCACAGCAAGACCCTGCTTCGCACGCTGCCGACGACCGGCGCGCGCGTCGCGCTCGGTCCGGGCGAGAACGCCGGCGCGGTCGACCTCGGGGACGGGCTGCTCTGCGTGTTCAAGGTCGAGAGCCACAACCACCCATCGGCGGTCGAGCCATACCAGGGCGCGGCCACCGGCGTCGGTGGGATCCTCCGTGACATCTTCGCCATGGGCGCCCGCCCGATCGCGGTGCTCAACGGTCTGTTCTTCGGGCAGCCCCAGGATGAGCGCACGCGGCGGATGGTCCGCGGCGTGGTCGGCGGGATCTCCTTCTATGGCAACTGCGTCGGCATCCCGGACGTCGGCGGCCACGTCACGTTCGCTCCCGGCTATGCGGACAACCCGCTCGTGAACGCGATGTGCGTCGGGCTGGTCGAACGGAAGGACCTGCGGTCCGCCGCGACCGCGAGGCCCGGCAGCGCGGTGTACCTCGTCGGCTCGGACACCGGACGCGACGGCATCGCCGGCGCGTCGCTCCTCGCCTCGTTCGAGCTCGGCTCGGCCGACGACGCGAAACGCCCGTCGGTCCAGGTCGGCAATCCGTTCCTCGAGAAGCTGCTGCTCGAAGCGACGCTCGAGCTCGTCGCGCTTGACGCGGTCGAGGCGATCCAGGATCTCGGCGCCGCCGGCCTCACCTGCGCGTCGAGCGAGGTGGCCGCGCGGAGCAACGTCGGGATGCGCATCGACCTGGACCGCGTGCCGCGTCGTGCGACCGGGATGGTCCCGTACGAGGTGATGCTCAGCGAGTCACAGGAGCGGATGCTCGTCATCGCGCGGCCGGGACAGGAGGCCGCCATCGAGCGCGTCTTCGCGCGCTGGGAGCTGCACGGCGAGCGGATCGGCGAGGTCATCGCCGCGGAGCGCCTCGAGATCTCGAGCGGCGGCCTGATCGTCGCCTCGCTCCCGCCGAAGACCCTCGCCGACGACGCGCCCGAGTACGACGTACGCGAATGGGCGGCCGCGCCCGAACGGAGCGCACTCCCGACCGCCACCATCGAGGAGGAAATATTGCAGGCCGAAGGCCTGCGAAAAATAGGCCTCGAGCTGCTCGAATTGCTCGCGTCCCCGGACGTCGCGTCGCGCGCGATCCTCTATCGCACGTACGACCAGATGGTCGGCACCGACACCGTCCTCGGCCCGGGGGCGGATGCGGCGATCATGCGGATCAAGGGCCGGCCCGATGGCATCGCGATCGCGCTCGACGCGCAGCCGCGCATCGCGTCGCTCGACCCATTCGTCGGTGCCGCGTCAGCGGTCGCGGAGGCGACGCGCAATCTCGTCTGTGTCGGCGCCGAGCCGCTCGCGATCACCGACTGCCTCAACCTGGGCAATCCCGAGCGGCCGGAGGGTGCCTGGCAGCTCGAGCGGAGCGTCGCCGGCATCACCGCGGCCTGCGCCGCGCTCGACGTTCCCGTCGTCTCCGGGAACGTCTCCCTGTACAACGCGACGCACGGTCGCGACATCTGGCCGACCGTGACCATCGGCGCGGTCGGTCGTCTCGCCGATGTGAGCAAGCACATCGCGGCGCGCACCGGCGAGCGCGGCGATCTCGTGCTGCTCGCGGGAAGCGCGCAGGTCTCGCTCGCGGGGTCGACCTACGCCGCGCTCCGCGGCCACGTCGACGGCACGGTCCGCATCGATCTCGCGCTCGAGGCCCGGCTGCAGCGGTTCGTCCGTGCGGCGCACGCTCGCGGCGCGATCCGCGCGGCGCACGACCGCGGCGAAGGCGGCCTCGGCGTCGCGCTCGCGGAGCTCGCGATCCGCGAGCGCATCGGAATGCGGGTGGCACTGCCCGCCGTCCGGGGCATCGACAAGCGGGTCATGCTGTTCGGCGAAGGGCCGTCCGGCATCGTGCTCGTCATCCGCACGGCGGACGAGCTGCTCGTGCGGGCGATCGCGAGCGAGCACGACGTGCCGCTCTGGACGCTCGGCACCATCGGTGGCGACATCCTCGAGATCGCGCCGGTGCTCGGCACGCCGGTCGAAGCGCTCGCGCGCGCCCATCGCGACGGCCTTGGCCGCGCGCTCGGACGAGACAGCTAGATGTGCGGCGTGTGCGGCATCTGGTCACCATCCACGGCGGATCCGAGCGAGGCCGCCCGGCTCATGTTCTTCGCCCTCTACGCGCTCCAGCACCGCGGCCAGGAGTCCGCCGGCATCGCCGCGACCGACGGGCGCGATCTGCGCGTCGTGCGCCGCATGGGTCTGGTCGGCCAGGTCTTCGCCGAGCCTGACCTCGGAGCGCTGAGCGGGCGCGCGGCGATCGGCCACACCCGCTACTCGACCACCGGCTCGTCGCGCATCGAGAACGCGCAGCCGATGGTCGTGCTCGACGAGACCCTCGGCGAGCTCGCGCTCGGGCACAACGGCAACTGCATCAACGCGCGCGAGATGCGTGACGAGCTCATCGCGCAGGGCGTCCAGTTCTCGACGTCGAGCGACACCGAGGTCGTCGCGCAGGCGATCGCGTCGGCTCCGGGCGCGACCTGGGATCAGCGCATCGTCGCCGCGCTGCCGTCGCTCGCCGGCGCGTGGTCGCTCACGCTGCTGGCGCCGACCGCGCTCTACGCGATCCGCGACCCGCTCGGGGTCCGGCCGCTCTGTCTCGGGCGCAAGGGCGACGCCTGGATCGTCGCGAGCGAGAACTCCGCGCTCGAGACCATCGGCGCCGAGACCATCCGCGACGTGCGGCCGGGCGAGGTGCTCCGCATCGACGAGCGTGGCCCGGTCACGATCGCGGATCTCGCGGCCCCTCGCACCGGTCTTTGCGTCTTCGAGCACGTGTACCTCGCGTCCGCGTCGAGCGACATCGGTGGCCGCTCGGTGTACGCGACGCGGGAGCGGATGGGCGAGATCCTCGCCGAAGAGCATCCCGCCGATGCCGACGTCGTCATCCCGGTCCCGGACAGCGCGATCCCCGCGGCCGTCGGATATGCGCGGCGGAGCGGCATCCCATTCCGCGAGGGACTCATCAAGAACCGCTACATCGGCCGGACGTTCATCCAGCCGACCCAAGAGCTGCGCCGGCACAGCGTCGCGCTCAAGTACAACGCGCTGCGCGACGTGCTCGACGGCAAGCGCGTCGTCGTGGTCGACGACTCGATCGTCCGCGGCTCGACGAGCGGCCCGATCGTCCAGCTCCTGAAGCGGCATGGCGCGCGCGAGGTGCATCTCCGCGTGTGCTCGCCGCCGATCCGCCACCAGTGCTTCTTCGGGGTGGACATGGCCCACCGGGACGAGCTCATTGCGTCGCACATGAACGAGACGCAGATCCGGGAGCACGTCGGGGCGGATTCGCTGGGTTACCTGTCGCTCGAGGGCATGATCCGCGCGACCGGTGCGACGCGCGGCGAGCTCTGCACGGCGTGCTTCACCGGCGACTACCTCGTCCCGGTCCAGCTCGAGCTCACGAAGGACGTGCTCGAGGCCGCGGTGCTGAAGGCGTGAGATATCAGGACTCCGGCGTGGACATCTCGAGGGCCGAGGACGCGCTCGCGCGGATCCGCGACAAGGTCCGCGCGACCAAGCGCCCTGAGGTCATCGGGGACATCGGTGCGTTCGGCGGTCTGTTCCGAATGGCCGGCACCGACACGGTGCTCGTCGCGACGACCGACGGCGTGGGCACGAAGCTCGAGCTCGCGCGGATCCTGGACCGGCACGAGGGCGTCGGCACCGACCTCGTCCATCACTGCGTGAACGACGCGCTCGCGATGGGCGCCGAGCCGCTGTTCTTCCTTGACTACTTCTCCACGTCCCAGCTCGAGCCCGAGATCTTCGCCCGCGTCGTCGGCGCGATGGCCGACGCGTGCCGCGCTCACGGCTGCGCGCTGCTGGGTGGTGAGACGGCCGAGCTGCCGGGGATGTACGCGCCGGGCGCGTACGACCTTGCCGGATTCCTCGTCGGCGGCGTCGCGCGCGACCGGATCCTCGATCCGGCATCGGTCCGCGAGGGCGACGTCCTGATCGGCCTTCCGTCGAACGGCCTCCACACCAATGGCTTCTCGCTCGCACGGGCGATCATCACGAAGCGGGCGCGGGCCGAGGAGCGCGAGGAACGCGCTGTGCTCGACGCGCCGCGGCCCGAGCTCCGCGGCGGCACGATCGGCGACGCGCTGCTCGCGACGCACCGCTGCTACCTCGACGAGGTTCGCGCGCTGCGCGCGGCCGCGACGGTGCGGTCGATCGCGCATCTCACCGGCGGCGGCTGGGAGGGGAACCTGCCCCGCGCGCTGCCGCCCGGAGTCGGAGCGGCCGTCGATCGCTCGAGCTGGATCGTGCCGCCGCTGTTCCGGATGCTCTCTGAATGGGGCGATGTCGCCGACGAGGACGCCTTCGGCACCTGGAACATGGGCATCGGTCTGGTCGTGGTCATCGCGGCGGCCGATGAGCGTGCCGCCCTGCGCGCGCTGCCGGACGCGATCCGCATCGGAACGGTGGAGCGCGCGCGGCCGGACGCGCCGCGGGTCCGTTGGGCGTGACGCTCAAGGTCGGTGTCTGCGTGAGCGGCCGCGGCACGAACCTCCAGGCGATCCTCGACGCGTGCGGCGACCGCAGGCTCGACGCGCGGGTCGTCTACGTGGGATCGAGCCGCAAGAGCGCCCCGGCGCTCGAGCGCGCGAAGGCCGCCGGGGTTCCCGCGGAGGCCTTCCCGCCCGCCGCCAACGGTGGCCGCGATGCGGCGCAGCTGCTCATGGCCTCGCGGCTCGTCGCGGCCGACGTCGAGCTCGTCGTGCTCGCGGGCTACGACCGGATCCTGTGCGATGACTTCTTCACGCGGCTGGGCGAGATCCCGGTGATCAACATCCATCCAGCGCTCCTGCCCGCGTTCGCCGGATTGACCGGTGCCAAGGTCCACGAGGCCGTGCTCGCCGCGGGCGCGCGCGAGACCGGCTGCACGGTGCACCGCGCGCACGCCGGCGCGGTCGACGCGGGCGAGATCCTCGTGCAGCGCCGCGTTCCGGTGCTCGCGAGCGACGACGCCGAGACGCTCGCCGCGCGGGTGCTCGAACAGGAGCACATCGCGATCGTCGACGCGGTCTCGCGGTTCGCGAGGATCGCCGCGCGGGTGTAGACGGGGACCACTTCAGGCGGCTGGAATAGAACTCCGTCTTATTTCACTATTGACGTCTTTGCTAAAGTAATGCGGTGACTAGTACAAGAGCAGGCCGATTCCTAAAACAAGCCGCTGGATACTCCGCCTTTATTCCAGCGCCTTTGCCTCCCGAACCCCCTGTCGCCCTCGATGCGTCCGGCATCGCGGCGATGTCCAAAGCAGACCTCGCGATCGGTCGGCTCGACGGTGTCGCCCAGACGCTGCCGAACCCTGACCTCTTTGTGGCGATGTACGTCCGGCGAGAAGCCGTACTCAGCTCCCAGATCGAGGGGACCCAGAGCACGCTCGACGACGTACTCGCCTTCGAGCTGGACGCGCAGACACGCGACCTGCCGAAAGACGTCGAAGAGATCGTGAACTACGTGAAAGCCATGAATTACGGGATCGACCGTCTCGCGCAGCTGCCGCTGTCGCTGCGCCTGATCCGAGAGATCCACGCGGAGCTCATGAAGAACGTCCGCGGGCAGCACAAAGATCCCGGCGAATTCAGGCGATCTCAGAACTGGATCGGCCCCGGACCGCGCACGGGCATCGAAAGGGCGACCTTTGTTCCGCCTCCGGTGCACGAGATGACGAGCGCGCTCGATGACTTCGAGCGGTTCTTGCACTCGTACCAGTCGCTGCCGGTGCTCGTCCATTGCGGCATCGCGCACTCACAATTCGAAACGATCCATCCGTTCCTCGATGGCAATGGACGAGTCGGACGATTGTTGATCTCCTTCCTCCTCGTGCATCGCGGGGTGATGCATCGACCCCTGCTGTACCTCAGCCACTTCTTTAAGGCGAACCGCGACGAGTACTACGACCGCCTGATGTCGGTTCGCGAAGAAGGTGATTGGGAGGGCTGGTTGACGTTCTTCCTTCGCGGTGTAGCCGAAACGTCCGCTGACGCGACGAAGACCGCGAAGCAGATCGTCAGCTTGCGCGAGACCCACAGGGCACGGGTTCAAGACGCGATGAGCCCGAACGGTCTTCGTCTTCTGGATCTCCTCTTCAGGAGACCGATGGTCAACATCGCGCTCATCCAGGAGCGGCTGAAGCTGTCATTTGTGACCGCCGCGAAGTTGATCGAAGGACTGGTCGAGCTTGGGATCGTCGAAGAGATCACCGGCGCGCGTAGAAACCGCGTCTATCGCTATTCCCCGTATCTGGCTCTCTTCGCGGATGCGACGCCGAGAGTTGAGCCAACCGAAGCTCAGGAGACCGCAAGCGGTCAACAGGGGTTTTCGATCGTCTAGATCCGCGACCCGTCCCAGACCCCCGCCCATGTCGCCAGTCGCACCGCTTGGGTCAACGCGACGGTTCACCGATCGGCCCGAGCTCCAGCGGCGGCGCCGCCACGACTGAGGGCCGCGACGCGTCGAGGCGGCGTGCCACGGCGAGGCCGGCGAGCCCGCCGGCGATGGCGACCGCGAACGCCGCCGCGATGCCGGTCTCGACCGGCAGGCCGCGCCCGACGGCGATCGCGACGGCCGCGCCACCCACTCCCGTCCCGAGCGCGGTCCCGAGGTTGTCGAGCACCTGCATCGCGGCACCGGTCGCGCCGGTCCGGCCCGGCGGCGCGAGCCGCAGGACCAGCACCGAGATCGCGGCGTAGCCGAAGCCGATCCCGGCGCCGCTCGTGGCCCACGCGAGATACGCGAGCTCGACCGGAACGGGGAAGAGCAGCACGGCGAGCACGCCGCCGGCGCCGATCGCCACGAGCAGGAACGACGTCATGATGATCGTGCGGCTGGTGAGCCGCGGCGCGAGCCGCTCGTGGACCCACGACCCGGTGGTCCAGGTCACGCCCCCGGTGGTCAGCACGATCCCCGCGAGCGTCGGCGAGAGCCCACGGGCCTCCCGGAGCATGAGCGGCAGGAACGCCTCGGTGCCGAAGAATGCGAACGTGAGGAGCCCGCGCACGAGCACCGCCGCGCCCAGGCCGGTGCGGCCGGTGAGCGTGCCCGCGGGGGTCACGCGCCGCAGCGCCGGGAGGCCCACGGCGCCGCCGGCCGCGAGCAGCACGACCGCGAGCGGAAGGATCGAGCTCGACAGGCCAGCGAGGAGCAGCCCGCCGCCGATCGCGACGAAGACCGCGTCCCGCCGGCTGGCGCGCTCGCCCCGCGCCGCCGGCGGCCCGAGCCGGCGCAACGCGGGGATCGCCAGCGCCGCGGCCAGGACCGCGAACGGCAGGACGCTGAAGAACACGGTCCGCCAGCCGAATGCGGTCGCGATGAACGCCGCCGCCGCCGGACCGACGATCGCGGGGAGCACCCACGCGGTCGAGATGATCGCGAAGATCCGAGGCCGCTCCGCCTCGCGGTACCCGCGCGCGATGCTCGCGTACGTCGATGCGAGGATCGCTCCCGATCCGGCGCCCTGCACGACCCGGCCGGCGACGAGGACCGGCATCGTCGGCGCGGCGCCGGCGATCGCGAGCCCGATGACGAACAGTGAGAGGCCCGCGGCGTAGGGGAGCAAGGTGCCTCGTTGGTCCGCGACGCCGCCGGCGACGATGACCGACGCGAGGCTCGCGAGGAAGAACGCGCTGAACACCCAGCCGTACAGCGAGACCCCGCCCAGGTCGTCCGACACGATCGGCAGGATCGTCTCGACGGCGAGGGCGGAGAACGCGATGAGCGTGATCGTGAGGACCAGGCCGACGGTGAGCGGTCTCACCCGCGCAGCAGCACGAGCGTCGTCCGTTTCCGCTTGTCGTACGTGATGAGCGCGCCCTCGAGGTTCGCGAACGATGGTCCGTCCAGCGCGAGGCCGAGCTCCTCGGCGAGCGCGACGATCGGCAGATCGATGATCCCCCCGTGCGAGACCGCGAGCGCCCGCTCCTTCGGGCCGACGCGCGCGGCGATCCGGGCCCACGTGCTGAGCTGCTCGTTGGCGAACGCGCGGGCCTTTGGATCCGACCGAAGGAGCGCGCGCCATTCGGCCAGCGTGGCCATGGCCCCGAACACGCCTGCGCCGCCGATGTCCGGAAGGAGTCCCGGCTCGGTCGCATCGAGCCGGCCGCCGATCAGCTCGGCCGTGCGCTTCGCGCGTTCGAGCGGGCTCGCCACCACGAGCGCGTACGTCGTCCCGGCGAGCGCCCGCGCCGTCGCTTCCCCACGCGGCGTGAGCGGCGTGGCCATGCCGCGCTCAGCGTGGCGCCGGACCTCCAGGGTGCTCACGCGCTCACGAAACCACACCGGCCAGGCGACCGACCTCCGGCATCACCCTTGCTATTCTTCGCCCAGTGCGCGTCCTCATTACCGGCATCACCGGCATGGCCGGAAGTCACCTTGCCGAGTATCTCCTTGCCGAGCATCCCGATGTCGCCGTCTACGGGACGTTCCGGTGGCGTTCTCGCATGGAGAACCTGGAGCCGCTCCGCCGCGCCCAGAAGGTCGACATCGTCGAAGGACGCTACAGCGACGGGCAGGCCCTCCGTGACGAGCGGAAGAAAGGTCGGGTCACCCTCCTCTATTGCGAGCTGACCGACGCCGGCGCGGTCGAGCACCTGATCTCGGCCGTCCAGCCGGAACGGATCTTCCACCTCGCGGCGCAGTCCTTCGTCCAGGAAAGCTTCGACGAACCGGCTTCGACGCTGCACATCAACATCCAGTCCCAGGTCAACATCCTCGAGTCGGTCCGCCGGAACGGTACGCAGATCCGTGTCCACGTCGCGGGGTCGAGCGAGGAGTACGGCCTCGTCCACCCGGACGAGGTGCCGATGAAGGAGACCAACCCGCTGCGTCCGATGTCGCCGTACGCGGTGAGCAAGGTCGCCCAGGACAAGCTCGCGTACCAGTACTTCAAGTCGTACGGCCTGCACGTCGTGGTGACGCGCGGCTTCAATCACACTGGTCCGCGCCGCGGTCCGGTGTTCGCCGACAGCACGTTCGCGAAGCAGATCGCCGAGATCGAAGCGGGCTTCCACCCGCCGGTGATCTACCACGGCGACCTCACCTCGAAACGTGACCTGTCCGACGTCCGCGACATCGTCCGTGCGTACTGGCTCGCGCTCGAGAAGGCCGAGCCCGGCGAGAGCTACAACGTCGGGAGCGGCCGCACCCACACGATCCGCGAGATGCTCGACGTGCTCCTTGGATACTCAAAGCTGAAGATCCGCACCGAGGAGGATCCCGCCCGGCTCCGGCCGAGCGACGTCCCGATCCTGTGGGCCGATCCGACGAAGTTCCGGGCTGCCACCGGATGGGAACCGAAGATCCCGTTCGAGCAGACCCTCCGCGACGTTCTGGACTATTGGAGAGAGCGCGTCGCGGCCGAGGGCGGCCGGCCGGCGCGCGCGGGGGTGTAGGCGATGCCGGACTTCGGCGGGATCTGGAGCGGGTTCGTCAACAGCGCGATCGTGCAGTTCGGGGTGCGCTTCGTCGGGCTGTA
>DATCOD010000187.1:0-15547 GCA_036564905.1 Candidatus Limnocylindria bacterium
GAGCCTCGATTATCCCATCAACGCCTGCTCGCCGCCCGCGCTCTCCCCCGATGGGGGTACGCGGCATAGATCGGCTTGACTAGGCTGACTGGTCGGAATGATCAACGCCGAGACCGGCGTCTACCTGCAGTTCTTCAACGAGGGCGAGCCCCTCGAGAAGGAGCTGCCGCCGCTCGGCCCGTTCGAGCTCTTGATCATCCGGCACAACCGGATCATCGGGGACCGCGAGCAGGTCGAGCACGACCTGATGGGTGTGGGCTCGGTCGAGCGTTGGCTCGAGGCCGAGCTCGAGCTCCGTCGCGCCCTCGGCGACGAACCCGGTGGCGCGCGCCGGGCCCACATGCGGATCCGGGCGCCGCGCGGCGACATCATCGTCCGCTTCTACGACTACGGCGGCGACGAGGCCCCCAAGGTGCCCGAGCTCGGGCCGTTCTACGCGCTCACGGTCGGCAAGCGCGAGGTCCGCGCCGACGACAAGCTCCTCGCGATCCGCTCGACCGACATGTCGCCGTGGACGCTGACGGACGCGGTCCGGCCGGGCGTCGCCGGGATCAACAAGGCGGACTTCTCCGTGTTCTCGCTCAGCACGCGCGATCCCCGCGCGCGGACGACCTCCCCGCCCGCGCTCCCGGTCGCGCCTGCGCCGACCGCACCGGCACCCATCGCCGCCGCGCCGGCCGCGCAACCGCGCGCGGAGCAGCCACCGGCGGTCGCGCCGCCGGCTGTTCCGATGATCGCGCAGCGCGCCGGTCCGGAGGAGCCCTTCGCCGAGCGGCGGAAGGTGCAGCGGGAGATCTACGTCGCGCGCCCGGACCCCCAGCGGGACCAAGCGCTCACCCCGGCCGATGTGAATCTCATCCTCCGGGTCGACAAGCTGAAGCAGCAGGAGCTCGCCGAGCAGCTGATGATCGAGCGACTTCGCAAAGAGCAACACGTCTCTTCGGAGACCGCGTTGCGCCCGGACGCGGCCGCGGCGGTGCCGATGCGGTTCCAGCCGCCGGTGAAAGAGCGTGAGGCCGCGGAGGCGGCCGCCGAGCTCGAGGAGGAGGACGATTCGCTCGGTGCGAGCGTGCTCGGCCTCCTGTGGTCCGCGCGCATCGTGCTCGTGTCCCTGCTCATCCTCGCCGCCGCGGTCACCGCCTATGGCTACCTGCAGCCGAAGGTCGCCAAGATCGGCGTGGCGCCACCGCTGACGTTCGCGGCGATGGGGGCGAAGATCCAGGGGCCAGACTGGACGTACACGGTGACGTCGGTCGAGCGGTCGCTGAAGCTCGGCACATTGCCGTCGGCCACGGGCGGATACCTCATCGTCCACATCACCGTGTCGAAGACCAGCGCCGACGCTCCGCCGCTCGATCCCAGCGGCTTCGTGCTCATCGATGCGACCGGCGCCCGCAGCCTGGCCTTCGCGCCGTCGAGCGACGTCTACACGAACTCCGTCGGGCTCGTGTGGGCGACCAAGTACGCGACGAACGCATTCGTGCAGGACCATCTCGTGTTCGACGTCAGTCCGAACGCGACGAGCCTGATCCTGCACATCAACGCCGCGAACGTCGAGGTCAGGCTGCCGGACCCGTAGCCGAGGTCACCCGAGCGCCGCGCGCGTTCGCGCGCCCGCCCGTCTCTTGGCGCGCCGCAGGGCGATGAGATCGGAGGGCGTGTCGATGTCGAGGCCGAGCCGAGCGATGGACAGGACGCGGCCCGCGGTGCCGGCGGCGCGACGGTGCGCCGCGAAGCTCTCGCGTCCGAACCGTGGCGTGATCCGCGACGGCGGCCGTAGGTACAGCGCGTTCGTGCCCGATCGGCGCCGGTCGGGCACGATGACGACCTCGGAGCTCCGTCCCGCGGCCGCGATGCGGCGCAGATCCATCGCGCGCACGAGCGGGACGTCCGCGGACACGATGAGCACCGCACCCGCTCCCTGATCGACCGCCCGGATGACCCCGCGCCGGGCGGCGTCGCGGGTGCCGCGCGCCGGAACGACCATGGTCCGAACGCCGGCCGCTCGCAGGCGCGTCGCGATGGAGCGCGCATCGGTGACGACGAGCACTGGCCAGCGGGTCGCGATCGCGGCCGCGACGACATCGCCGAGCATCCCGGCGGCGAGGCGCCCGCGTCCGGCGGGGTCCAGCGCGCCGCGCAGCCGGGTCTTCGCGCTCCGCGGATCGCGAGCGAGGATGACGATCGTGACCGTCATCGCGAGGCGGCAGCGACGGTCGCGCGCGCGAGCGCGGCGCGCGATGCGGCATCACGCATGATCGTGGCGGTCGCGGCGACGCGAAGGCCGAGCCGCTCGACCGCGGGCGTGAGCGCTCGGTCCTCCTCGTCCAGCACGAACGTGCCCGCGAGATCGGCGTAGATGCGCGCGACGCCGAGGGCCGAGACCTCGTGGCCGAGCGTCGCGAGCATCGCCCCGGCCGGGCCCTTGATCGCAGCGCCTCCGACGATCGGGCTCACGGCGACCACCTTCTCGCGGGACGACCGGATCACGTCACGCATGCCGGCGAGCGCCAGGATCGGCCCGATGCTCACGAACGGGTTGCTCGGGGCGATGACGATGACGTCCGCCTCCGCGATCGCGGCGCGCGCGTGCGCGGTCGGTGCGGCGTCGGGCTCGAACCGCAGCTCGTGGACCGGGTCGGCCGTCCGCCGCTTCACGAAGTACTCCTGGAAGGCGATCCAACCGTCCGCGGTGCGGACCATCGTGCGCTGCCGGCCGTCGGTCGCGGGCAGGATGCGCGCACCGATACCGAGCGTACGACGCATGCCGTCAACGACATCGGTCATCGACATCCCGTTCCGGAGCATCCGCGTGCGGTGGATGTGCGTGGCCAGATCGCGGTCGCCGAGGCGGAACCAGGTGTCCTCACCGAGGCGCGCGAGCTCCTCCTGCGCCATGAACGTCTCGTCGCGGCGGCCCCAGCCCTGCGACTCCTCGACCACGCCCGCGAGCGTGTAGAGCACCGTGTCGATATCGGGGCTCACGTGCAGCCCGTGGAACTCGTCGTCGTCGGCCACATTCACGATCGCGGTCACGCCGGCCGGATCGACCACGGTCACGAGGCCGGATAGGAACCGCGCCGCGCCAACTCCGCCGCAGAGGACCGCGATCCGTCGCATGTGTGGCAGGCTATTGCGGATGAGCGAGGTCGTGTTCCGCCCGCTCCTCCTCCTCGATGCGGCCAGCCTCCTGTACCGCGCCTATCACTCCGTTCCCGAGCTGCGGGCGCCCGATGGCACGAAGGTCCACGCCGCGATGGGCTTCCTCAATTACGTGAGCCGCCTCCTGCCCGACCGAAGGCCCGGACGCTTCTACGCCGCGCTCGACAACGACTGGCGTCCGGCGTTCCGCGTCGAGGCGCTACCGACGTACAAGACCCATCGCCTCGCCGGACCCGATGACCCGCCGGACGATGTCGGGCTGCAGTTCCCGATCCTCCTCGAGATCTTCGACGCGATCGGGCTGTCGTACGCGGAGGCCGAGGGCTACGAGGCCGAGGACGTGATCGCGACGCTCGCCGCGCGGACCGACGAGCGGGTCGAGATCGTCACCGGCGATCGGGACCTCTTCGCGATCGTGCGCGACCCGCGCGTGAAGGTGCTTTACACGCTGCGCGGGGTGAGCGACCTCGCCGAGGTCGACGAGGCCTGGATCGCCAACAAGTACGGGATCCCGGGCGATCGCTATCTCGATTACGCGCTCCTGCGCGGCGACCCGTCCGACGGCCTGCCCGGTGTCGCCGGCATCGGGGAGAAGACGGCGAGCGCGCTCCTGCGCCGCTACGGCTCGCTGGACGTGGCCCTCGCCGCGCCAGATCTCGATCCCGCGGTCCGCCTGAAGCTGAAGCGGTCGGCGGAGTACCTGGATGCGGCGCGCCGCGTCGTCGCACCGGTGGCGGAGGTGCCCATCCGCGGCGGCGACGGCACGATCCCGCCGGTGCCCCGCGATCCCGACCGCGCCCGGGCGCTCGGTGAGCGCTACCGCCTGTCGGGCAGCGTCGACCGGCTGATCGCGGCGCTGCCGTCGGTAGCATGAGCGCGTGATCGTCTATCCCGCGATCGACATCCTCGAGGGCCGCGTCGTGCGGATGACCCAGGGCGACTTCGCGACCGCCGAGGACGTGGCCAGCTCACCACTCGAGGCGGCCAAACGGCTCGTGCGCGAGGGCGCCGAGTGGCTGCACGTCGTCGATCTCGACGGCGCGCGGACCGGCACGCCGGCGAACCTCGATCACATCCGCGCGATCGCGAATCGGTTCACGGTGAAGATCCAGGCCGGCGGCGGGATCCGTGACTTCGACACCGCCGAGGCGTTCGCCGAGGCCGGCGTGACCCGCATCGTCGTGGGCACCGCGGCGATCCGCGACAAGGAGCTCATCGGCCGCCTCGTCGACCGGCATGCCGACGGCCTGGCCGTCGCGGTCGATGCCCGCAATGGCCTGGTCGCCTCGTCCGGTTGGACCGAGACCTCGAACGTGCGCGCGACCGACCTCGCGCGCGAGCTGGCGATCCAGGGCGTGCCGACCCTCATCTACACGAACGTGTCTGTCGACGGCACGTTGCAGGGCGTCGACCTGGTCTCGACGGAGACCGTCGCGCGCGCGTTCGGCGGCGATCTCATCTACTCCGGAGGGGTCGGGTCAGTCGACGACATCGTCGCGCTCGCGCGGCTCAGGCATCGCGGACTGCGTGGCGTGATCGTCGGTCGCGCGATCTACACCGGTCGATTCACGCTCGCGCAGGCGTTCGCCGCGGCGCGCGCGGGCTGATGCTCGCGAGGGCGTCCCGTCCCGCGGTCGAGACGGCCGGCGACACCGAGACGATCGTCGTGACGGACCTCGTCAAGCGGTACAAGGGAGCCGAGCTGAACGCGGTCGATGGCATCAGCTTCGCGGTGCGAGCGGGGGAGCTGTTCGCGCTCCTCGGCCCGAACGGCGCGGGGAAGACGACGACGATCTCGATCCTCACGACCACGCTCGCGCCGACGTCGGGCCTCGCGCTCATCGGCGGGCACGATCTCACCGCGGACCCCAGCGGCGTGCGCCGTGCCGTGGGGATCATCTTCCAGAAACCGAGCCTCGATCTGAATCTCACGGCCGAGGAGAACGTGCGGCTGCACGCGATCCTGTACGGCCTGTACCCGTACCGGCCGTTCTTCACGCTCATGCCCCTCGCGTACCGTGACCGGGTCCGCGAGCTCTCGGCCATCCTCGGCATCGAGAAGGAGATGTTCAAACCGGTCAAGGCGTTCTCGGGGGGGATGAAACGCAAGCTCGAGATCGTCCGCAGCCTCATGCACCGGCCGCGCGTCCTTTTCCTCGACGAGCCGACCGCCGGTCTGGACGCACCGAGCCGCCGCGCGCTCTGGGACTACCTCCGCGAGGTCCGGGCCGAGACCCGGGCCACGGTCTTCCTGACGACGCACTACCTCGACGAGGCCGAGGACGCCGATCGCATCTGCATCCTCGACAAGGGCAAGGTCGTCGTCGAGGGCACGCCGGCCGGCGTGAAGCGTGACCTCACGCACGAGTACCTGGTCATCGACGCGGCCGACCGCGACGCGCTGCGGCGCGAGCTGGTCGCGCGCGCGATCGTGCACCGCGAAACGCCGCTCTTCGAGATCCCGCTCGATGGCCTTGGCGCGCACGCGCTGTTGAAGTCGATCGACACGCCCCTCACCACCGTCCGCACGGTGGCGCCCTCGCTCGAGGACGCGTACATCAAGGTGCTGGCCCGGTCGTGATCGCCGCCGGCGAGCTCCACTCGATCCTGGCGCTCGCGCAGCGCGACCTCACGAAGCTGCTCCGCGACCGCGCGCGCCTGATCACGACGGTGATCTTCCCGTTCATCTTCATCGGCGCGCTCGGCGGCACGCTGTCGGCCAACTTCGGGCACGCGCCGGGCTTCGACTTCCTCACGCTCACCTTCACCGGCGTGTACGCCCAAACGCTCTTCCAGAGCACCGCGATGGGCATGATCTCGCTCGTCATCGACCGGGAGAACGACTTCAGCCAGGAGCTCTTCATCGCGCCGGTGTCGCGGTACACGATCATCGCCGGCCGGATCCTCGGCGAGACACTCGTCGCGCTCCCGCAGGCCCTCGCGATCATCGCGTTCGGGCTCGTCATCGGGATCCACATCTCGCCCGGCCAGCTCGCCGCGCTCATCGGGACCGGGATCATCGTCGCGTTCTTCGGCGGCGCGTTCGGCGTGCTCGTCCTCGCGTTCCTGAACAACCAGCGGGCCGCGAACCAGGTGTTCCCGTTCATCTTCCTGCCACAGTTCTTCCTGGCCGGCGTGTTCACGCCGATCCAGGTGATGCCTTGGTACCTCGAGATCGCGTCCCGTGTCGCGCCGCTCCGGTATGCCGTCGACTTCGTCCGGGGTGTCTTCTATGTGGGAACGCCCGACTACGACCACGTCGTGGTGCAGAGCCCCGGCGCGAACCTCGCGGTCATCGCGCCGGCGTTCGTCGTCTGCCTCGTCGTCGGCACGTTCTTCTTCGTCCGCGCGGAGCGGAACCGCTAGCTCGGTCCAGCGAATGATGCGCGGCTCATCCGATTTGATGAGGGGCGGCATGCGCGCGGCGTAGCCACGGTCGCAGGGGCGTGTCGGTGTAGACGAATCCCCCGAACGGGGCGTCCCCCGGCCTAGCCCACCCGGTACAACCTGCCCGTCGACCAGGGGAGGTCGCGGAGGGTGATAACGGTGGGTTCGATCGCGCGTTGGATCGTCGGGGCGCTCATCGCCGCGCTCTTCCTGTGCACGACGCCCTACCTCGCCGACTCCAAGAGCGGCCCGGACAACATCGACCCGGCCCTCCTCGCGGACGCGAAGGCCAACCCGAACTCCCTCTTCAACGTCATCGTTCGCGGCGCCCCGGTCAGCACCGGCAATCCCACCCGGACCGCCGACGACAACCGTGACCGGGTGATGAAGGCCGAAGACGTCCTTTCGTCGACGACGACCCGGGACGGCGCACGCCGGACGCTCTCGATCGTCGGCGGGGCGTCGGGAGCCCTGCGTGGCTCGCAGATCATCGCCCTCTCGCGCATGCCGCGCGTCGACCGCATCGTCCGGGACCAGACGTTCCAGGTGTCCTGGGACGAATCGGACTCCACGGCGTCCGCGACGGAAGCCGGGATCCTCGCGGTGAACGCGCCGCAGGCCTGGTCGGCCGGTGCCAAGGGCGATGGGGTGACGGTGGCGGTGATCGACAGCGGTGTGGCCGACCATCCGGACCTCGCCGGACGGATCCTCACGCGGGTCGACTTCACCGGCGAGCAGTCGAACGGCGATCCGGGCGGTCACGGCACGCACGTTGCCGGACTCATCGCCGGCAATGGCGCGTCGTCGAACGGCGCGTGGACCGGTGTTGCGCCGGACGCGAACATCGTCAGCGTCCGGGTCATCGACGCGACCGGGCACGCCAAGCTCTCGTGGATCTTCGCCGGGATGCAGTGGGTCCTCGCGAACCGCAACACCTATCACATCAAGGTCGTCAACATGTCGTTCGGCGGGACCGCGCTGACGGGCTACCAGAACGATCTGCTGGCCTCGGCGGCGGAGATGCTCAACTTCGCCGGGCTCACGGTCGTCGTGTCGGCGGGCAACGCCGGCCCCGGCCAGAGCACGATCACCACGCCGGCGGACGATCCGTTCGTCATCACGGTCGGCGCGGCCGACGACAACGGCACCGCCACCCTCGGCGACGATCGCGTGGCGTCCTGGTCCTCACAGGGCCCGACGGCGTTCGACGGCATCGCGAAGCCCGACGTGGTGGCGCCCGGCCGCAAGATGATCGGCCTCCGCGCGGCGGGCAGCGCGATCGACACGGCGTATCCCGAGCGCAGGGTGACCGCCCCGGGCAGCACGACCGCGCGCTACTTCACGATGTCCGGCACCTCGATGGCGGCGCCGGTCGTCGCCGGTGCCGCGGCCCTTTTCCTCGAGCGGTACCCCTGGTCAAGCCCCCGAGTCGTGAAGCGGCAGCTCACCGGAACGGCGCACCCGCTGGCCGGCGTATCCGCCACGGCCCAGGGCAGCGGGGTGATCGACGCATATGCCGCGATCACGACGCGAGCGCCGTGGGCCGGATACACGCCGTACCCGGCGAGCACCGCGTTCGCGGAGCAGGTCTACGCGAAGCTGTACGGGCAGCCGATCGTGTGGCGGGATCCGTCATTCAACGGCGGCGTGGATTCGCGCGGCCAGCGGTGGACCGACATCACCTGGGAAGACATCACCTGGGATGGCATCACCTGGGAGGACATCACCTGGGAGGCATTCAACTGGCAGGACGTGACCTGGGAGGACATCACATGGGAAGACATCAGCTGGGAGACCACGATCGCGCCACTCGGCGGTAGCGGCGGCTGGACGTTGGTGAATTAAGTGGACGGGGACGGAGTGCGTATGAAGAGGATCTTCGCGGACATCTACATCTTCACGGTGGTCGCCGTGGGCGCCGCGTGCCTGGTGGCCGCGTCGCTCGGGGTGAAGGTCGCGAACCTGGACCCGCTCATGTTCGTCCTCCTGCTGGGGCTGGCCGCCGCCGCCCAGCGCAATCCGGTCATGCTCTTCCGCTCCAGCGCGATCTCGATGTCGTTCGCGATCAAGGTCGCCGCGTACGTCCTCTTCGGCGTCGGCGTCGCCCTCTGGGTGAACGTCGTCGTCGCGGCGGTGAACGCATTCACCCCGAAGCCGAAGCCGGCGCGGAAAGCCGCGTTCAACTTCGGCCAGCTCTCGATCTCGACGACGCTCGCCGCCGCCACCTACGGTCTCGTGGGCGGCAAGACGCCACCGTCGGACCTCACGAGCACGGTGATCGCGGTGGCCGTCTCCGCCGCGGTGTACTTCCTCGCGAACTCCACCCTCACCGCGATCGTCATCTCGCTGACCTCGGAAACGAAGTTCGTCGCGGTCTGGCGCCAGAACTTCAGCTGGATGCCGGTCAACTACCTCGCGACGGCCGTCAACGGCGCGGCCCTCGCGCTCGCGTACCAGGCCCTCGGCATCTTCGGGGCGGCCGTGTTCGTCCTGCCGCTCGGCGTGGCCTGGTACTCGTTCAAGCTGTACGTCTCGCACTCCAACGATGCTCGGACCGAGAGCGCGAAGCTCACCGAGCTCAACCGGCTGTTCGAACAGTCGAACACCCGTCTCGCCGACGCCCACATCTCGATCGTCGGCGCGCTTCTCGGGTCGCTCGAGGCCAAGAGCGCCACGGGCACCGCGCACCTTGCCGCGACCATCTACCGGTCGGTGGCGGTCGCGAAGCGCCTCGGGCTCGCTGACGCCGGCATCGAGGCCGTTCAGCTCGGAGCGCTCTTCCACGACCTCGGCAAGATCGCGATCTCGGACGCGATCCTGCAGAAGCCCGACCGGCTCAGCGACAGCGAGTGGGCCGAGATCCGCGCGCACCCGATCATCGGCGCGAGCCTCCTCGCGCAGATGCCCGAGCTCGACCACATCCGGCCACTCATCCTCACGCACCACGAGCGCTTCGACGGCCGTGGCTATCCGAACGGCCTGAAGGAGGACGCGATCCCGCGCGCGGCCCAGATCATCGCCATCGCCGACGCGTACGAGGCCATGACCACACCGCGGCCCTACCGCCGCGCGGTCACTCCGGACGCCGCCGTCGCGGAGCTCCGGGCCTGCTCCGGCACGCAATTCGACCCGGTCGTGGTCGACGCGTTCATCGTGGAGCTCAACGTCGCGCCGACGAGCGAGCTCGAGCATCTCACCGTCTACCAACGAGCGGTCGACGCCGTGCGATTCACGGCGCGATAAGTGAAGGGGGTCATCATGTTCCGAACGATTCGCGCACTCATCATCGCGGTCATCGTCGCGGTGAGCCTGGTCGGTAGCGCATCCGTCGCGAGCGCCGCTCCTGGTCACGGCGCGCCGACGGCACCGCCGACCCGCATCCTCGACATCACCTGGGAGTGACCTTGATCCGCGCGGCGACCGGAGAGACGCAGCTTCCGGCTCCGCCGCGAGCGCCGGCGCCCGAGGACTTCCCGGCCGTCCCGGCCCTGGAGCCGCCGCGCCTTCCGCCGGCGCACGGCATCCGGGTCGCGATCGCGGTGACGGTCGCGATCGTGGCCGCCGCGGGCATCCGGTGGCTCTCGGCCGGCAGCATCGAGACCGCACCCATCCTGTTCGTTGCGGTCGTCGCGGCCGCGTGGTGGCTCGACCGTCCGGCGGGCGTTGCGGTCGCGGTCGCGAGCGGAATCGCGTGGACGGCGGCGGCGATGGCCGTGCGGCCGACCGTCGCGTCCGCGATCAGCGCGGCCGCCCTCGTGGCAAGCCTCGTGGCAATCGCCATCGCGGTCGCGGCGGCTCGGGCTCGCGAGCGCGCCCTCCGCACCGATGACCTTCGCCGCGAGCAGGCCCGCATGATCCTCGCGGTCCAGCTCCGCGAGTCGGTCGTGAGCATCGATGTCGCCGTGCCGCTCCTCGCCGACCCGATGAAGCTCGATCGCGCACAGGGCGCGGCCTTCGACCAGGTCCGCCGTCACGCGCGCGGCCTGACACGGCTCGCGAACGACCTCCTCACGCTCGATCAGATGGACACGCGGAAGATGGCCCTCACGATGGTGCCGGTCGATCTCGCGGCGTTCGTGCTCGAGATCACCGAGCAGCGCGTGCCCCACGATCGCGCGACGATCATCGCGCCATCGACGCCCGTGCAGGTCAACGCGGATCCCGAGCGCCTGCGCCAGCTGCTGGATCACGTTCTGCAGAACGCGCTCAAATTCTCGCCGCCGAGCGCCGGGATCATGGTGAACGTGTCCGCGGGCGGCGACGAGGCGCGCGTGGCGATCCGAGACCATGGTGTCGGTCTGAGCGCGGAGGACATGCCGGTGCTCTTCACCCGGTACGGCCGTATCCGCGACGCCCGCACCGCGAACGTGCCGGGCATGGGCCTCGGCCTCTATCTGGCCAAGCTCATCGCCGAGGCGCACGGGGGCGAGCTGCTCGCGGCCAGCCAAGGCCGCGGGCTCGGCGCCACGTTCACCCTGGTGCTCCCGCTGGCCGGACACCCGCGCCGTCAGCGCCCCCAGCGCCAGCTGCCCGCCTCCTCGTTCTGGGACTAGATCGGGGTCAGCCGATCAGCTCCTGCGCCGCCTCGAGCCGTTCGAGGGTGCGCCCCTTCCCGAGCAGCGCGATGGAGCCGTAGAGCGGGGGACCGACCCTGCGGCCGGTGACGGCCGCGCGGATGGCGATCGTGAGGTCGCGCACCGTCCAGCCCACGTCCGCGGCGACCGCGGCGATCGCCTGCTCGATCGCGTCGGCCACGAAGGGCTCCAGGAACCGCAGCGCCACGGTCACGCGGCTGAGCGCGGTGACGGTCTCGTGCGGCTCGCGCTTCTTCGGCACGAGGAGCGAGCGGTCGTGCTCGAGCGGGTCGGTGAACAGGAACGCGATCTGGTCCCTCGCTTCGGTCAGCGTGACCATGCGCTCCTTGATCAATGGCACGACCTGCCGGATCAGGGCCCGATCCCACTCGACCGGGAGGGCTGGGTCGAGGCGGCGCATGAGCTCCTCGTCCGGGAGCCGTCGGATCCAGAGGCCGTTGAAGTGATCGAGGCGGTCGCGGTCCCACCTGCCGCCGGCTTTCTGGACCTGATCGATCCGCCAGCGCCGCACGAGCTCGTCGAGCGTGAAGACCTCCTCCTCGGTCCCCGGCGACCAGCCGACGAGCGCCAGGTAGTTGGCCATCGCCTCCGGGAGGTAGCCATCCTTGCGGAACTCCTCCACATTCGTTGCACCGTGACGCTTGGCGAGCTTCTTCCCATCCGGGCCGAGCACATTCGGAAGATGCGCGTGCGGCGGCACGTCCCAGCCGAACGCGCGGTACACGAGGAGATGCTTCGGCGTTGACGGCAGCCAATCCTCCCCGCGGAACACGTGGCTGATCTCCATGACGTGGTCGTCGATGACGACTGCGAGCTGATAGGTCGGGAAGCCGTCGGACTTCAGGAGGACCTGGTCCTCGATCGACCGGAGCGGCCATTCGACGTGTCCGTACACCAGGTCATCGATGGCGATCGTCCCGTCGTCGGGGACCTTCAGGCGGATGACATGTGGCTCGCTCGTGGCGCGCGCCGTCGCCTCGTCCGGCGGGATGTTGCGGCAGTGCCGGTCGTAGCGCGTGATCTCGCCGCGGGCCTGCTGCGCCGCGCGCATCTGCGCGAGCCGCTCCTTCGTGCAGAAGCAGAAGTACGCGGCCCCCTTCAGCACCAGCTCCTCCGCCCGAGCCCGATAGGTGGGCAAACGCTCCGACTGGACGTACGGCGCGTGCGGGCCGCCCTCGCGCGGCCCCTCGTCCCACCGGATCCCCATCCAGTGCAGGCCGTCGTAGATGCTGTCGATCGCGCCGGGCACGAGACGGTCCTGATCGGTGTCTTCGATCCGCAGGATGAGCTTCCCGCCTTCGCTCTGGCGGGCCATGAAGTAGTTGTAGAGCGTGGTGCGCACGCTCCCGATGTGCAGCGACCCGGTGGGAGACGGTGCGAATCGCACCCGCACGCTCATCGGGGTCAAGTCTAAAGACCGTAGACTCGACCGTGATGACAACGACCACGCGCCGAGAACGACGCGAGCGAGAGCTTCGTCAGCGTCAGCGCAACAAACGCGGCGGCGGCACGTCCCGCGGGAACGGCGGCGGTGGCCGGAGCCTGCTCATCGGCGCGGGCGTCATCGTACTGCTCGTGGTCGCGATCCTCGGTCTCCGGCAGGCCGGCGTCCTTTCGGCCGGCCCACCGCTGCCGTCAGCGACCCCGGCGCCGACCCCGATCGCGGTCGACGCGACGGATCCCGCTCGCGGCCTGAAGGAGGCCGATCATGGGAACGCGCACGTGAACCCTGGGACCCCGGTCACCTACACGGGTGCGCTCCCGCCGAGCTCGGGCTCGCACTGGCCCGCGCCCGCGGGACCGGTGAAGGCCGGGATCTACGACACCCTTGTTCCGTTCGAGGCCACGACCCACAACCTCGAGCACGGCGGGATCGTGATCGCCTACAACGGGCTCACCCCCGCCGAGCTCACCCAGCTCAAGCAGTTCGTCACCGACACGCTGAAGACGCGCTACGTGAAGGTCATGCTCGAGCCGTACACCGGCTTGACGGACGCGAAGGTGACGGCGGTCGCCTGGGACTGGCGGCTGAACCTGCAGACGGTCGACCCGACGTCGCTCCTGAAGTTCATCACGGCGCATTACGACGGCCCGGATGCGCCGGAGCCCGGAACGGCCTGGTAGCGGCTGCCCGCCTGACCACCTGAGTGGGGGCTAATCGCCCCAGTAGCGCTCCTCTTTCCACGGGTCGCCGGTGTTGTGATAGCCATTGCGCTCCCAGAAGCCCGGCTTGTCGGACGCCGCGAACTCGATCCCCCGGAGCCACTTCGCGCTCTTCCACGCGTACAGGCGCGGGACCACGAGACGCGCCGGCTGACCGTGCTCGGCGGTGAGCGGCTCTCCGTTCGCGCGCAGGGCGACGAGGCAGTCGTCGCGCAGGCAGTACTCGATCGGGATGTTGGCGGTGAAGCCGTATTCGGAATGAGCGATGACGTACTTCGCATCGTCGGTCGGCTGCGCGAGCTCGACGATCTTCGCGAACGAGATGCCTTCCCACTTCTGGTCGAGACGCGACCAGGTCGTCACGCAGTGCATATCGGCGGTCACCTTGGTGTTGGTCTCCGTGTCGAGCGCCTGCAGCTCGTCCCAGGTCCACCGCAGCTCGTTCCGCACTTTCCCGAACACGCGCAGGTCATAGGTCTTCGGGTTGAACGTGGGCACGGGCCCGTAATGCAGGACCGGCCACTTCTCGGTCAGGTACTGGCCCGGCGGCACGCGCTCGGCCTTGTCGGCCGGAAGATCCGCCTTCTTCGTGAAGAATTTCATTCGAGTCCCGCGGCGCGTCGCAGCATCTTGAACGTGTAGATGCCGGTGTCGTGACCATCGCCCCATTCCGGCGTCAGCCCGTACCGCCCCACCGCGTATACCTCCTTCAGCTCGGTCTGCACCTGGGTGAACGTCGTATCGGCGGAGACATTCCCGGTGTAGGCGCCCTCCCCCGCGCAGTACGCGCACGGGCAGGCGCGGCGGAACGGCTCCCAGGCGTACTCGGACACCTGCGCGTCGTCCCACGTCACCTCGAAGGCACGTCGTTCGGGGTCGATCCGCCAGCCGGTCGGCCGGTGGAACACGTCGGCCACCAGGTCGATGATACGGACGCGATGGCCACGCTGGAGGACTTCGATCGGATCGAGATGCGGGTGGGCCGGATCGTCGCGGTCGAGGACTTCCCGGCCGCCCGCAATCCGTCCTACCGGCTCACCATCGACTTCGGCCCGTTCGGCACACGCCGCTCGTCGGCCGCCATCCGGCCGTGGTACTCGAAGGAGCAGCTGCGGGGACGGCTCGTCGTCTGCGTCACGAACTTCCCGCCACGGCGCATCGCGACGTTCGACTCGGAGGTGCTGACCCTTGGGGCGATCGACGTGGCCAAGCGGGTGACGTTGCTCGAGCCGGACGCGGAGTGCGAGCTCGGGAGTCGGATCGGCTGAGCGGCGCCGCCTACCACTCGAAGAAACGAAGCCGGTCGAACGGCCAGAACCGCAGGATCACCTTGCCGATGATCCGGTCGTCGGGCTGCGGACCGAAGGACCGTGAGTCGCTCGAGGCGAGGCGGTTGTCCCCCAGGGCGAAGAACGAATCGGCCGGGACCGTCAGCGGGTAGACGATCGCCGGCGACTGCGCCGTCGTCGCGCCGTGCGCGCCGGCGTAGTCGGTCTGCTTGCCGTTCACGAACAGGTTCCCGTCCTTGAGGTCGATGGTGTCGCCGGCCACGGCGGCGACGCGCTTCACGTACGGGATCGTCGAGTCCGTGGTGGGCTGGAACACGACGATGTCCCCGCGCTGCGGCGTCCCGAACCGGTAGTCGACCTTGCTCACGAGGACCCGGTCGGCCTGCAGGAGCGTCGATTCCATGCTCCGCTGGCGTACCTCGGTGACCTGCACGACGAACAGGTTGAGGACGACCGAGATGATGACCGCGAGCGCGAGCGCTTGGACGATCTCCAGCGCCGCCCGCCAGGAGAACGGCGGCTCGGCCTCGTTCTGCGCCAGCGGCTCGCGGGGATCGTGCTCCGCGCGGTAGCTGTCTTTGACCGCCATCGCATCAAGTGTCTCACGCTGCGCCGCCGATGGATCTGACCGAGCGGTCGCTCTGGCGGAATGGCGATTTCATGAAGCTCTGGACCGGCCAGACCGTGTCGGAGCTCGGATCGGTCGTCACGCGCACCGCGCTCCCGCTCGCGGCGATCATCACGCTCCACGCCTCCGGGTTCGAGGTCGGCATCCTCGTGGCGTCCGCCTCCGTCGCCGTGCTGCTCGTAGGCCTGTTCGCGGGTGCCTTGGTCGACCGCTCGCACCGCCGGCCATTCATGATCGCGGCGGACGCGATCCGGGCGCCCCTGCTTGGTCTCCATCCCGGCTGCGGCGGTCACGGGCACGCTGCGGATCGAGCTGCTCTATGT
>DATCOD010000188.1:0-2779 GCA_036564905.1 Candidatus Limnocylindria bacterium
GCGAAGTCCGCGGTCCGGCCGATCGTCTCGAGCGGGCTCGGCGCGCGCTCCCCCTCCGCGTGCACGAGCGCGACGTTGCGCGCCGCGAGCAGCGCGTACACGTCGTCCGCGTACCACGACGGATCGCGGACCTCGATCGCGACGCGCGCGTCGTCGGGGAGGGCCACGACGAACATCGACAGGAGCTCGTCGTTGCGCTTCAGCCACGGCGGGGTCTGGAACAGGATCGGGCCGAGCCGGTCGCCGAGCGGCCGCACCGCGTCGAAGAATGTCGGGAGCGTCTTCGTCGGCTCCTCGAGCTTCTTGATGTGCGTGATGTACTGCGACGCCTTCAGCGCGAACACGAAGTCGTCCGGCGTCTGCTCTCTCCAGCTGTCGATGTTCCGCTGCGTCGGCAGGTGGTTGAAGGTGTAGTTCACCTCGTTCGTCTTCAGGCGCGTCGCGTAATGCCGGAGGAGATCCTTCGCCTTCACGTCGGCCGGGTAGAACTTCTGCTTCCAGCTCGCGTACGCCCACCCGGACGTGCCGACGAACGCGCGGCCGCTCATTCGGCGGCGTGCTGCCCGAGCACCGCGTACGCGATCCCCGCGACGAGCGAGTTCGCGCGCTTCAGCCCGGCGAGCACGTCCAGGTGGATGCTCGAGGTGTCGATCGTCTCGCGCAGCCCCTCGCGCAGCCGCTGCATGTGGGTCTGCCGGAGGCGGCGCTCCAGGAGGTTGATGTTCGACTTGTGCCTGACGACCTTCTCGGCGATCGAGCGGTCCTGCGTCGCGACGGCGCTGAGCGCGAGCTCGAGGTTCTCGACGACCTTCGCGTGGATGTCGACGATCTCCTGCCAGCCCTGCGCGCTGAACCGGTAGTGGCCGCGCATCTTCTTGTCGGCGAGCTCCATGAGCTCCTTCTCGATGACGTCGCCGATCTCCTCGAGATTCACGACCGTGAACAGGAGCGCGGACTCACGCCGCGACTGCTCATCGGTGAGCGACTGCGCGCGCAGCTTCACGACGTACTGCTTGATGTCCTCCTCGAGCCGGTCGATGAGGTCGTCGCGCCGGATGACCTCCTTCATGAGCGGCTCGTCGTCGCGCTCGAACACGACGATCGAGTCCCGGAGCGACTGGAGCACCGCGTCGCCCATGCGGAGGACCTCCCGCACCGCTTGGCCGAGCGCGACGGACGGCGTGTCCAGGACGTTCGGGTTGAGATACATCGCGCCGAGCTCCGTGCGGCCGGTGTCGGGGATCAGCCGGGTGAAGACGTCCGCGGCGATGCGGGTGAACGGGAGGAACAGGAACGCGAGCAGCAGGTTGAACAGCGAGTGGGCGTTCGCGATCTGGCGGGCCGGATCGTCGGTCGTGTGCCGCACGAGGTCGGCGAACCACACGCTGAACGGCAGGAAGATCAGGACGCCGATGACCTTGAACACCGCATGCGCGGCAGCGACGCGTCGTGCTTCGGCGTTCGCGCCGACCGCGGCGATGAGTGCCGTCGCCGCGGTGCCCACGTTCGCGCCGAAGATGATCGGCATCGCGCCATCCAGGTTCATGAGCCCGCTCGCCGCGAAGCTGAGGGCGATGCCGATGGTCGCCGCGCTCGACCGCACGAACGCGCTGAACACGGCCGCGAGCAGCAGGAGCAGGATCGGCTGGCCGACGAGCGCGGTGAACAGATCGCCGAACAGCGCGCTCTGCTTCAGCGGGACGGTGCCGTCCGCGATGAGCTTCATCCCGAGGAACAGGAAGCCGAAGCCGAGGACCGCCTGGCCGACGTACTTCACCGTCCCGCCGAAGGCCGTGTACACGAGCCAGCCGAGGAACACGACGAGCGGCGCGAAGCCGAGGAGGTTGAACGCGAGGAGCTGGACCGTGACCGTCGTGCCGATGTCCGCGCCGAGGATCACGCCGATCGTCTGGCGGAGCGTGAGGAGGCCGGCCGACGCGAAGCCGACGAGCATGACCGTGGTCGCGCTCGATGACTGGAGCACCGCGGTGACGCCCGCGCCGACGAGGAGCGCGCGGAACCGGTCGCCGGTGAGCGTAGAAAGGACGTGGCGCAGCCGCGTGCCCGCGGCGCGCTGCAGGCCTTCGCCGACGAGTCGCACGCCGTACAGGAGGAGTGCCGTGCCGCCGAGGAGCGCGAAGAGGACGAGGTTCGCTTCGCTCACGTGAGTGGGTCAGCCTAGCAAGGCCGCGCCGATGACATCGGTGTGCCGCCGAAGTCTGTCGCCGCGCGGATCGAGGCGCGGATCCATGTCATCCGCGGCGAGCGGGTGATGCTGGACGCGGATCTCGCAGCGCTCTATGGAGTGCCGACGAAAAGGCTAAATGAGGCGGTCAGACGAAATCGCCTCCGATTTCCGGTGGACTTCATGTTCCGCCTTACCGCTGCCGAGGCCGAAATCTTGAGGTCGCAAATTGCGACCTCAAGTTCAGAATATGGAGGCAGGCGATACCAGCCTCATGTCTTCACGGAGCAGGGCGTTGCGATGCTCTCGAGCGTGCTCCGGAGCGAGCGTGCCGTCGCAGTGAACATCCTGATCATGCGGACCTTCGTGCAGATCCGTCGGGCGTTGAACGAGACAACCGAACTGGGACACCGGATTGATGCCGTCGAGCAGCGGATCGACGACCATGGCGCAATCCTCCAAGGCGTGCTCGAGGCCCTCCGGGCTCTGGAACGGCCTGCGCCCCAGAAGCGTCGCGAGATCGGCTTCCGACCCAAAACTTGAGGTCACAAAATGTGACCTCAAGTTCCTAGCCCTTGGTGCGCTGGTCTCCCA
>DATCOD010000189.1:0-4827 GCA_036564905.1 Candidatus Limnocylindria bacterium
GTGGCGGGAGTGGGCTGCCCAGCGGCCCGAGTTCCGCGGCAGCCACTTCGACAGCGCCGCGGCCGGGCGCTGCTCGTCAGCCGTGCTGCACGCCGTGGCCGCGCACGCCCTGCTCGAGGCGCAGGCCGGCGCATACGTCGCGGAGCAGGCTGCGGAACCCGTGCTCGCGGCCGGCCGCGCCGATCTGGCCGGCCTGCTGGGCGTCCCCGCGGACGGCGTGGCCTTCGTCGAGAGCGCGTCGGTGGCGCTCGCCACGCTGCTGTCGGCGTGACCCTTCCGGTCCGGCGACACGATTGCAGTCGCCGCGAGCGAGTGGGGGCCGAACCTGCAGGCGTTCTCCCTGCGCGGGTTGACGACCGTCGACTTGACCACCGACGGCGACGGGCGCCTCGACCTCGACGCGCTCGAGCGCCTGCTCGCGCGCACGCCGCCGGCCGCGGTGGCCCTGACTCAGGTCGCGGCGCATCGCGGCCTCGTGCAGCCGGTGGCCGAGGCGGCCGCGCTGTGCCGTGCGGCCGGCGTCCCGCTCTGTGTCGACGCCGCGCAGGCGCTCGGCCACGTCGACACCGCCACCGGTGCCGACGTGCTCTACGCGACGAGCCGAAAGTGGCTGACCGGCCCGCGCGGTGTCGGCGTGCTGGCAGTGGCGCAACGGTGGTGGAGCGCCCTTGAGGTCCACGCGCCGGTGTTGTCGCCCGGTGGCCGGCCGATCGTCCACGGACTGGAGTCGCGCGAGGCGCACGTGGCCGGTCGGGTGGGCCTGTGCGCAGCGGTGCGCGAGCACCTCGCGACCGGGCCGGCGCAGGTGTGGCAGCGGCTCGACGACGTCGGTCGGCTGACCCGCGAGACGCTCGCCGGCCTGCGCGGCTGGCAGGTCGTCGATGTTGCCGAAGGCTCGGGCGCGATCACCGCGCTGCGGCCGAGCGACGGGCAGGACGTGACGGGCGTGCGCGCCCGGCTGCTCGCCGAGCACGGCATCCTCACGACGGCTTCGCTCCCGATCCGCGCGCCGCGCGACATGGCGACACCGCTGCTGCGGATCAGTCCGCACGTCGACTGCACGGCTGATGCGCTGCTGCGCCTGCGCGCCGCGCTGAGCCGTGAACGGTGACTGACTTGTTCGGACTACGTCGACCCCGAAGGCGGCTCGCCATTCGCGGCGGCCGCGTTTGGTCGATGGCCGAATGGAGCGACCCACCGAAACGTGCCCAGCCCTGGTCTCTTGCACTAGCAGTCGGCCGCGCAGTCACATCGCACCGCGCCCATTGCCTCCACGAATCGCCCGATGACGGCGAACAGCACGTAGAGCGACGCGGCGCGCACCAAGAGCTTTCTCATCAAGCAAATATAGGGTCCATTCGTTCGCCTGGGGGTCTGTAATCCATCCCGAGGGGTCAGCCGCGGTTGATCTGCGCACCGAGCGCGGCGACCTGGGTGCGGCGCTGCATGCCGAGCTTGGCCAGCAGGACGGAGACGTTGTTCTTCACGGTCTTCTCGGCCAGGAATAGTTGCTCGCCGATCTCGCGATTGGTGAGGCCTTCGGTGATCAGGTCGAGGATGCGGCGCTCCTGCTCGTTGAGCGATGCGAGCCGGGGATCTTCCTTGGTGCCGTTGCGTATCCGGCGCAGCAGTGCCTCGGTGACGTCGGGATCGAGTAACGAGCGGCCGGCAGCGAGCTGACGGATCGCGTCGAGCAGGTGCGCGGCCCGGATCTGCTTGAGCACGTAACCGGATGCGCCCGCGAGCACCGCGGCGAAGATCGCCTCGTCGTCGTCGTCGTAGGAGGTGAGGATCAGGCAGCGGATCTCCGGGTGCTCGGCGCGCACCTCGCGGCAGACCTCGATGCCGCTGCCGTCGGGCAGGCGCGCGTCGAGGACCGCGACGTCGGGCTGAGCGGCGGGAATGCGGCGGATCGCCTCGGCTGCGGTGCTCGCTTCGCCGACCACCTCGAGATCGGGTTCGGCGCCGATCAGTTCAGCGACGCCACGACGAACGATCTCGTGGTCATCGAGCACGAAGACGCGGATGACCTTTGGCTCCGGCTGCGGATCGTTCATTGATCCGTAGGCTCCCGCGCGGGCTGCCCTGCCGGGCTGATGGGCACCCGCCAGATGAGGGTGAGCCCACGCCCGTCGCCCGCGTCCGCGGTGGACATGGTGCCGCCGAGCGAGAGCGCACGATGGCGCAGGTTCGCGAGGCCGCTTTCGTGCCGGCCGGCCGGCAGTCCGCATCCGTCATCGGTGACCTGGAGTACGAGTTCCCCCTCACTGACGCGCACCAGGACGTGGACGGAGGATGCGCCAGCGTGCCGCGCCGTGTTGGACAGTGCCTCGCCGAGTGTGGCGAGAACGTCGGGGTGGATGTGTTCCGGGACGGCGTTGTCGACGGGCCCGACGAGACGCAGTCGCGGAGCGAAGCCGAGGGGGCCGACGGCCTGATCCGCGAGTCTCAGCAACTGTGCGCGCAGGCTCCGGCCGCCCAGGTTCCTGCCACTCAGGGAGAAGATCGTGTTGCGGATATCGTCGATCGTCTCGTCGAGGTCTTCGGTGGTGGCTGTGAGCTTGCGGGCGTCCGCCTCGGACAGTTTCGTGCGGAAGCCGTCCAACCGCAGTCCGATGGCGAAGAGCCGCTGGATGACGACGTCGTGCAGATCGCGCGCGATTCGGTCCCGGTCCTCGACGACGGTCAAGCGCTGTCGGTCGGCTTCGGCGCGCGCGAACTCCAGCGCCAGGGCAGCGTGTCCCGCGAACGTCGTCGCCATCTCGACGTCCACCGTGCTGAACGGGCGGTCCTCGCTGCCGTTGCCGATGAGCAGCGCCCCGAGACACTCTCCGGAGGCCGTCAGCGGGATCGTCATGAGCGGCCCGACCGAGAGGATCTCGTCCGCCAGCAAGGCGATCGCCCGGCTGTCCTTCGCCGCGTCACTGATGACGATGGGCTGCCCGGTTACCGCAACCTCCCGCAGCAACGGCGCGTCGGACTCTGCCACGACCCTGCCGCGTACCTCGCTGGCACCCGGCCCGTCGCAAGCGTCGACCGTGACGGTGTGCTCATCGGTCGGAACCTCGATCCATGCGATCTTGGCTCCGGCCACCTGCCGAGCGCCTCGCACGACGAGCTCGAGGGCCTCGGTCGGGTCGGCGGCCAACAACGCTGAGGTGATCTCGGCCGACGCCGACAGCCATGCCCCGCGGCGGCGGGCGTCGTCGTATAGCCGGGCGTTCGCGATTGCCGAACCTGCCGCGGTGGCGAGCGCGACCAGCAGTGATTCGTCCTGATCGGTGAATTCGCCGCCGCGGCGTCGCTCCACGAGGTGCAGGCTGCCCCGCTGTTCGCCATCCAAGCGGATCGGGATGCTCAGCGAGCCAGTCGTGATCGCGGGATAGCTGCGCTGTTCGGCGAGCCCGTCCTGGGCGAACTCGATCAGCTCGTCGCCCTCGGTGGTCACGCGTATCGCCGCGTAGTGCGCGTCCACGAGTGAGCGGGCCGCGACCACGATGCGCTGCAGCGTCGCTGGCAGGCTCAGGTCGCCGATGATCGCGACCGCCGCGTCAACCAACTCGTGTAGCCGCTCCTTTTCCTCCAGTTCGCTGATCTTGTCCACGAGTTTGGCGTTGAGCACGCGCAGGTGTTCGCGGGTGAAGCCGCCGACGAGCGGCGTCGTGGCCGTGGGTGCCCGGGTGAGGGCGACGTGCACGGCGTCTAGCAGTGCGCTGAGGTCGCCGGTCTTGGTGACCACGCTGCTGACGCCGAGCGCCTCCGCGATCGGACGGGCCTCCTCCTCGAGGTAGTTCGCCGTGTAGAAGATGACCGGGATCGCGGCGGTCGTCGGGTCGCCGCGGATCTCGCGGACGAGGTCATAGCCGTCCATCTTCGGCATGAGCACGTCGGTGATGAGTAGGTCTGGATGCTCGCAGCGAAGCAGGTCCAGTGCCTGCGCGCCGTCGTCGGCTTCGAGCGTGCTGTGGCCGTAGTAGTCGAGCAGCGTCCGGACCAGGTCGCGGTTGACCGGACGGTCATCGACCACGAGCACGGTTGCCACGCCTCACCGCTCCCGGTTCGCGTCGAGCGCAGTTCGATCCCACTGCGCCGCCGGCGCGTGGCCCGTGACCGCCACGACCGGCGTCGCCGCAAGATCCCGGTCGGCACGCAGCTGGTCCGGAGCCGCCTCCGGCAGCCCGCTCGCTAACTCATCCGGACGGCCTGCCGTCACGATGCTCTGCACCGCCTTTGCGTCGGCCGAGCGGCTACCGAATCGAGAGCGACCCACTGACTTGTTCCCGGTTGCCTTCGATGAAGCCCTCCCGCGGCTCCACCGAAGGCATGCCCCCGACCATGCGCCGGGGCCCCCGCACCCAGCGCCATTGTTCGGATGGCCGACGAAGCCATTTGTTGCGCCCTGGCCCCGAGTTCCCCCGATCCCCGGAGCCGGACGCAATCCTCGCATCGCCATCCCAATTGTCGCCGAGCCCTCGCGCATCGGAGAAAGTCGCAAGTCCCGCTAAGTTGGCGTTGGTCCCGCCTGATTCGGGACCTTAGTCCCCTCGATGCGCGATCCGTGTCATCTGGTGTTGCCGACTGGGCGGACCTTGGTCCTCGACACCCGGGGTTCAGTCGGCGAGGGCCTGAAAGCCTTGTCGTGCCCGCGCCCCCGGAGTAACCTCCGACGGCCCTGACGATGTAGCGGATGGTCGTGCCGGTGCCTCGTGTCAACACGCCATCCGGGGAACGGTGTCGCATGAGCTTCACGCTCGGGAGCGACAGCTCGGCTCCAGAATCACCCGGGCGCGCCCTGTTTGCAGGTCGATATGACGTGCAACGTCTGCT
>DATCOD010000190.1:0-26348 GCA_036564905.1 Candidatus Limnocylindria bacterium
GTCTTCGCGGCTTCGAGCGGCGTCACCGCGTCATTCTCGGGCAGCCGCCGCGCGGGCTCCCTGCTCGACCCATTCCGGGCGCATCCGCACGCCGAGCGACCCGATCGCGAGCGCGGTGACGATCCCCGTCGCGGCGAGCTCGGGATCGTCGCCCCCGCCGAGGGCAAGCTCGACGTAGCGCTCGTCGCCGACCGCGAGCGTGAGCGTCCCGCCGGACGCGGCCGCCGTGAAGTCGCGGCCACCGAGGACGTAGGGGAGCTCCCGCCCCCGCATCGCCCCGGCGATGCCATCGGCAGCGCGCGGTGCCAGTACCAGCGGGCGGCGGTCGGGCGCGTCCGCGATGGCCGCGGCGACGGCCTCGTCCGAGGCGCGCGCGATCGCGATCACATCGGGGACCGCCCCGTGCAACGGCGCCCACGGATCGAGCGCTTCATCGACCAGGAGCAGCACGCGCCGGCTGGCCTCAGCGTGGGCGACGAAGGCGACGAGCGCGTCGACGTCGCGCCGTGAGAGCTCGCCCAGCTCGGGGTGGAGCGCACTGAGCTGATAGGCCGTGGCCGCGACCGAGGTACCGGCGATCGCGAGGAGCGGGTCGTCGAGCGGATCGTCCGCCGCCGCGACGCCGGCACCCGCCGCCTCGAGCACCCCGCGGGCGTACCGCGCGACGACGCGCGCGCCGCCGCCGCGGATCGCGCCGACGAGGTACCGCACGTCCGGCCGACCGAGGGCCTCGAGGTACGCCCGGATGCGCGCCACGGTCCCGGCATCGTCCGGTCGGTCGGGCAACGTCACAAGGAACTCACGCACCAACGCGGCATCCACGCGAGGCGAATTATTGCGATATCCGGAGGTCGATGATCGGTCCGCCGCGCTGCCGATGGGCGCGGCTCGACGGCTACGCCCGGGCGCGCTCCATGAACCGGCGATACGCGGCGAGGTGCTCGTCCGGCGTCGTGAATCCTGCGCGCATCGTGTTCATCTCGAGGTCCGTCGCGCCCATCGCGCGGAAGCGCTCGGCCGCGCGCGACAGCTCGTCGTCGCTCATCTTCGCGCCCATCCGGCACTCGAGGCCGACGTCCCGCTGCTCGCGGCCGGCGACGCGCACCCACTCCCAGAACCGCGCGCACTGGGCCGCGCCTTCGTCGGACGCCGCGAAGTGCGCGAAGTAGCCATCCGCAAGCCGCGCGACGCGGCGGATCGCGGGCTCGGTGTCCGCGCCCATCCACAATGGGATCGGCCGCTGGACGGGGAGCGGATTCAGCCCCGCGCGATCGATGTGCTGCCACGTCCCCTCGAAGGTCACCGATGGCTCGGTCCAGAGACGGCGCAGCACCGCGATCTGCTCCTCGATCCGCTTCCCGCGATCCTTGAAATTCATCCCGAGGGCGTCGAACTCCACCCAGTTCCAGCCGACACCGACGCCCAGCCGCAGCCGACCGCCCGAGAGCACGTCGAGCGCGGCGGCCTGCTTCGCGACGAGCGCGGTCTGGCGCTGCGGGAGGATGAGGACCCCGGTCGAGAGCTGCAGCCGGGTCGTGATCGCCGCGGCGAACGAGAACAGGACCATGACCTCGTGGAACGTGGAGTCGATCGTGTACGGCCCGGACCAGCCCGGGCGCGCGGGATCCGCGCCGAGGACGTGGTCGTAGGCGACGAGGCCGTCGAAGCCCATCGCCTCGACATCGCGGATGAACCGCGCGACGACCGCGGGATCGCTTCCGAGCTCGGTCTGCGGGAAGATCGCATGAAGGCGCATGAGTGATGAGTATCGAGGAACGGCTGGAACTAGACTCGCGCCGATGACCCGAGCGCTGTCGCCACGGATGTCGCGCCTCGGCACCGAGACCGCCTTCGAGGTGCTGGCCAAGGCCCGCGCGCTGGAGGCGCAGGGCCGCGACATCATCCACCTCGAGATCGGCGAGCCCGACTTCGACACGCCACCGTCGATCGTGCAGGCCGGGCTGTCGGCGCTGCAGCGGGGCGAGACGCACTACACGGCGTCTGCCGGCGTCAGCGAGCTTCGCGAGGCGATCGCGAACCACCTGAACAGGACCCGGCACCTCAGCGTCGACCCCGGTCAGGTCATCGTGACCCCTGGCGCGAAGCCGATCATGTTCTTCACGATGCTCGCGCTCCTCGACGCGGGCGATGAGGCCATCTATCCGGACCCGGGCTTCCCCATCTACTCGTCGATGATCAGCTTCGCGGGCGCGACTGGTGTGCCGCTCACGCTCCGCGAGAAGAACGATTTCGCTCCCGACATCGACGAGCTGAAGACGCTCGTGACCGACCGCACGAAGCTCATCGTGCTCAACAGCCCCGCGAACCCGACGGGAGGGGTCCTGTCGCAGAGCGTCCTGCGGGAGATCGCGCAGATCGCGCGTGCGCGGGACCTCTGGGTCCTCGCGGACGAGATCTACGCGGAGATCCTGTACGAGGGCAGCCATCACTCGATCGTGCACGAGGACGGCATGGCCGAGCGCACGATCCTGCTCGACGGCTTCAGCAAGACGTTCGCGATGACCGGCTGGCGGCTGGGCTACGGCGTCTTCCCCTGGCCGCTCGTCGATCCGGTGACGAAGCTCGTGACGAATTCGGTCTCGTGCACGGCGACATTCACCCAGCGCGCCGGCGTCGCGGCGCTCACGTCGCGGCCACCTGAGGTCGCGGACATGGTCAAGGCGTTCCGGGAGCGGCGCGATGCGGTGGTCACGGGTCTCAACAAGATCGACGGGATCAGCTGCCGCGAGCCGAAGGGCGCGTTCTACGTCTTCCCGAACATCACGGGCCTGGGCCTCGGCGACTCAGCGACGGTGCAGGAGCGGATCCTCCGCGAGGCGGGCGTCGCGACGCTCGCCGGGACGAGCTTCGGCGCTGGCGGCGAAGGCTACCTGAGGCTCTCGTATGCGAACTCGCTGCCGAACCTCCACTCGGCGGTCACGCGGATCGGCGAGTGGGCCCACGCCGCGCAGCAGGGCAGGGTCACCGCCGCGGCCGGACGGGTCACCTCGACCGACCGCTAGATGCCGACCCCGTCGACCACGAGGTCGACGATGTCCGACGCGAGCTGATCCGCCGTCCGGCCACCGGGCCGGGCCTCGCGTCCGATCCACGGATCGATGAGGTTGAGCACCGCCTGCGCCGCGAACGCGGTGTCCATCGGACGCAGCTCGCCCGCGCGCACGCCGTCATCGAGCACCAGCTGCACCGGCGAGAAGAAGTGCCGGAAGAATGCGCTGCGCGTCTGGCTCAGCTGATCCGTCGTGAGCTTGATGCCGCCTTCGCGCAGCAGCCGCGGCGCGCCGCACTGCGCGCGGATGAGGTACGCGGTCGCGGCCACCAGACGCTCGCGTGCCGATGAGGCGGCGCGGCTCGCCGTGCGCAGTCCGCTGCCGTGCTGCTCGAGGACGCTGCACACCATCTCGGTGAACAGCCCGCTCTTGTCCGTGAAGTAGTAGTAGAGCGTCGGCTTCGTCACGGCCGCGTCGCGGGCGATGTCCTCGAGCGAGGCGCCACGGGTGCCCCGCTCGCTCCAGAGCCGATCGGCGGCCTGCAGCAGCCGTTCACGCGTCGACGTGCGCGGGCGCCGGTGATCGGAGGGCCCGGTGCGCCTGTGAGCGGGCATCCAGGCGACTATACCGACCGGTAGGTAGAGAAGCCAGCGGGCCCGCCAACAGTGCGGAAGCGTTCCGTTCGCGACAGTGATCGCGGGCGGCCTGGCCCACACTGAGCGCGTGAGCGACGCCATCCAGTACGGCCAGGAGCGACGCCTGGTCACGGTGCTCTTCGCTGATTTCGTCGGGTTCACGACGCTCTCGGAGGATCTGGACGCGGAGGTCCTCCAGGAGCTCGTCTCCGGGATCTTCGAGGACCTCGCCGAGCAGGCGATCACGTACGACGGCACGATCGAGAAGTTCATCGGGGACGCCATCTTCGTCATCTTCGGTGCGCCGATCGCGCACGAGGACGATCCGCAGCGCGCCCTTCGGACAGCGCTCGCGATGCACAAGGTGTTCAGCGAGCACGCCGCCCGCGCGAAGAGGGATCGTGGCATCGAGCTCGGCCTCCGGATCGGGGTGCACACCGGGATGGTCGTGGCCGGCAACGTCCGCTCGGTCTCCGAGTACGGGGTCATGGGTGACACCGTGAACACCGCGGCCCGCCTCCAAGAGGCCGCGCCACCGGGCGACACGTACATCACACAGGCGACCTTCCGCCTCACGAACCGCGAGTTCACCTTCCGTGAGGTCGGGCCGGTCGAGCTGAAAGGCAAAGAGAAGCCGGTGCTGGCATACGCGCTCACCGGCGAACGATCGGACATCCGCGTCGCGATCGAGCTGAACGCGCCTTTGGTCGGGCGGTGGATGGAGCTCTCCCGCCTGGATCTCGCCTACCAGTCCGCGCGGGTCGGGCGCACCGAGGTCGTCCTCATCGCCGGCGAGCCAGGCATCGGGAAGAGCCGCCTCGTTTCCGAGTTCATCGGGCTCGTCACGGCGGACGACGGTGCGACGGGCACCGACGCCCCGCGGGTGCTGCGGTGGACCTTCTCGCGTGTGAATCAGCGCAGCTACGCGGGATTCATCGAGCCGCTCCTGGTCGAGTTCGATATCGACCCGACATCGCCCGAGGCGCGCGACCGGCTCACCGAGAAGCTGGCCGAGCTCGGCTTCGCGAACCCCGGGATCACGAGCCCCGTGCTCGCCCAGTTCCTCCACCTTCCGGGCGCCGAGGAAGCGACCAACGAGTCGGACGAGTGGAAGCGTGGCATGTTCATCATCATCTTCGACGTTCTCGGGGCGCTCGCACGCACCCGGCCGCTCCTGTACGTCCTGGAGGATCTCCACTACGCGGACTCCGCCTCGCTCGATCTGCTGTGGTTCATCGCGTCGCGCGGCGCGCGGGTGCCGCTCCTCATCCTGCTCGCGCAGCGCATCGGCGCGGGTGGCGCGCCGCGGCCGTCGCGCACGAACTTCACGCAGATGGTCCTCGAACCGCTCACCGACGAGGAGGCGGCGCGCATCGTCGAGTCGACCCTCGAGTGGGCGCCGGCGGAGCTCCGCGACCGCATCGTCGCCCGCGCCGGCGGCAATCCGTTCTTCATCGAGGAGTCCATCCGCGCGCTCGTCGACTCCGGCGCGATCGCGCGCGACGAGAAGGGCGATTGGATCCTCCGCGAGCGCGCGGCGGCGCTGGACGTGCCCGCCACGCTGCACGCGGTCGTCGCGGCGCGCATCGACCGGCTGCCGCCGCTCGCGAAGGAATGCATCCAGCTCGCATCGGTCATCGGCCAGCGATTCGGGGATCGCGTGCTTCGCGCGGCCGGCGGCGATCGCCTCGCGGAGGCCGTCGACATCCTCATCGCAGCGGACCTCGTGGTCGAAGGAGCGCCGGGCGAACGTCGCGAGGGCCGGTACCGGTTCAAGCACGCGGTGACGCAGGAGGTCGCGTACAACACGCTGCTCGTCCGCCGCCGGACCGAGCTGCATCGCCGGGTGGCGCTCTCGATCGAGAATGTCCTCGCGAACGAGATCCGCGACTTCTACCCCGCCCTCGCGCACCACTACCTGCTCGGCGAGGTACCGGACAAGGCCGCGCTGTATTCGTGGAAGGCCGCGCAGCGCGCGCTGAACATCCATGCCCACGTCGAGGCCCTGCGCTTCGCGGAGCAGGCGGTCGAGCTGTACGAGAAGCAGGGCGAGGTCGACCGCGCGGTCGAGGCGCTCTACCTCGTCGGTCGGATCCGCCGGTATCGCGGTGAAGGTGACGCGGCGCTCGCCGCCTACGAGCGGGCGCGGATCCTCCTGGAGTCGAAGCCGGAGCGCGACCAGGCCCAGATCGCGGCGGTCTACGCGCATCTGGCCGAGCTGGTGACGCGCTGGGACGCGAAGCATCCCGACCTCGAGGGCCTCATCGCGCGCGGCCTCGAGCTCGTGGGCAGCGAGCCGTCGCCCGAGCGCGTGCGACTGCTCGCGGCGCGGGCGTTCGCGCCCCGGAAGCTCGCGCGCGCGACCGACGGGGACTGGGCGGTCGCGCTGCGGACGGCGGAGGAGGCGCTCGGCATCGCCGAGGAGCTCGGCCTCCTGCGCGAGGTCTCGCTCTGCCTCGATGCGGTCGGCTACGCGTATCGGGCGCTCGGGAAGTTCCGTGACTCGTACGCCGCGAACCAGCGCCGGATCCCGATCGCGCAATCGCTGCAGGACAGCGACGAGCTCATCGACGCCCACAACATGGTCGGCGCGATGGCGCTCGTGCTCGGGAACCTCGACGAGGCGCTCGAGCACGCGCGGCTCGCGAGCGAGATCGCGCAGTCCACCGAGAAGCCGCGCCTCGGTGGATACTCCCGCGCGCTCGGGGCGGCAGCGAGCCTCTTGGGCGGGGACTTCAGCGCGGCCATCGCGACCGTGAACGCCTCGCCGGTCGATCTCGCGCACGTCGACCCGAACTGGAAGTCGCTCCTGGCGTTCGGCATGGCCGCGGCAGCCGCGCTCCAGAGCGAGAGCGACGAGCAGCGTTTCCGCGACCGGCTGGCCGAGAGCGAGCCGAGCCCCGCCGACGTCGCGACCGCGGACCTGCTGGCCGCGGTCTACGGCTGGCGGACCAGTGAGAGCGCGTACCAGGCCGCGCGAAGCGCCGGCGCGCCCAGCGGCATGGTGGACCGGACGATCTGGGCCCCCGTGATCGTCGCGACCGCGGCGCGCTGGGGCATCGACGACGACTCGAATGAGGAACGCGTGGCGGCGCTCGTCGAGCGCACCGACTACGCCCGTGGCCGCGCGCTGCTCACGCAGGCCCAGGGACTCCGTGCGTCGCGGCGGAACGAGCACGCGAAGGCCGAGCGGCTCCTGTTCGACGCGATGCAGGCGTTCGCGACGCTCAGGCTCGAATACGAGCGGATGGTCGCGCTCGCCGACCACGCCAACGCCCTGGCGGCACAGCACCGGGTCGACGAAGCGGCCGCGGAGCGGGTCGAGGTGCGCGCGTATGCCGAACGCGCGGACGCGAAGGCCCTGCTCGGCACGCTGGAGCCGATGCCCGCGGAGCTGGGGGCCGTTCCCTGATGTTGCGGGGCGTCCAGCGCGTGGCGGAGTGGCTCGTCTCGAGACCGTGGGCGCTCGTGGCGCTTGTGACCGTGGTCGTCGTCGTCCCGATCCTCCTGCTCGGCGAGAGCTCCGGTTCGGACATGCAGCGGCGTCTGCGGGCCGAGCGGCTCGCGCTCGGTACGCAGGCCGCGGATCGGGGTGCCGAGGAGATCCAAACGCAGGTCTCCTTCTGTCCCTGATCAACGACATCCTGGATCTCTCGAAGGTCGAGGCCGGCAAGATGGAGCTGCAGCCATCCCGGTTCTCGCTTGCCGAGGCCCTGCAGTCGGTGATGCTGATGGTCCGGGAGCGGGCGGGCGGGCGCGGGATCGCCTTGAGCGCGGAGATCGATCCCGAGATCGATCAGGTCGAGGCGGACGAGCGCAAGGTCAAGCAGATCGTCCTCAATCTCCTGACCAACGCGGTGAAGTTCACGCCCGCCGGCGGGCAGGTCCACCTCGGGGCGACCCGCGCGGGCGATGCAGTGGTCGTGGCGGTCCGGGACACCGGGATCGGCATCGCGCCCGCCGATCAAGCCCGCGTGTTCGAGGAATTCGCCCAGGCCCATGGCGGCGCGACACCGGAGCAAGAGGGCACCGGCCTTGGGCTGACCTTGAGCCGGAAGCTCGTGGAGCTGCACGGCGGCAGGATCTGGGTCGAGAGCGAGCTCGGGAAGGGCAGCACGTTCGCGTTCACGCTCCCGACCGCGAAGAACGTGCCTAGTCCGTGAGGTAGCGATCCATGAGTGGCGTGAGGTACTGGGTCAGCCAGTCCACCGTGCGCCGCAGCGAATCGATCCGGTTCTCGATCTTCGAGAAGCCATGGCCCTCGTCCGGGTACTCGTGGTAGTGGTGCGGCGCGCCGTTGGCCTCGAGGGCCGCCACGATCTGCAGCGCCTCGGTCCTGGGTACGCGTGGGTCGTTCGCGCCTTGCAGGACGAGCAGCGCGGCCCGGATGTTCTTCGCATGCGTGATCGGTGAACGGTCGAGGTAGAGCTGCGGGTCCGTCGCCGCGTCGCCCAGCTCGCGGATGAGGTACTCACGCAGATCACCGCGTGTCGTATCGAAGAGGGTCTTCCACGACACGATGCCGACGCTCGACACGCCGGCAGCGAAGCGGTCGGGGTGGCGTGCGAGCGCGTACAGGGTCATGTAGCCGCCGTAGCTGCCGCCGGTGATCCCGATCCGCTTCGGATCCGCGATCCGCTCGCGCGCGAGCCAATCGACGCCGGCCATCACGTCGGCCAGATCGCCGCCACCCCAGTCGCGGCGATTCAGCTCCTGCCACTCGCGCCCGTAGCCGGTCGAGCCGCGCACGTTGGGCGCGAGGACCACGAGGCCGCGGTTCGCGAGCAGCTGCGGCGTCGGGTCCCACCAGCGGAGGTGCTGGCCGGTCGGGCCGCCGTGGACGTAGAGGACCGCGCCGGGCGTGCCGCCCTGCACCGCCTCCGCGTGCGGCATGTACAGCAGGGCCGGGACCAGACGGCCGTCGACGCTCGGGTACCGCACGTGCGCCGGCTCGACGAGCACCGTCGGATCGATCTTGCCGCCGAGCGAGTCGGTGAGCTGACGAAGGGTGACCTGATCGCCCTCGCGTACCCACACGTCATTCGGCCGCCGCGCCGAGGTGAAGGTCAGCGCGATGGTCTCGCTGTCCGGACCGACGCATGGCCACTCGTACATCCCCGGCAGGTCCGCGACCGGCGTCACCGCGTGCGACGCGGCGAAGACGCGGTGCACCGAGCGGGTGGCGTCCCGGTCCTGGAGGAAGACGACGCCGCGGGAATCCGGGCGCCAGGTCGGCCGCTGTTCATCGAACGGGTTCTCGGTCAGGTAGCGCAGGCCCCGGGCGGTCGTCCCGTCCAGGTCGACGAGCGCGATCTCCCGGCGCCCGCGGGCGCTCGAGGTGAACGCGATCGTCCGGCCGTCCGGCGACCAGCTCGCGAACTGCGAGTCGCCGCTCCGTCCCTCACGGGTGTCGAGCCGTACGGCATCGCCGCCCCGCGCTGGCATCAGGTACAGGTCGGCCTCGATGCGCGAGCCGACGCGCCATGACTCGAAGAGGATCCAGGCGCCGTCGGGCGAGAAGACCGGCCGGGCATCCTCGAACGCGCCGTCGGTGAGCTCGCGCCGCGCGCCGGTCACAGCGTCGAACAGCTGGACGCTGAAGCGCTTCCCGCCGAGGTTGGCGACGCAGGCGATCCACCGGCCGTCGGGCGACCACTCGATGTCACGGTGCATCGCGGCGTCGTCGCCGGTGAGCTTGCGCTCGCGCACGCCATCGCGGTCGACGACCCAGATCGCGAGCCGCTCGGTGCCGACGGCATCGCGGAGGAACGCGACCTGCGATCCGTCCGGGGACCAACGCGGCGAGACGCTGCGGGTGTCGGACTCGGTGAGCTGGATGATCTGGTCGCTCGCGATGGGAGCGGTGTAGATCTCGTACGCGCCGGTGCGGTTCCACGCGAACGCCACTTCGCTGCCGTCCGGGGAGAGGTCGATGCCGCCCCAGAAGAAGTCCACGCTCGGCACTCCACCGATCTGGGCGGCGTCGAGCCGCTGGAACCGGTCACCCAACGGGACCGGCCGGAAGGTCGCCGGCGCCGGCATGAGATCGGGCGGCGGGTTCGCGACGGTGGTCGGGGGCGAGACGGTCGCCTCGGCGGCCCAGTCCTCGGCGAAGCTGCGCGGCCGCGACGTGGGCGGGGCGGCCGGTGCGGCGCTCGGCGCCGCGGCCGGCTGCCCCCGGTGGACCGGACGCGGCGCGGTCTCGGTGCGCTCGCGCACCTGCTGCGCCACGACGAGCGTGTCCCGACCCATCGCCGCCTCGCGCGCGGAGGTCTCGTCCGGCGGGACGATGAGCGGGTTCGCCTTCATCTGGTCCTCGAGCCGACCCTTGTACGCCCGATCCCACGGCGCCTGGAGCAGGATGCCGAATCGCTTCTTCGGCTGCGGCAGCTCGCGCTGCAGGAACAGGAGCGTGTCGCGGCCGGCGTTCCACATCGGAGGGCGCCGCGCGGAGAGGACCGCGGAGAACTGCAGCTTCACCAGGCCGCGGGCCGCGTCGCTACCGAGGTCAAGATCGCCGCAGAACAGCACGCCTCCGGCCTTACGGCCGAGCACGACCGTGGCACCGTCGCCATCGTCGCCGACCCTGATGACCTGGGCGTCCGGTCGGACGAGCTCCTCCGACCTCAGCACGACATCCGCGCCGCCCGGCACGAAGCGCGCGTCGTCCTCATGCGCCGCGATCTGGATCCCGAGCGCGTCGCGGTAGCGCGCCGCGTCTCCGCCGCGCGCGCCGTTCGTGATGAGCAGCACCGACGTCGGCCCGGTGCCGCGGATGAGCCGGAGCGCGCGCTCGCTGAACGCCGGCGCGTCGATGAGCAGGTTGCCCCGGGCGCTGTCGAAGATGATGTACTGCCGCTCGTCCTCGAGGGGCTCGTACAGCTCGAAGATCCACGAGCGCAGCTGGTGAATGTCTACTTAATTACTCCATTTGAACGCTGCCGCGACTCCATCGGCAGCCAAGGTGTGCGTTGCGTCGCCATGCTAGCCACGATCCACGGCTAGCGCGTCAGCTCCGGCAGCACGAGGGAGCCGTTCACCCGAACGAGCTTCCGCAGGCCTTCGGCCCGGTCGATCGCCCGGGCCGCGACCGCGTCGTCCCAATCGAACAGCCGCACCAGCTGCTTGGAGGTCACCGCGCCCGCGAGCTCCAGCGTGCGCGACACGAGCGCCGCCGTCGCGTCCGCGGAGCTCAGGCGCTCGGCGGCCTTCACGGCGTCCGGATACCGCCGGACGAAGACGTCGTACGTGTAGTTGTAGTCCTCGCGACCCTCACCGACCGCGCGGACCCGGGCCACGTACATGAGCCGCTGCACTTCGTCGATCGCCTTGCCGTATGTGGCGCGACCTTCCTTCGACGTGATGCCGAGCTCGGCGCGCATTCGCTTGGTCTGGGTCTCGCCGTTCTGCGCGAGGAATTCGATGATCCGGCGCGCGATGTCGGACAGCCGGCCGGCTCGCACGTCGGCGACATGATCGTCAGGCTCGCCCGCGCGGCCGAACGTCGCGTAGAAGACCGGAAGGAGCTTCAGCGAGACGAACGTCGGCTTCCGCGAGAGGAGCATCCCGTAGTAGAGCTTCTTCTCCTCGGCGAGCTCGTCCTTCCAGCCCCACATCCAACCCCACTTCCGGCCCACGTCGTTCGTCGACAGGTGATCGAAGCACGCGGGGATCGCCGCATCGCCCGTGCGGAGCGTGAACGCGAACGCGAAGCCGAGCGCGTCGATCAACTCCACCAGCTGACCGGCGTTCCGCACGCGGTGCGCACCGCGGACCGTTGCCCGGTGGCGCGCGATCGCCTTCTCGAGATCGGTCGTCGCGGAAGCCTTCGGCTTCTTCAGGGGAGCCTTCAGCGTGTTCACGGGAGCCTTCAGCTTCGTCAAGAGAGAAAGAGCGCGACCAGGCCGCTCAGGACGACGACCCGCAGCCCGCTCGCCGCGGACCGCGCGAGGCCGGCGTACTCCCGGTGGGCCGGGCTGTGCTCGGGGAGGTCATCGAAATCGCGGACCTGCGAACGGAACGCGCGCGCGACCGATGATGTCCAGGCGCAGGCATAGAGCGTCGCGACCGCGAGCACGGCGAGCGCGATCCATCGGGCGACCAGGCGCGGCCCGAGGTCCGCGTCCTCGAACGCGATGAGCTTCAGCACGCTCGTGACGCCGAGGACGAGGAGCGCGAGCCCGGCCAGCTGCTCGTAGCGGCGCGACGGTGCGCCCAGGACGATCGCGCCGCCCACCAGGACCGCGAGCGCCAGGTGATAGAGGAACTGCAGGAGGTCGAAATACAGCGTTTCCACGCATGGTCGATCGTAGGCGAGGAATTTCCGACTCACACCCTCGGTTATCCTTGGCGAGATATGGGGAGCTATCGCGACTACTTCTCCGAGCTGAGGAAGCACGTCAGGGAAGCCACGCCCCAAGAGGTCCAGGAGCTCCTGACGGGCGACGTCCAGCTGGGCGACGTCCGCGAGAAGAACGAGTGGGACGAAGGCCACCTGCCCGGCGCGGCATTCGTGCCGAAGAGCTACCTCGAGCAGTGGGCCGAAGATCGCCTCCCGGGCAAGGACAAGCCGACGATCCTCTATTGCGCCGGCGGCGTGCGCTCCGTGATGGCCGCCGACGCGCTGCAGAAGCTCGGCTACACGAACGTCATCTCGATGTCCGGCGGCTTCAACCGCTGGAAGGATTCCGGTCTCCCGTGGACGAAGCCGGAGACGCTCGCGCCCGAGCAGGCGCAGCGCTACTCGCGCCACCTGCTGATCCCGGAGATCGGCGAGCGCGGTCAACTGAAGCTCTTGGACAGCAAGGTCCTGCTCATCGGCGCGGGCGGGCTCGGATCGCCGGCGGCGCTTTACCTGGCGGCGGCCGGGGTCGGCACGCTCGGCATCGTCGACTCGGACGTCGTCGATGCGACCAACCTGCAGCGGCAGATCCTGCACAACACCGAGCGCCTCGGCCGCTCGAAGGTCGAGTCAGCGCGCGAGACGATCACCGCGCTCAACCCGGATGTGACGGTCAACGGATACGAGGAGCGGCTCACCGCCGTGAACATCGACCGGATCATCGCGGGGTACGACGTCATCGTCGACGGCTCGGACAACTTCCCCACCCGCTACCTCGTGAACGACGCATCCGTGAAGCACCGCATCCCCGTGGTGCACGGCAGCATCTACCGTTTCGAGGGCCAGGTGACGGTCTTCCAGCCGTACGACGGACCGTGCTACCGGTGCCTGTTCCATCAACCGCCGCCGCCCGAGCTGGCACCGTCGTGCGCGGAGGCGGGTGTCCTCGGCGTGCTGCCGGGGATCATCGGATCGATCCAGGCGAACGAGACGATCAAGCTGCTCCTCGGGATCGGCGAGCCGCTCATCGGCCGTTACCTGCTCTTCGACGCGCTCGAGGGATCGTTCCGCGAGGTCAAGCTGCGGCGGGATCCGGAGTGTCCGGTCTGCGGTGAGCATCCGACCATCACCGAATACATCGATTACGAGGGCTTCTGCGCGTCACCTGCCGAGTGGCAGAGCGAGCACGCGCCGGCGATGGACCTGAAGGGGATCGGACCCGTCGCCCGCTAGTCGGTATCCTCAGCGAGATGCGCCGAACGCTTGCCCTGGTCGCGGCCGTCCTGATCGCGCTGGTCGCATGCACGCCTGCGCCGACGACCGGTGTCTCGCCGACGCCCCTCAAGACCGGCGACTTCAAGCAGTCGAAGCTCGATATCGCGTACTCCTTCATGTCCGACGCCTCGGTGCACAGCCCGACGGCCAAGCAGCTGCTGACCGGCGCGCTCGACGCGATGAAGAAGGAGGTGAAGAGCAGCGGCGGCTCCGACCAGGTGGCAACGCCCGACTTCACCACCGATACGGAGACCAACCTCGCCGATTTCAAGAAGTTCGCCGCGGCGGCCGGCGCGCTCGCGGCGACGAACCCGCAGCTCTCCGCGGACCGGCTGGCCACGGCCGGCATCACCGGACTGATCCAGTCAGACCCCGACTGCCACACCTACTACCTCGATGGCCGGGGCGGCGTGATCAACTCCCGGCCGGAGTCGCCGCATGGAACAGGCCCGCAGATCCCGAGCGGCGGCACCTTCCTCCAGCAGCAGCCCGACGAGGCCGGCCTGCAGGCCAAGATGCTGGATGGCGGGATCGCGTACATCACCTGGCATGAATTCCTTGCGAGCGGTACGTACAAGATCGCCGCGGCGCTGAAGACGGTGCTGGACAAGGCGGTGGCCGGGGGCGCGAAGGCCTGGCTCTTCGATCTGCGGGCCAACGTCGGCGGAGACCCGCCCGACATCATCGGCAGCTATTTCCTTAACGGCGAGCAGACCCTCAAGGTGACCGTGAAGAACGGCAACGCCGGCATCCAGAGCGCGAACAAGGATCTGCGGCTCGGTCCGGCGTACCAGCTGCCGATCGCGATCATCCTCAACGACCGCGGTGGCTCGTCGCCCGAGGTGCTCGCCGCCGGGCTCAAGGAGAACAAGCGGGCGACGATCGTCGGCTCCAAGTCGACCGGCTGCCTCGGCGCGACGAGCAGCTCGCCGCTCGGCAGCGACGGCTCACAGCTCTACGTCGTGCAGCAGGAGTTCGTCGGCGCGATCACCGGTACGAAGTACAACAACGCCGGCATCCCGCCGGACGTGACGGCGGACGACGCGTCGGCCGTGGCGGTCGCGAGCAAGGTGCTCCTCGACAAGATCGCCGGGAAATGATCCCCCGCCTCCGCGGTGGGGCGATCGTCCTTGCGCTCGCGCTCGCCGCGTGCACGCCGTCCGCGACGCCGGCGCCATCGGGAACCGAGCAGGTCACCGTCACCGACAGGACGGCCACCGAGCTGGTCGCCGTGATGAACGCGTGGCAGACCGCGATCGCCAAGAAGGACCTGACCGGCTTCCAGGCCACGATCGACCTCACGCGCGCGGCCTTCCGCCGCTGCCAGACCGAGACGTTCGACATCGCGGCGCGGCAGGGATTCCCGCTGACCGATCTCAAGATCACGAAGGTCGAGCCGTACCTTGACACATACGCGCGGGCATACGTCGGCAACGACGGCACCGGCTATTCGCGAATGTACTTCCGCCGCGAAGCCGGGAAGTGGATCCGCAGCGAGCCGCTCGATACCGAGCTCGGCGGCGACCAGACGAAGACCGTCGACGGTCTTCAGCTGAGCTACTACGGCATCGACAGCGACGTGATCGACGCCTACGCGGCGGCGGGCAACGACGCGCGCGCGTTCTTGCTCAAGCAGGCCCAAGGTCACACGACGACCGGGCAGGCCTTCGGACTGCGGATCTTCCCCACCCGCGGCGCGGCCGGGCCGAACGTGGCGTGCAACGTCGCGGGCTTCCACCTCACGGCCGTGGCCAACGATCCGTTCATCCGCCTGTTCAGCAACGCGCTCTCGTTCAAGCCGGACCTCTCGGCCGTGACGGACTCGACCGCGAGCATCATCCGGCACGAGGGGCTGCACTGGCTGCAGGACCAATTCATCAACGGCATCTCGGCGCGCTTGCCGTTCTGGCTGGTCGAGGGATGGCCGGACTACATCGGGCAGTCGCGCAGCCTCGCGGCCAAGAAGGACGTCGTCTGCAACACGGCGACGCCGACCTACACGCAGCTCGAGAACGGCGCTCCGGACACGGCCGACACACCGCCAGAGCTGGCGGGGCAGTACTACTCGTTCGCGAACACGATGGTCGAGTACGTCTACAAGATCGGCGGACCGAATGCGTACTGGGATCTCATGACCGCGTACCAGGCCGGCGTGGATGCGAAGGTGAACCTGCCCAAGGTGCTCGGGGTCACTCCTGATGCGTTCTATTCAGGTTGGCTCACCTGGGTCAAACAGACCTACTGCTGATTGACTAGTCCGCGCGGACCACTCGTCCGCGAGCCGTACGGAATGCGGTACGGACCCCCCATTCGCTGACCCGGCATTGGTACCTCTAGGCGGTTGTCGGTGCCGCTCAGCGCTCGGTATGGTCGTTCCAGCACTCAGTGGGAAACGGGAAGGGGACGCACCACGTGAGCGTGACCGTCGCACGCGCCAACGTCCTCGCGGTCGCGCCGGCGATCGCGCTCGATGCGTTCGGCCCCGTCCCGGACGTCATTGACCGCGCGCGCAATGGCGACCGCGCCGCGTTCGCGGAGCTCTACGACACGTACGTGGACAGCGTCTACCGCTACCTCCTGTATCGCGTCCGTGAGCCCAGCGACGCGGAGGACCTGTGCAGCGAGGTGTTCACGCGCGCGTTCGCCAACATCCATCGCTACCGCTGGCAGGGCAAGTCCTTCCTCGCCTGGCTGTACACGATCGCGCGCAACGCGGTCACCGACCGCCGTCGTCGCGAGCGGCCGACCGTCGAGATCGACAACGCCTTCGGCCTGGCCGAGGACGGCCCGACGGCGCACGAGCGCGCGGTCCATGGTGAGGCCGTCGACGCGCTCCGCGGCGCGGTCCGTCATCTGACGACCGAGCAGCAGGAGGTCCTGGTCCTCCGGTTCGTCGAGAACCGCTCCAGCCGCGAAGTGGCGAAGATGCTCGGCAAGAACGAGGGCGCGATCCGCGCGCTCCAGTTCCGCGCGCTTGGTCGGCTGCGCAAGCTCATGCGCGAGGATCCGGCCTAGCTAAGGACCGGTTAAGAACCGGCGTCCGCGCACGTTTCCCGCTCGTACACTCGGAGCAACGATGTCCCGTTTCCGCCCGCTCCTCCTGATCCTCGTCGCAGCGCTCCTCGTGTCGTCCTGTTCGGCGATCCAGGACCAACTGCCGGCCACGGCGCCCCAGACGAACTTCACGACGGCCGAGGCGGCCTTCAACATCCTCATCGAGCGTCATGTGGACAAGCCCAGCTCGACGCTGCTCCTGAACGCCGCGCTCGACGCGGTCCAGGCGCTGCTCGTGAAGATGGGCGACCCGTCGCAGACCGTGACCAAGCCCACCTTCACCGGCAACCCGCAGTCGGACTTCGCGAAGTTCGCCTCCACGTTGAATGACGTGATCGCGGCGAATCCGAAGGAAGACCCGAAGCTCGTGGAGGAGCAGGCGACCGACGGCATGGCCCGTTCGCTGAACGAGTGCCACACCTACTACCTCGACGCGGCTCGCGCGAAGGGCTTCAACGCCCCGCCGCAGGAGTACTCGGGGATCGGCGCCTCGATCACGTCTCCCGGTCCCAACGACCTCGTCGAGGTCGCGCAGGTCTTCCCCAATAGCCCGGCGGAGAAGGCCGGGGTGAAGAAGGGCGACAAGATCAAGACCGTGAACGGCGATGACACCGCGGGACTCACCTCCGAGGAGGTCGCGAACAAGATCAAGGGTCCCGAGGGAACGACCGTGAACATCGTGTTCGTGCGCAATGGGGTGGACACGCCGATCTCCATCGTGCGCGGCAAGGTCACCGCTCCGCGGGTCATCGACCAGACCGACCTGGGCAACATCGGGTACATCTACGTGTCCCAGCTGAATGGCGACGTGTCGACACAGGTCGCGCAGGCGGTCACACGGCAGAACGATGCCGGCGTCGTCGGCCGCGTGCTCGATCTGCGCGATGACCCGGGCGGCGACCTGTCCGCGGCCGTCGACATCGCGAGCATCTTCATCAAGAACGCGACCATCGTGTACCAGGTCGGTCGCGACGGGAACCGCACGCCGCTCCGGACGAACGACCGCATGTACATCAACGATCCAAAGCCGCTGGTCGTGCTCGTGAACAAGAACTCCGCGTCAGGCGCCGAGATCATCGCCGCGGGCGTGCGGGCGAACGGCGTGGGCACCGTCATGGGCGAGCAGACCGCCGGCTGTGTCGGCATCGGGCAGCCGCGTGAGCTCCCCGATGGCGGCCTCCTCCTCGTGACGATCGCGCGCATGGAGGACGCGACGACCGGTGAAGCCCTGAACGGGCCCGGCAAGGGCATCGTGCCGGACAAGCCGGTGGCCGAGAGCACGACGAGCGGCGCCGACGATCAGCGGGTGGCCGCGGACGCATTCATCCGGAGCGGCGGCAAGAGCTAGGAGCCGGCGAGCCCCAGCCCGACGAGCCCCCCGAGGAGCACGACCACCCCGGCGTACTGATTCGGCGCGAGCCGCTCACCGAGCATCGTGATCGCGAGGAGCGCGGGGATGATCGGGTACACGCCACTCCCCGTGGCGACGATCGAGGCGTACCCGCCCTGCACGCCCAACACGTAGAGCACGTTGGCGAGCGTGTCGAAGACCCCGGTGGCGAGCACGATGCCGATCGTGCGTCGGTCGAGCCGCGCCGCGAGCGGCCGTCGGAGCGCGAGCAGGATCACGAAGGTGATCGGCACGCTCACGATCCGCTGCACCAGGATCATCGCGAGGCCGTCGTGCTCGCGTGTCGCGTACGCCATCAGCGCCGCCCACCCGCCGAAACCGATCATCGCGAGGATCGCGAGCCACACGCCCGGCTTCGGCCGGCCGAGCGCCGCCGCGAGGCTGCGACCGTCGGTGCCGGTCATGACGATGCCGAGCACGGTCACGGCGATCGCGATCGTCTGGCTCGCGCTGAGCCGCTCGCCGAGGAAGGCGACGACGAGGAGCACGGTCACGGCGACGTAGGCGCCGCCGATCGGGCTCACGATCGCGATCGGTCCGAGCGCGAGCGCCTTGTAGAACAGGAGCAGTCCGGCCAGGCCAAGCGCGGCGAGCGCCAGGCCGAGCGGCAGCAGGTCGAATGACAGGACCGGGAACCGGCCGAGCGCGAGCAGCGCGCCCGCGTACAGCACGGTGCCGGTCGCCTGCATGCCGAGCATCGCCTGGAAGACGCCGAGGCGACGGGTCGAGAGCGCGCCCGCATAGTCGGCGAGGCCCCACCCGATCGCGGCGCCGACGCCGTAGAGGAGCGGGGTCAGACGACGAGCTGGCGCGGCGCGCGCGTCAGGTTCCGGGATCCGTCCTTCGTGATGACCAGCATGTCCTCGAGCCGCACCCCGCCGATGTGCGGGTCGTAGATCCCCGGCTCGACGGTCACGACGTCACCGACCGCGAGCGGCGAGGTGCCGCCCCGGCCGATGCTCGGCGCTTCGTGGATCTCGAGCCCGACGCCGTGGCCGGTCCCATGGATGAATCCGCGGGTCACCGGATCGCTCGGGTCGTGCTTCTGTCCCGCGCGCAGGGTGTCGTAGCCGGCGGCGAAGATGATGTCCTCGACCAGCTCGTGGACCGCCCGTCCGGTGATCCCCGGGCGGAGCGCCCTGATGCCGACGTCCTGCGCCCGCATGACCACCTCGTACATCCTGCTGATCTCCGCTGGCGGCGCGCCCTTCGACACGGTCCGGGTCATGTCGGCGAAGTACCGGGTCTCCTTGTGCTGCGGGAAGATGTCCATCACCACGGGCTGGTGCGCGCGAATGGGTCCGCTCCCGATCATGTGCGGGTCCGCAGCCTGCGTCCCGGGCGCGATGATCGTCGACTCGGCGAGGCACCCGCGCTCCAACAGGGCGCCCTCGACGATCGCGCGCACACGCTCCGCGGTCAGCGGGGCGCCATCGAGGGCCAACGTTCCATCCGGACGCGTATCTGCGCGAGCGATCGCATCGACGCCGAGTTGCCAGGCCTCCTCCGTCGCGCGCTGGGTCGCCTCGAGCGCTTCGACCTCGTCGTCGCGCTTGGTGCGCCGCCGCTGCTCGAGGCCATCCGCCACGGCGAGCGCGAACCCCTTCGCGCGCAGCGCGTCGGCAAGGCCGATCGGGAAGTACGGCGGGACGGTCACGTGCTGCAACCCGCGCGATCGGAGGAACCGCTCGATCACCGTCGCCGTCAAATCCAGTGCCGCCATGCCGCCGGCCACGAGCTCCCGCGAACCGAACTCGTCGACGTTGTGGATCTTCGTGGCGCGCGATTGCTTGATCGCGCGGCCCTGCTCGAGCGAGTTCGTGAGCATCACGACCTCGCCGGCGTCCTCGAGGACGATCTGCGGATCGGGCGCCAGGAACCGGATGGCGTGGTAGATGTCGGGGAAGCGGTACGAGTCGCCGTAGAACAGGAGCGGAGCGCCGTTCTGCATGCGAAAGACGCTAGCGCCAATCCGCCCGGCGGGCGGCATGTGGCTCGGGTAGCGTCTGGACGTGCCCGCCGGCCGGTACGCCCTGTTCCTGGATCGCCTCGCCCGGCACGAGGAGCACGTCGCCATCGGGCTCGTGGCCGCGTACGCCATCGTGTTCGGCGCGCTGTCGCTCATCCGGCACTGGTCGTTCCATTCGACCGGGTTGGACCTCGGGGTCTTCGATCAGGTCATCTGGAACACCTCGCAGGGCCACTTCATGGAGTCGACCCTCAGCCTCGACCGCTGCACGCCGCACTCGTTCTTCGGCGATCACTTCTCGCCGGTGCTCCTGGCGCTCGTTCCGCTCTACTGGATCGCGCCGCACCCCGAGACGCTGCTCGTCGTGCAGACCGTCGCGCTCGCGCTCGGCGCGCTGCCGCTCTATCTCCTCGCGCGACGTCTGCTGCCACGTGGCATCGAGCGACTCATCTGGCTCCTCGCCTACGTGCTCTCCGCGCCGCTCGCGTTCATCACCCTTTACGACTTCCACGAGGTCGCGCTCGCGGTGCTCCCGCTCGGCTTCGCGATGTATTTCCTCGTCACCCGCAGGACGCTCCCGCTCGTCATCGCGCTCCTCGCGGCATTCACGGTCAAGGAGGACATGGCGCTCATCGGCATCGGGTTCGGCGTGGCGCTCGCGATCCAGGGGCGCTGGCGGAGCGCGGCCGCGGTCAGCGTCGGGAGCGCGGTCGTCTTCGCTGTCACGATGAAGCTGATCATCCCGGCGTTCGCGGGCGCTCCGTACCAGTACATCGGACGGTACGCGAGCCTCGGCACCAGCGAGCTCGAGATCGCGCGCACGCTCGTCCTCGATCCGCTCCGCGCGCTCGCGGTCCTATTCCAGGGCGAGGTCGGGTCGAAGATCATCTTCGTCCTCAGCCTCTTCGCGCCGGGCCTGCTGCTTGCGTTCCGCTCCCGCTGGGCGATCGTCCCGGCGATCGTGCCTCTCGGCTACCTCCTGCTCTCCGACTACGGCGGCGAGCACACGCTCCACAACCAGTACGGCGCGCCCATCATCCCGCTCGCGCTCGGCGCATCGATCGTGGGGTTCGCGAAGACCGGCGCGCACTGGCGGCCGCGGCTGACCCTGGCCGCGGCCATGGTCACAGTCTTCTTCTGCCTGGCGTTCGGCGGTTGGCCGTTCTCGCTCGAGTTCTCGAACGCGTACCTGCGCGGGAACCCGGACCGCGCGCCGTCCGGAACGCCGCTGCTCGTGCGTGAGGCACGGTACGACGCGCTGCGGGCGGCCGTGCGCGCGATCCCGCCGGACGCGCCGATCGCCTCGACCGACTTCTGGGTGACGCAGGTCGGTGAGCGCCGGCTCAACTACCACCTGAACGCGCTCGATCCGTGCGACGCGCGCTACGTGATCCTCGACTTCGCCGATCCCGCCCTGAACCGGGACCCGGTGCGCTTCGCTGCCTCCCGCGCGGCCCTGATCGCGAAGGGCTTCGACGAGATCGCGAGCGGAGAGGGACTCTCGCTCCTGCGCCGGCGCTGACCGCGGGCGAGAATGGGACGCATGCGACGGATCGGACACCGCGGCGCGATGGGTCATGCGCAGGAGAACACGGTCGCCTCGTTCGAGAAGGCGATCGCGCTCGATTGCGACGAGGTGGAGACCGACGTGTGGCTCATCGCGGATGAGCAGCTCGTCATCTCGCACGACCCGCCCGCGGATGGCGTGGTCCTGTCGCTCGATACGATCCTCGATCTCTGTCGCGGTCGGGTCGGGGTGAACCTCGAGCTGAAGTCGGAGGGCGACGAGTCGCGCGCGGCGGCGACCGGCACACAGGTGGCGAGACTCCTCGCCGAGCGCGGAGATCCGGACGTCTACCTATCGAGCTTCTGGTGGGCCGCGCTCGCGGCTGCGCGTGCCGCGGCGCCCGCGGTGCGACGGGCATTCATCTTCTCCGACTCTCCGGATCGCGGCGCGCTCATCGCGAGCGCGAGGTCACTCGGTCTCTGGGCGCTCCACCCGAATCGGGCCTACGTCACGCGCGAGCTGGTGGATGCGGCGCATGCCGCCGGGCTCCGAGTGAACGCGTGGACGGTGAACGATCAGGCCGAGATCGCGGCGTTCGCGGCGCTCGGCGTGGACGGGATCATGTCGAACTGGCCGGAGCGGGTCCCGAAGGGCTAACCGCTGGCCCAGTCGCGCGCTCGATCGACGGCCCGCAGCCATCCGGCGTAGCGGTCATCGCGCTCGGCTGCGGCCATCGCCGGCTCGTACCGGGTCGCGACCGCGCGGGTCGCGGCGAGCGCGGCGGTATCCGGCCAGACGCCCGAGGCGAGACCGGCGAGGAACGCCGCACCGAGCGCGGTCGTCTCCCGGATGGCGGCCACTTCGACCGGCACGCCGAGGACGTCGGCCTGCAGCTGCATGAGGAACGCGTTCGCCGTCCCGCCGCCGTCGGCACGCAGCACGGTGATCGGCCGGCCGCTGGCACGCATCGCCTCCACGAGGTCGCGGGTCTGGTACGCGATGCTCTCGAGCGTCGCGCGCACGACGTGTGCCCGGCTCGTGCTCCGTTCGATGCCGATGAGGAGCCCGCGGGCACGCGGATCCCAGTGCGGCGCGCCGAGACCGGTGAACGCCGGGACAAGGTACAGGCCATCGCCGCTCGGCACCGATCGCGCGAGGGCCTCGGTCTCGGCCGCGTCGCTGATGATCCCGAGCCCATCGCGGAGCCACTGGACCGCCGCGCCGGTCACGAACGCGCTGCCCTCGAGCGCGTACCGGGGACCGTCGCCGATGTCCCAGGCGATGGTCGCGATGAGTCCACCGTCGGTCCGCGGGACGGCCGGCCCGGTGTTCGCGAGGAGGAAGCACCCGGTGCCATAGGTGTTCTTGGCCTCACCTTCGGCGAAGCACGCGTGGCCGAACAGGGCCGCCTGCTGATCGCCCGCGAGTCCGGCGATCGGGATCGGCGCGCCGAAATGTTCCCCGTCGGTGACGCCGACGACGACGCTGTTCTGGACCGGTGACGGCAGCATCGCGCGGGGTAGCCGTAGTGCCGCGAGCAGCTCGTCATCCCACCGGCGGAGATGGATGTCGAACACCATGGTCCGCGAGGCGTTGGATACGTCGGTCACGTGAGCGCGGCCCCCGGTGAGCTTCCAGACCAGCCAGGTCTCAATCGTCCCGCAGAGCAGCTCGCCGGCCTCGGCTCGCGCCTGCGCGCCGGCGACCTGATCGAGGATCCAGCGGACCTTCGGGCCGGAGAAGTACGCGTCGATGACCAGACCCGTGCGCGCGCGGACGAGCGGCGCCAGACCTTCGGCCCGCAGCCGATCGCAGATCGCGGCGCTCGCCCGGCTCTGCCAGACGACCGCGCGGTGGATCGGCGCACCGGTCGTGCGATCCCACACCACGACGGTCTCGCGCTGGTTGGTGATGCCGATCGCCGCGACGTCGCGGGCCGTGGCGCCCGCGGCCGCGAGCGCCTCGCGCCCGACCGCCACCGTCGTCGCGAAGATCTCGTCCGCATCGTGCTCCACGTGGCCGGAGGCCGGGTAGTGCTGGGTGATCTCTCGGTCCGCCGACCCACGGACGCGACCGGCCTCGTCGAACAGGAGGGCGGCCGACCCCGTGGTGCCCTGATCGAGGGCGAGGATCGCGCTCATGTCGAGAAGCGGCGCAGCGGCACGATCTCGTCCCGGTAGGCAACGACCTCGGCCGCGCGCCGGGCGGGATCCCAGCCGAGCAGCCCACCGACGAGATCCGCGATCTCCTCGAGGCGGTCGAGGCCCTGACACGCGGCCAGCCCGATCGCGGTGCGCCGCAACAGCACGTCCGCGAGCGTCATGGCCCATTCCTCGCGAACGGCGTGGACGATGTCCGCCTTCGTCGTGCCCGCGTGCGGGCAGAGTGCGTCGCCCGTGGCCGCCGGGGCGCGCTCCGCCCCCGGCAACGGCCGCTCGCTGGTGCTGCCGCGCGTGCCTGAGCCAAGCCGGCGGACCACCAGATCCGTGACCTCCTCGGCGATCGAGCGGTACGCCGTGATCTTTCCGCCGATCACGGAAAGCACGCCGTCGACGCCGTCGCGCCGCCGGTGGTCGTACAGCTTGTGCTTCCGCGAGACCTGACCTTCGGCGACGCCTTCCTCCCGCACGAGCGCGCGGACGCCGGCCCAGGTGAAATGGATGCGATCGAACGCGGCATGCGGGAATGCGCGGCTCGCCTCGGTCCGGAGGTACTCGACATCCTCGCGCGACGCCTCGGCGGCGGCGGGATCGCCCTGGTAGTCGGTGTCCGTCGTGCCGACCATCGTGTAGCCGTTCCAGGGGAGCACGAAGAAGAGCCGTCCGTCGCTCTTGGCGAACAGCACGTGGGCCTGCTCCGTGGCCCGTGGGACGACGAGATGCGTCCCCTTCGTGAGCCGCAGCAGCGGCCGTGCGTCCGGCCGCAGCGGCGCGAGGGTCGCATCGAGCCATGGACCGGTCGCATTGACCGTGAACCGAGCGCGCACCTCGAGGGTCGGGCCACCGATCTGGTCCTGCACCGACGCGCCGACGACGGACGAGCCGTCGCGGAGGTAGCCGGTCGCGCGTGCGTGATTGAGGATCAGCGCCCCGTGCGCCGCCGCATCGACGGCGTTCTCGACGACGAGCCGTTCGACGAACGGCACCTGCGCGTCGTAGAAGCGCCATGCGCCGCCGAGACCATCGGGGTCGAGGTTCGGCTCCGCGGCCAGGGTCGCGGCCCGCCCCAGCCGCTCGCGCTTCGGCAGGCTCTTGTCCAGCGACAGCAGGTCGTAGAGGAACATCCCGACGCGCAGCTTCAGGCGGTAGAACGGGCTGCGCCGGTACAGCGGCATCAGGAACGGCAACGGGAACACCAGATGCGGCGCGATGCGAAGGAGCGTCTCCCGTTCGCGCATGTCGCTGCGCACGAGGCCGAAGTCGAAGAGCTCCAGATAGCGCAGGCCGCCGTGGATCAGCCGGGTCGGCCGCGAGCTCGTGCCGGAGGCGAGGTCGTGCTGCTCCACGAGGGCGACCGAGAGTCCCCGGAGCGCGGCGTCTCGCGCGATGCCTGCTCCGACGATCCCACCGCCGATGACGAGGAGATCGACGGTGCGGTCGCCGAGCGACCGCACCGTCTCCTCGCGTGTAGCTACTTGTTCGCCTTGTTGTACTTATCGATCTGGTCGTTCATGTCGGCGACCGCCGCATCCAATGCGGCCTGCGTGGTGACCTGGCCGAGCAGGACCGACTCGATCATCTTCTGGGTCCGGGCGCGAGCCTGCGGCATCACGCCGAGGACCACGCCGTTGGTCGAGCGGTTCTGGGGCGAGTCGCGGATCTCGTTGATCGCGGTCAGGAACTGCGGGTACTTGGCCGACCAGTCCTTGCTCGGACCGAGGTCGTAGGCCTTCTTCACGATCGGGTAGTAGCCCGTGTCGGCCTGCCATTGGGCCTGGACCGCTGCTGACATCGCGTACTTCACGAACTCCCAGGCGGCCTGCTGCTCTTCGACCGGACGGCTCTTCATGATGTAGAGCGAAGCGCCGCCGATGATGTTGCCGCCGTTGCTCGGTTTGCTGTCCGGACGCGGGTAGAGCCCGGTCCCGACCTGGAACTTGCCGGCGATGGCGTTGATCGACCCACGAAGGGTCGCGGTGCTCTCGATGTACATCGCCGTCTTACCGGCGTTGAACGCGTTCGTCGCGCCGGCGTTGTCGATGCCTGGGTTGAGGAAGTAGCCGCCGTCGACGCCGGCCTTCCACCAATCGAGGATCGCCTTGCCGGCGGCGCTGTTGTAGACGACCTTGGTCGCCCGGTTGTCGCGGCCGTTGCCGTTGTCGCCGTAGAGCGCGCCGGAGGTGGCCATGAGCTGCTCGAACAGCCAGCCGTAGATCGACGGCCCGAAGCCGTACTGGATCGTCTTCCCGCTCGCGTCCTTCTTCGTGAGCTTCTTCGCGGCGTCCGCGATCTCGGTGAACGTGACCGGCGGCTTCTCGGGATCGAGCCCGGCCGCCCTGAAGGCATCCTTGTTGTAGAGCAGGATCGCCGAGGACGCGTTGAACGGCATGCTCTGGAGCTGGTCCTGGTACTTGTAGTAGTTGATGACCGCGGGCTCGAAGTCCGATGTGTCGAACTTGTCGCGGTCGATGAATGCCTGCATCGGCAGGACCGCACCCGAGTCACGCATGTAGGCCTGCCCGATGTCGTAGACCTGCACGAGCGCCGGCGCCGCGTTCGAGGCGAGCGCGGTGTTCAGCTTGGACAGCAGGTCGTCGTAGGTCCCCTGGAACACGGGCTCGACCTTGATGGCGCTCTGGCTCTTGTTGAAGCCGTCGACGATCTTGTTGAGCGCGTCGTTGTTCACGCCGGTCATCGCGTGCCAGAACGTGATCTTCGCCGCGGGCTTGACGTCCTTGCCCGGCGCGAGCGCGGACTGATCGGTCCCACTTCCGCCGCCCGAGCCGCCACAGGCGGCCGCGACGACGACGAGCACGAGTGCGAGCGCTGCGAGCTTACGCATGCAATCCCTCCACGCGATCTACCCCTTGACCGCACCGGCGGTCAGACCCCTGATGAGCTGTCGCTGCCCCACGACGAGCAGGGCGAGCGTCGGCACAGCGATCATGATGACACCTGCCATGATGACACCCCAGCGGGCCGACTC
>DATCOD010000191.1:0-4608 GCA_036564905.1 Candidatus Limnocylindria bacterium
GACGAGGTGCGGCGGAGGCTCGAGTCCGGAGTCCCAGCGCACCCCGCGACTCGGCAGCAGGGCGACGCGCTCCTCGCCGAGGAACCAGGCCGCGGCCTCGGCGGCGTCACGGGCGTCCGCGTCCTCGGGGAGGACGACGACGAGCTGCCGTTGGAGGCGCTCGTGAAGGGCCGCAAGCAAGAGCGGCAGCGCCGGCTCGGACACACGCGCGCGAGTCGGCAGCGCCTCGGCGAAGGCGATCAGCTGCTCGTGCTCGACGAGCTCGCGGACGAAAGCGTTGAGAAGCGGACGGTCCATGACGAATGGCGGAACCGGCGGTTCCGCGGCCGTCATCGTAACCACGGGCCAGCTCTCTAGGTACACGCGCGGGTGTTACTCAGGGTCCCGACCCGCCCCCTGCTCAGGCGTCAGCCTAACGGTGCGCCGGCCGGGTTCGCATCGGCCAATTCGTGCCGAAAGCGTGACTTTCTTTGGCTGCCGGACAGAAGGGTCGGCCCGTCAGTTGAACCGCTGCTGCGCCTGCTCCAAGCCCTCGGTGTCGAGGGTCTCGACCGCATCGGCGGCGCGGGAGACGATGGACCCCGCGTCGTCCGCCGGCTCGAAGTCTGAGAGGACGTAGCCGGCGAGCGGCCGAGGATCGCCGCGCTCGGGACGGCCGACCCCGACGCGGAGGCGGAGGAAGTCCTGCGTCTTGAGGTGCTGCGCGATCGAGCGGAGACCGTTATGGCCCGCAAGGCCTCCGCCTTTCCGGACCTGGAGCCGGCCGAGGTCGAGGTCGCCTTCGTCGTGGATGACGAGCACTGCGTCCGGCTCGACCTTGAAGAAGCGCGCCGCGGCGCTGACCGGTCGGCCCGAGTCGTTCATGTACGTCTCGGGTTTGAGCAGCGCCACCTTGTGTCCGTCCATACGGATCTCGGCGAGCTGGCCGGAGAACTTGCCCTTCCACGAGCCGTCGTGCCTACGCGCGAGCTCGTCCACGATCATCCAGCCAACGTTGTGCCGGTTGTTCGCGTACTCCCGACCGGGATTGCCGAGCCCGACGACGAGCAAGTCCAGCGACGACCCCGTGTGGTTTCGGCGGAGGCGAAGACGCATGCGCATCGACCGGTCGGTTCAGACGGACATCGGGCGAAGCCCGCTGTCCTGGGGGGCGGCACCGCAAGCGGCGCCGTCGCGGCGCCCGAATAAGCGCACGGTCTAGCCCTCGACGGTGCCGGAGTCGCCCGCGGCGTCCCCGCCGGGCTCCGCCGGAGCATCGACCGCGCCCTCGGGAGCCTCCTCGCCCTCCGCGAGCTCCTCGCCCTCCTCGCCCTCCTCGCCCTCTTCGAGCTCTTCGGGCTCGGGCTCGACCTCGATCGTCGGCAGCGTCACCGTCGCGAGCACGGTCCCTTCGGGATCGTCGAGGAACGTGACGCCCTCCATCGGGGGCAGGTCGAGCAGGCGCAGCGTGTCGCCGATCTGCATGTTGCTGACGTCGAGCTCGAGATGCTCGGGGATCTCCATCGGCAGCGCCTCGACGTTGATCTCACGCGAAACCTGCGAGAGGACGCCGCCCTCGCGTGAGCCCACCGGCTCGCCCATCAGGTGGACAGAGACGGTCGCGTGGATCGGCTGGTCGAGGCGGACCTCCTGCAGGTCGAAGTGCACGATCTTCCCGCGGAGCGGATCCTGCTGGTAGTCCTTGAGGATCGAAGCATGGGTCGAGCCCTGCCCTTCGAGCACGACGTCGAGGATTGCGTGCATCCCCGAAACGCCGGTGAGGACACGGCGCAACTCGCGCTCGGCGACGCAGATCGGGTGCGGCGCGTTCCCGCGACCGTAGAGGACGCCTGGGATCTTCCCTTCGCGGCGCAGACGGCGTGACGCGCTGGTCCCGCGCTCCTCGCGCGGAGAGACCTCGAGCTTGACTCGTTCTCCGGCCATATCGGCGGCGGAGTGTAGCTGAAGCAGCTAGCCGGTCTTCAGCGTCTTGATGTAGGCGACGAGGGCCCGCAGTTGATCGTCGGGGATGATCCCGCCCCAGTGGGGCATCGACACGATCGGTGCTTGCCCGATGACGCTGCCACTCCTGATCATGGCGATGATCTTCTGGTCGGTGTTGAACTGCTGGAAGAAAGCGGCGCCGGACAGCGCGGGGATCGCTTTGTCGGGCGACTGCGGGTTCGGCACGCCCCCGAGTCCGTTCGGGCCGTGGCAGTTGACGCATCCATACCTCTGATAGAGCAGAGCCCCCTCGACCGCAGCGCCCTGGCCCGTGATCACGGGAGGCGGGGTCGCTCCCGGCACCGACGGCAGCCCGGCGCGGACGTACGCGACGAGATCGGCCACCTGGTGCGCCGAGATCACCTGCCCCCAGACCGGCATGTACGGCTTCTTCGGGTTGGCCGATTCGCCCAGGCCGTGGTCGATGATCTGTTTCAGCTGTGCGACGGTTAGCTGCTTCCCGAGCTGGTTGAGGGCGGGGACGTCCGCGGAAACGCCGCCACGCCCGCGCTCGCCGTGGCACTGAGCGCACGCGAACTGCGTGAAGTCGTGGGCGCCCGCGGCGACGCTCGGGCTGACGGAGGTCGCTCCGCCGTTCAGGACGGTGCCGACGACCGTCACGGTCTTTGTGCCCCCACAGGCGGCGAGAGCGCCGGCGGCGAGCAGTCCACAAGCGATACCGGCGACGACTCGTGCAAAGACACGCACCGCCGTTCCCCCTAGAAGAGCTGGTTTTCGCCGCCGAAGATGGCGGAAACCGAGTCGTCGGCGAAGACGTTCATGATCGTCTCGGCCAAGAGGCCGCCGACGGGCAGCACGGTCATGTTGGCCGGGCGCCGCACCGGGTCGACCGGGACTGTGTCGGTGACGACGATCCCCGCAATATCGGAGTCGTTGAAGCGGTCGAGCGCGCCGTCGCAGAAGAGACCGTGCGTTGCGAACACCCAGATGTCGGTCGCACCCTGCTCCTTGAGAGCCTCCACGTTCGCGAGCAGCGTGTTCCCGGTCATGATCACGTCGTCGCCGAGGATCGCCTTCTTGCCGCGCACACGGCCGGTGATCTCGGTCACCGCAACCTCGTCGTGCGCTGGACGCGTCTTGTGCATGATCGCGAAGTCGGCCTCGATCATCTCCGCGAAGCGGACCGCCATCTTGGCGCGGCCTGCGTCGGGTGAGACCGAGACGACTCCCTCGCCGGTGAGCCCGAGGTCGCGGAAGTGGCGCGCGAACAACTGCTGCGCCGTCATGTGGTCGACCGGGATGGTGAAGAAGCCCTGGATCTGGCCGGCGTGCAGGTCCATGGTCAGCACGCGGTCGGCTCCCGCCAGCTGGAGCATGTCGGCGACCAGGCGGGCCGAGATGGGCTCGCGCGGCTTCGCCTTGCGATCCTGCCTCGCGTAAGGGAAGAGTGGCATCACCGCGGTGATGCGCTTCGCCGAGGCGAGCTTCGCGGCCTGGATCATGAAGAGCAGCTCCATCAGGTTCTCGTCGATCGGCCGACAGCCGGTCTGCACGAGGAAGACGTCTGCGCCGCGGATCGACTCGTTGTAACGGCAGTACGTCTCGCCGTTCGCGAACGTCTCGAGCTCGATCCCGCCCAGCTCGACGCCCAGGTGCTCGGCGATCTGGCCCGCAAGCTCAGGGTGCGACCGGCCTGAGAAGACCATCAGCCGCTTCAGCGGCCCGCGCTCGATCCAGTGCCCCGGCTCCGGCTGCGAGCTCGTTTCGCTCACCTCCAGACCCGGAAGGGTGAGCTCAGTCGTCGTCGCGCTCGTCGTAGACATAGCCTTCCTTGGTCACCTGTCGGGGCGGGAATCCTGCCAGGGAGCCGGGAGGGACATCCTCTGTGATGACCGTTCCGGCTGCAATCCAAGCATCGTCTCCAATCTCGACCGGGGCAACGAACGAATTGTCGACTCCGGTCCTGACGTTGCGGCCGATCTTCGTCCGCCCCTTCTCCTTGCCGGGCTGGTGCGGGAAGTTCACGGTCACGTTCGATGCGGCGACGTTCGTGTCCTCGCCGACCTCCGCGTCGCCCAGGTACGACAGGTGCGGGACCTTCGTGCGCTCGCCGATCCGCGTGTTCTTCAGCTCGACGAAGGTGCCGATCTTGGCGCCCTCCCCCACGACGCTTCCCGGACGGAGATAGGCGAACGGGCCGATCAGGACGCGTGGGCCGATCTCCGCGTCGACGGCGACTGCGTGCGGGCCGACCTCCGCCCCGGTCCCGACCCGTGTCTTCCCGCGCAGGTGGGTGAACGGATGGATCGTGGAGTCGGGCTCGAGCTCGACGTCGGGCTCGATCCAGGTCGTCGCCGGGTCGACGATCGTCGTGCCGGCGAGCATGTGCGCATGGTTGATCCGGTCGCGCAGGACGGCGCCCGCGGCCGCGAGATCGGCGCGCGTGTTGACGCCGATCGGCGCGACCGGGTCCGGCGAGCGGTACACGCTCGCGCGGCCGCCGGCCGCGATGATGTGCCGGATCGTGTCCGTGAGCTGCAGCTCTCCCTGCGCATTCGACGTATCGAGCTTCTCGATCGCGGCCCAGAGCGCGTCCGATGCGAACACGTAGATCGAGCTGTTCAGCTCGGCGATCGCCAACTGCTCCGGCGTCGCGTCCCGTTC
>DATCOD010000192.1:0-4739 GCA_036564905.1 Candidatus Limnocylindria bacterium
GGATGACGATCGCGCCCGCCGATGGATGGAGCGTACGCGGGCCCGCGTCCGGCACGTGGGAGGTCTCGAGGTACGCGGCGAGACCCTCGTACTCGGGTTTGCGGATGTCGGGGAGCCGCACGCGCTCGGGTCGGGTCGCCGCCTTCGCGTAATAGAAGACCGGGACGTTGTGCTTCGCCGCGACCGCCGCCCCCACGCGTCGTGCGATCGCGATGCAGTCCGCCATCGTCACGCCGGCGAGCGGGACGAACGGCACGACGTCCACGGCACCCAGCCGCGGGTGCGCACCGGTGTGACCGCGCATGTCGACGACCCGGTAGGTCGCGTCGATGAGCGCGAGCGCCGCACGCTCGACGGCGTCCGCGTCACCGGCGAACGTGAACACCGACCGGTTGTGGTCCGGATCGCTCGTGCGGTCGAGCAATCGCACACCAGGGATCGCCGTGATGACCGCCGCGAGCCCGTCGATGACGTCGAGCCGCCGACCCTCGCTGACGTTCGGGACGCATTCGACGATGCCAGCCATAGCGGCCTGAGCCTACCGGGCGCGGGTCAATCGGCCTTGGCGGCTCCGGCCTCGCGCACGCGGAGGGTCAGCGCCTTCATGATGCTGTGCGCGATGTCGGCGTCCTGGTGCAGGACGTTCTGGAATTGCCGGGGGCCGAGAACGAGACAACGGCTGGGGGCGGACGTGGTCACCGTGGCCGTGCGCAGGCCGCCGTCGACGAGCGCGATCTCGCCGAAGAAGTCACCGGTCGCCATCTTCGCGATCTTCCGGCCCTTCCGCGTCACGTCCGCGGCCCCGGAGAGGAGGACGAAAAAGTCGCCGCCGGTGTGTCCTTCCGTGCAGAGGACGCGTCCGGCCGGGAAATCCATGTCCTCGACCTGGGTGACGATGAACTGGATCTGTGTGTTCGTGCAGTGGGCGAAGAGGGGAACGGCCTTGAGCTTCGCGGCACGTGGGTCAGCCATGCCTTAGTGCTTCGCGCTCGCTTCGTCCTCGCGCTCCGCGTTGCGAAGCCGCTTCGTGAGCACGGGGAGCAGGCCGAGGGCGATCTGGGGATGGCTCTCCAGGATGCCGCGGAAGTGCCAGCGCTGGATGCCGAGGCAGGTGGTCGGCTCGACGGCACGCACGGTCGCGGAGCGCGGGAACTCGTCGAGCAGGGCCATCTCGCCAAAGACGTCCCCGGTCTTCATATCGGCAAGCTTGTGGACATGGCCACCGCGATCCTGGAACGCCTCGACGCGGCCCTTCTTGATGATGAACGCGCCGACGCCGGTGTCGCCCTGTCGGACGATGTCCTGTCCGGCCGTGTAGCTCTGCTCGACCGCCGCGTTCGCGATGGCCTCGAGCGATTTGCGATCCAGATCCTCGAACAGCCGCACGTGCTTCAGGAACTCGATGTTGTCGGCCATGCGGCGGCAGCATAGCCGAGGGCCTGTCTGGCCCGATACTGGGGCACGCCGTGACCAACAGGGTCGAGATCGCGACCGACATCGCCGCCTGCGCGCTCACCGTCCCGATCCAGGAGGAGGTGTGGAGCGGCGACGTTGCCGTGCCGCCGCAGCTCATGCTGGCCATCGCCCACAACGGCGGGTTCGTGGCGCTCGGGTACGTCGACGGGGACGCGCGTCCCGCGGGATTCGTCTTCGGCTTCCTCGGCATCTACGACTTCCACTTCCGCCACCATTCACACATGCTCGCCGTGCGTCAGGAGCATCGCGGCAGCGGTCTCGCCCTCGCGCTCAAGGAGGCCCAGCGCGACCACTGCCTCGATCAGGGGATCGAGATCATGGCCTGGACCATGGACCCGCTCGAGGCGCTGAACGCCCGCTTCAACTTCGGCAAGCTCGGCGCGTACGCGCGTGAGTACCACCGTGACTTCTACGGCGCCATGCCGGACAAGCTGAACGCGGGCCTCCCGTCCGACCGCTTCTACGTGGAGTGGCCGGTCGGGATGGATCGCACCTACAAGCGCCTGCGCGGAGAGGATCGCGCGCCCGTGCTCGACGAGGCGGAGCGCGAGGGCATCCGGTACCTGCTGCGCGGCGACGGGGGCCGCCCGGCCCTGCAGGAGCCGCCGAACGGCGAGTCGCATCTGCTGGTCGAGGTCCCCGCGGACTTCCAGGGGGTCAAGCGGACGGACGCGTCGCTCGCCCTTGAGTGGCGGGTCGCGGCGCGCGGCGCGTTCGAGGGCGCGTTCGCCCAGGGCTACGCTGCCGTCGAATTCCTGCGCGCACCGGACGGCCGGGGGGCGTACCTGCTGGTCCCACAGCCGAAGCCGGGCGGACCGCCGCCGGAGGATCCGCGGTGAAGCTGGAACGTGTTGAGCTCTTCGTCGTGCGGCTGCCGCTGAAGCGGCCGTACGAGACGAGCGGCTCGCGCGAGACGCATCAGACGCACGTGCTCGCGCGGGTCGAGAGCGAAGGCGCCGTCGGCTGGGGCGAAAGCGTCGCCCCGGAGCAGCCCTGGTACTCCGGTGAAACGCCCAAGACCGTCTGGTATGCGCTCGATGAGGTCATCCTCCCGCAGCTCCTCGGCGCCGAGCTCGCGGGGCCCACCGACACGGACGCGAAGCTCGCGTGGATCCGCGAGCACCGCATGGCGAAGGCGACGGTCGAGATGGCGATCTGGGATCTCTTCGCCAGGCGCGAGGGCGTTCCGCTGTCGAAGCTTCTCGGCGGGACGCGCGACCGGATCCTCTGCGGCGTCGCGATCGGCATCCATCCGACGGTGGAGGCGCTCATCGAGACGATCGACCGCGAGCTGACCGGCGGCTACCAGCGCGTCAAGCTCAAGATCAAGCCCGGCGCCGATGGGCACGTCGCGGAGGCGGTGCGCAACCGCTTCCCCGACCTGGCGTTCATGCTCGACGCGAACTCGGCGTACACGCTCGCCGATCTGGCGCTGTTCAAGCGGATCGATGCGTACCACCCGACGATGATCGAGCAGCCGCTCGCGTACGACGACATCGTCGATCACGCCGCGCTCCAGAAGGAGATCGCGACGCCGGTGTGCCTCGACGAGTCGATCCACACGAGCGATGACGCGCGCAAGGCCATCGAGATCGGCGCGACGAAGATCATCAACATCAAGCCCGGGCGCGTCGGCGGTCACGCGTCGGCGAAGCGCATCCATGACCTCTGCGCCGACCACGAGGTGCCGGTGTGGTGCGGCGGGATGCTCGAGTTCGGCATCGGCCGCGCGCACAACGTGCACCTGGCGTCACTGCCGAACTTCAGCCTGCCCGGCGACGTGAGCGCCTCGGAGCGCTACTTCGAGACCGAGCTCATCGGGGAGCCCTTCACGGTGGAGCGGGATGGGACGATGAAGGTGCCGACCGGTCCGGGCATCGGTGTGACCGTGCTCGAGGCCGCTATCCGGAAGCTCGCGCTCCAGACGAAGGAGTACCGGCCGGTCTAGCCGCCGGCTCGGGCTCGGCCGGCCAGACGATGATCTCGTCGATCACAGTGCCGAACGCATCCACCAGCCGGGCGTAGTCGCCGCGCTCCCACATGAGCCGGGCACCGCCGAGCGGTCCCGCGACGTACACGTGCTTGCGGCCCGAGGTGAGGTCGTCCGCGAGGGGGTGCATCGCCGCGCGGATGCGCGATCCCGAATGGATGCGGTAGATCTCACCGGCGCGCACGAACGCGGGCGAGCCGAACGTGTAGATCCACTCCCATTCGATCGGCTTCGCGACCTCAGGCTTCCAGAGCGGCCGAAGATGCTGGACGCGCCAGTTGGCGAGATCGCTGTCGAGCTCGACGGCGATCTCGACCCACTCGAGGTTCGCGTCGTCGAGGCTGGTGCCCGCCGGCGCGACCTTGATGGAGAGGATCCGGGCCTTGTTGGCCTCGACCGGCTTGAAATCGCTCACGGCTCCGAACGCTAGCATTTGGCGAGCCCGGAGGGAGAGAACGTTGACTGAGCACATCCGCGCGCTGCTCGCTGAGATCGCCGGCACCTTCATGTTCTTCGTCATCGGCGCCGGCTCGGTCGTGACGACCGTCGTGGCGGGTTCCCCGCCGACCGGCCTCCTTACCATCGCGCTCGCCCACGGGCTCGTCCTGGCGATCGCGGTGTCGGCGTTCGGCGCGATCTCGGGTGGCCACTTCAATCCCGCGGTCACCTTCGGACTCGCGATCGCACGCAAACACCCCTGGTCGCGGGTGCCGACCTATTGGGCGGCGCAGCTCATCGGCGCGCTCCTCGCGGGCATCGTCCTGCGTGTGTTCTTCGAGCCGTTCCTCGCCGCCGCGACGGCGACGCACCTCGGAACGCCGACGGTGAACCCCGCCTTGGGGCCGGGGCTCGCGATCGTGATCGAGGCGGTGCTCACGCTGTTCCTGGTCTGGACGGTCTTCGGTACCGCCGTGTCACCCAACGCGCCAAAGATCGCAGGCTTCGGGATCGGGCTCATCGTGGCGGTCGACATCATGGTCGGCGGACCGCTCACCGGCGCGGCGATGAACCCGGCGCGCTGGTTCGGGCCGGCCGTCGTGAGCGGCTACCTCGACAACTGGTACGTCTACTGGATCGGACCGCTCATCGGCGGGGCGCTCGCGGGTCTCTCGTACCGTTACGCATTCGGTGCACCTGAGGAGCGCCCACAGCCAGGCCGGTGAGGGGCGAGGGATTCGAACCCTCGACCAAGGGATTAAAAGTCCCCTGCTCTACCGCTGAGCTAGCCCCCCGGCGCTCACTTCTCGGACGATCGGATTTCTTCGTCTTCAGG
>DATCOD010000193.1:0-23625 GCA_036564905.1 Candidatus Limnocylindria bacterium
GCCGGACATCGCCCTCGATCTGACCCCTGAGGCGGCGACCGAGGCGATCGCCGCGGGCCGCCCGCTGCTCGGCGAGGGAGCGCTCACCTGCGAGTCCGAAGAGGTCGCCGCGGAGCTGCGCCGGCTCGCGCGCAACCTGAGCGAAACGAGCGTCGAGGGATCGGCTGGCCAGCGCACGGCGGCGCGGCTCGCGGCCGAGACGCCTGAGATCGGACCGCTCCTCGACAAGGCGTTGAACGGCGACACGATCGCGATCGCTCGGGCCGCGTCCGAAGGCGGCTACGACCCGACGGCTTTCGCGCAGCTGGTCGAGCTCGCCCTCCAGCCGGTGCTGTGGGAGGCCGCGGCACGCTGCGCCGCTCTCACCGACGTCGACCGGTGGGATCGGGGCTACTGCCCGGTATGCGGCGCGTGGCCCGCGCTCGCCGAGCTCGTCGGCGCCGAGAAGCGGCGCGTGCTGCGGTGCGGACGCTGCGGGACGTGGTGGTCGTGGCTCGTGCTGCTCTGCCCGTACTGCGGCAACGACGACCATCGCTACCTGGGAACACTGACTCCAGAGAACGTGCGGCCGACGGCGGCGGCGTCGGGCGAGGCCCGTTCAAAGGACCGTATTGATGTCTGCGAGCGATGCCACGGGTACGTGAAGTCCGTCGCCACGTTCCACTCGGTCCCAACGCCACGGCTGGCCGCCGAGGACGCGGCCACCGTGCACCTGGACGTCGGCGCGCGCGAAGCCGGATACACGCGGCCCGGCACGGTCGATGTCGAGACCGCGGGCATCCCGCGACTCGTGCGCGAGGGCCGGGCGCCCGCGGGGGGCGAGTAGCTAGCTGACGGGCTTCGGCGCCGTGTAGCTGGGCTCGTACGAGCCGGCAGCCGCGCCATTGCCGTTGCCGTGGCTGGTCCCGGCATCCCAGGGCATGTTGTCGGAGCGGATCTTGTCGACCTTCTCGCTCAGCTTCGCGCGGGCTTGCTTGCCGCTGAACGGCGTGATCAGGAAGGCGAGCGCCGCGCCGACGACGGCACCGGCGAGGATGCCGATGGTGAAGGCGGAGAACAGCGCGGTGTCGTCATGGCCGCCAGACGCTTTGCGGGCCTGCGTGCGGCTGTCCGACAGCAGGGCGTCGATGCGCTTAGCCGCCTGCGACCGTAGGTCGTCGAAGACGGCCTCGAGCTTCAGATCCTTGAGCGCGTTCATATGAAACTCCCTCCGTTAGATCGACATCGCTACTCCGCAGGACCGGTGCCACGGCTCACCGACCAAGCGTGCGGCCGGGCTCGGCTATGCCGACCGGCCGAGCCCCACTCACCAAGCGTGCGGCCGGGCTCGGCTATGCCGACCCCGGCCGAGCCCCATTCAAGGGAGCGGTGAGCGAAGCCTCGATGAACTGCTCGATGTCGCCGTCGAGCACCCGCTGCACGTCCCCGATCTCGACACCGGTCCGGTGGTCTTTCACGAGGGTGTACGGGTGGAGCACGTAGCTGCGGATCTGGCTCCCCCAGTCCGCGGCACGCATCTCGCCTCGCTCTTTCGCCTGCTCGGCCTCTTGTTCGAGCACACGCTTCTCGAGCAGGCGCGCGCGAAGCACGCGCATCGCGATATCACGGTTCTGTAACTGCGACCGCTCGTTCTGTGACGCGGCGACGATGCCCGACGGCAGATGGGTGATGCGCACCGCGGTCTCGGTCTTGTTGACGTTCTGGCCCCCCGCGCCGGTGCTGCGGTAGGTGTCGATGCGGAGCTCATCCGGGCGGATGTCGACCTCGGTGTCCGTCTCGACCTGCGGCGTCGGATCGACCAGGGCGAATGAGGTCTGGCGGCGCTTTTGGAAATCGAACGGCGAGATCCGGACGAGCCGGTGGGTGCCCCGCTCGTGTTTCAGGTACCCGTACGCATAGTCGCCGTCGATCGAGAGCGTCGCGCTCTTGAGGCCCGCTTCCTCGCCCGGCGTGCTCTCGAGGATCTCGGCGCCGAAGCCGCGTCGCTCCGCCCAGCGCAAGTACATCCGAACGAGCATCTCGGCCCAGTCCGCCGCATCCGTGCCGCCAACGCCCGCGCTGATCGCGAGGAACGCCGGGCGCTCGTCGTACGGGCCGCCGAGCTGCGCCTCGAGGCTCGCCTTCGCGACCTCCAGCTGCAGCGAGTCGAGATCCATCGCGAGGTCGCGCGCGATCGCCGCGTCCTCGTTGCCGAGCGGCAGCATGTCGGTGATCTCCGCCGCGCGCGCGCGGAAGCCATCCCAGCGTTCGACGCGACGCCGCGCGGCATCGAGCTTCTTGAGCAGCGATTGGGCATGTTGCCGATCGGACCAGAGGTCCGGCGCCGAGGCCTCGGCCTCTAGTCGCGCGACCTCACGGCGCGTGTTGTCGAGGTCAAAGGAACACCGCCATCCGGTCGATACGCTCGCGCAGCGATGCGAGCGCGCCCTGGTCGATCGTCATCAGCTCGGGTCGGCTAACGCTTGCGGGGACGATCGAATGTGATCGTGACCGGCTGGGCGACGGGTGCCAGCTTGCCCGCCGCGAAGCTCACGAACGTGACGCACGGGCAGTAGGTGTTGCGCGGGCAGCGGGGACAGTCGCCGTCGCAATCAAGGGTCGCACCGTAGCTGCACTTCAGGCAGTTGTCCTCGCAGACGATCCATTCCTTCATGCGGGACTGTCCTCTCTCTACGCAGTTCGGGCAGCTGAGAGCCGTCGGAAAGGCCACCGAGACCGCTGGGCCACGCTCCCCACGCCTGATCTGTGCCGGTTTTCGTACGAAAGAATACCCGCCGGATCGCCATTCGGGAAGGCCTTTATGACCCGCTGGAGCGTTGTCCAAGATACGAAAGTCCGCCGCCGAGGAACGCCCGGGGCTGGACACCGAACACCCGGTCTATGGCATTGGGCTGCGGTGTGTTGTCGACCGCCAGGAGGTCGAGCTGGCGCACGGTGACCGGTGGATCGGCCATCGTCCGCTCGAACAGGAACGCCGCCGGCTTCATCAGCAGGATCGGCATCGGGACGGTCGGCCGCCGCTTCCGGTAGGCGCGCATGGTCTCCTCGAGCATCTGCCGGTAGGTGACGGGGTCGGCGCCGCCGACTTCGAACGTGCCGGTCATCGGGCCGCGTAGGGCCGCCCGAATGGCCAGCGCGAGGTCCTCGACGTGGAGCGGCTGGAAGCGCGCGGTCCCGCCGCCGGGCAGCGGGACGACCGGGAATGCGAGCGAGAACCGGAGGCGCGGGAAGAAGTCGTCGCCGGGGCCGAAGAGGATCGATGGCCGCAACACCACGTGCGCCACGGCGGAGGCCTCGACCGCTGCCTGGCCCTCGCCCTTCGAGCGAAGGAACGGGTACGGGCTCTGCGGGGACGCGCCGATCGCGCTCAGATGCACGATCTTGTGGATCCCCGCTCGCTCGGCCTCGCGCACCACGGCGCGGGCACCCTCGGCGTTGACCCGCGCGAAGCTGCCCTGACGCTTGGTCGGGATCGCGACGGTGTGGACGACCGCATCCAGGCCGTCGAACGCCCCGCGCAGCGAGGCTGGGTCCGTGACATCGGCGCGCCGCACATCGAGACCGGCACGTGGGAGCTCTTCGGCTGCCCGGCTCGGATCGCGCACGAGCGCGCGGATGTCGTCGGCCGCCTCGTCCTCCGCGAGCAGGGCGACGACGTGCCGCCCGACGAAGCCGTTCGCGCCGGTGATGGCGATCCGCATGCTCGCTAAATACTACACATATGTAGTAGCAATGCGTTCCCGCCGGTGCAGCCAGAGGAGCGCGGGGATCCCCGCGACCACATACAGGAGGCCGAGCAGCTGCGCCTCCTGGAGTCCGGCGAAGACGACCGGATCGAGCCGCAGGAACGAGGTCGCGAAACGAAAGCCGCCGTAGAGGACGACGTACAGCCAGAACACCCGGCCCTCGGGGGGATGGCCGCGGACGCGGGCCCAGTACCAGAGGAGCACCGCGAAGATGACGAGGTCGACGGCCAGGTCGTACGCGACCACGAGGTGCACGAAGTCGGTCTGGCCGAGCGTCGCGGGGTTCGTGTACCGAACGCACAAGCCGAATCCCGAGCACGCGATCGCGTGGTGCTCGCCGTTGATGACGTCGCCGATCCGCCCGAACGCCTCGCCGAGCACGATCCCGATCACGGTGATGTCGAACATGAAGCCGGCCGGCAGGCGGAGCCGTTTGGCGGCGATCCAGCCACCGATCGCCGAGCCGATCGGCGCCGCCGCGACCGCGACGCCCCCATTCCAGAACGCCAGGAGCTGATCGAGGTGCGCGCCGTAGTACGGCCAGTTGTCGGCGATGTGGCCGGCCCGGGCCGCGACGAGGCCGCCGAGCACGACCGCGATCGCGAACGGGTAGATGCGCTCGTCCTTCACGAGCCGGCGCGCGAGGCGGAAGCTGAGCCAGCTGCCGGCGCCCATGCCGACCAGGGACCAGAACGAGTGCCAGGCGATCCGGAGGGGTCCGAGGGTCAGATTCGGATCGAACGGCAGATCCACTCAGCTCACGCCGTGGCGGGCGCGCGGCGGGCCATCCGGAACAGGGTGATCAGGATCGGGATCGAGAGCGCGATGAGCACGATCGACAGGAGCTGGGCCTGGTACAGCCCGAACAGGTCGGGTTTGTCGACGCGCAGGAACGAGATGAGCAGGCGCCCGAGCGACTGGAACGCGAGCCAGATCCAGAAGACCCGTCCTTCGGGCGCGCGCCCGGCGAAGCGGCGACGCAACAGGATCGCGAGACCAACGCCGGCGAGGTCCCAGACCATCTCGTAGCTCACCGCGAGGTGGACCGGATCCGCCGAGTAGCGCGGGTCCCCGGGCCCGAAGCTCGGTCCCTGCCCAAGGGAAGCGGGGTTGTCGTAGGTCACGCAGATCCCGGGCGCTCCGCAGGCGACCGCATGGTGCTCGCCGTTGATGATGTCGCCGATCCGGCCGATGGCCATTCCGAGCCCGATGCCTGGGGCGGCGGCGTCCGCCGTCCCGCCGATCGGAATGTCGCCACGCCGGATCGCGATGACGTAGCCGGTGATCACGCCGACGATGACCGCGCCGACGATCGCGATGCCACCGGTCCAGATCTGTGGGATCAGCCACGGGTTCGCGTCGTAGCCGCAGAGCGACCAGCAGTCGATGACATGGAACAGCCGCGCGCCGATGATGCCGCCGATGACCGCCGGCGTCGCCAGCGCGTAGATCGCGTCTTCCGAGACGCGGCCACGCAGGATCCGGACGGGCAGCCACACGCCGAAGAAGATCCCGACCGCGGTGAAGATCCCATGCCAGGCGACCTGGAACGGTCCGAGGTGGACGTTGGGATCGAACGGAAGGTTCAAGTCGCTAGCGTCCTCCTAGCGTCCGTGACATTTCTTGTACTTCTTCCCGGAGCCGCACCAGCATGGGTCGTTCCGGCCGAGCTTGTTCGACGGCGTGGTGGCGGTCGCGGCGGTCGCGGTATTCGTCTGCAGCCTCGCGCTGGACCCGGCGTTCGCACCCGTCGTCGTCCGCTCGCTCCGCGTCGCCGCGTCCGCGGCGACCTTGTCCTTCTCCTCCTGCTCGGCCTGCTCGGCGGTCTTCACCGAGATACGGAGGATCGTCTGCGCGACGTCGTAGGCGATCTTGTCGGTCATCTCGTCGAAGAACGTGCGGGCCTCGTTCTTGTAGGCGACCAGCGGATCCTGCTGCCCGTAACCGCGTAGATAGATCCCCTCCCGGAGCTCCTCCATCGCGGTGAGGTGCTCGACCCAGTGCGTGTCGATGGTCCGGAGCAGCAGCCAGCGCTCGATCGCGCGCGATGTCTCGTCGCCCAGCGCCGCTTCACGGGCCTCGTAGGTCTCGTCGACGAGATCCGCCACCTTCGTCGAAAGATCGTCGCGCGAGTCGATGCCCTCGAACGTCGCCGGGGTGATCTCGCCGCTGCGACCGAGGAGCGGACCGAGTGCCGTGGTCAGGGTCGCGAGATCCCAGTCCTCCGGGTCGGATGACGAGACGCTCGTGTCCACGAGGTCGGCCGCGGCGTCGTGAAGGTACTCGAGGACCGTCTCGCGCACGTCGCCCTTGGCGAGGATCTTGTGCCGTTCGCCATAGATGACGTTGCGCTGATTGTTCAGGACATCGTCGAACTCCAGAGCGCGCTTGCGCATGTCGAAGTTGCGACCCTCGACCTTCACCTGGGCCTGCGTGATCGCGCCGGTGACCATGCCTGACTCGATCGGCGCGGAGTCGTCGAAGCCGAGCCTGGTCATGAGGCCGGCGATGCGCTCCGACGCGAAGATCCGGATGAGCTCGTCCTCGAGCGAGGCGTAGAACCGGGAAGATCCCTGGTCGCCCTGGCGGCCGGCGCGGCCGCGGAGCTGGTTATCGATCCGGCGCGCCTCGTGGCGCTCCGTGCCGATGACATGGAGCCCGCCGAGCTCGCGCACGCCCTCGCCAAGGAGGATGTCCACGCCGCGGCCGGCCATGTTGGTCGAGAGGGTCACCGCACCCTGTTGCCCCGCGCCCGAGATGATGAGCGCCTCGCGCTCGTGGTTCTTCGCGTTCAGGACATCGTGCTTGATGCCATGACGCGAGAGCTCGTCGGACAGCGCCTGCGATTTCTCGACGGAGGTCGTGCCGATGAGCACCGGCTGGCCCTTCGTGTTGCGCTCGGTCACCTCGGCCACGACCGCGTCCCACTTGCCCTGCTCGGTGCGATACACGAGATCCTTCAGGTCCTGGCGGACCATCGGCCGGTTCGTTGGGATCTGGGTCACCTCGAGCTTGTAGACCTTGAACAGCTCCTCCGCCTCGGTGGCGGCGGTACCGGTCATCCCGGCGAGCTTGTCGTACATCCGGAAGTAGTTCTGGATCGTGATCGTCGCGTGTGTACGGGTCTCCTGCTGGATCTTCACGCCTTCCTTGGCCTCGACGGCCTGATGCAGGCCGTCGCTCCACCTGCGTCCGGGCATCTGGCGGCCGGTGAACTCGTCGATGATCACGACCTCGCCTGCCGGCGTGACGATGTATTCCTTGTCCTTGCGGTACAGCGCCCGCGCTTTGAGGGCGTTGTCGAGGTAGTGGACCGCGGTGACGTCGCCCTCGTACAGGTTCGGGCGGTTCAGGAGCTTCTCCGCCGTCTCGATCCCCGCCTCGGTGAGCGCGACCGCGTGATGCTTCTCCTCGAGGATGTAGTCCTCCGCCTCCACGAGCCGGGCGGCCACGCGCGCGTACGAGTAGTAAAGCTGCGACGCGTCCTCCGCCTGTGAGCTGATGATGAGCGGCGTGCGGGCCTCGTCGATGAGGATCGAGTCGGCCTCGTCGACGATCGCGTAGTGCAGCTCGCGCTGCACCGTCTCGGCGAGGTCCATGACCATGTTGTCCCGCAGGTAGTCGAAGCCGAACTCGCTGTTCTGCCCGTACGTGATATCGGCCTGGTACGCCTCGCGCCGCGAGACGCTGCGCCAATGCTGGTGCCGGGGATCCAGCTCCTCCAAGGTGACGCTCGGGTCGTAGATCGCGCTCTTGTCGTGCGCGATGTAGCTCACCATCATCCCGAGCGCGTGATAGATCGGCGCCATCCAGCCCGCACCGGTCTTTGCCAAATAGTCATTGGTCGTCACCAAGTGCGCGCCCTTCCCCTCGATGGCGTTCAGGTAAAGGGCGAGCGACGCGACCAGCGTCTTGCCCTCTCCGGTCTTCATCTCGGCGATGTGTCCACGGTGCAGGGCGATGCCACCGAGGATCTGGACGTCGAAGTGGGTCTGCTTCAGCGTGCGCGTGCCGGCCTCCCGGACCGCGGCGAACGCCTCGGGAAGGATGTCCTCGAGCGCCGCTCCGGCGGCCACCCGCTCGCGGAGCAGCGCGGTCCGTCCGCGCAGCTCCTCGTCGGAGAGCGTCGCCGTGTCGGCCTTCAGGGCGTTCACGGCCTCGACGACCTTGCGAAGCCGCCGGACCTCGGCCTCGTTGCTGTCGACGAGGCTGAACAGCTTGGTGAGCACGCTCAACTCGCGACCGCTAGGTGACCTGCAGCGGCAGCTGCATCCCCGGCGGGTTGAACAGCGCGCCGACCGACTCGCCCTCGTGGATGCGACGGATCGCCTCCGCGAACAGTGGCGCGACGGACAGCACGCGGAGCTGCGGGAGATTGCGCGCTGACGGCTTCAGGGGAACGGTATCGGTGACGATGAGCTCCTTGATGCCGCTGGCACACAGATTCTCAGCGGCGTTTTCGGAGAACGTCGGGTGCGTGCAAGCAGCGTAGATCTCGGTCACGCCGTGTTGCTCGAGGATCTTCACCGTGTTCAGCACGGTCGTGCCCTTGTCGATCTCGTCGTCGATCACGATCGCGCGCTTGCGGTCGATGTCGCCGATGACGCCGACGATCTCGCTCTTCCCGCTGTTGTCCCGGTGGGTCTTCTGCATGAACACGAGCGGGATCTGGAGCAGCTCGGCGATGCGCCGGGCCGCGTTCGCGTACCCGAGGTCGGGGACGACGAGCGCGGTGTCGTCGGGCTTCGCGGCGACGAGCGGCCGGAAATACTCGACGAACAGGCTGCGCGCGGAGAGCTCGTCCCCCGGGATGCTGAAGAACCCCTGGATCTGCATCTGGTGCATGTCCATGGTGAGGAAGCGATCCGCGCCGGCCACGCTCACGAGGTCCGCGAGGAGCCGGGCGGTGATCGGCACGCGCGGCTGATCCTTCTTGTCGCTCCGCCCGTAGGCGAACTGGGGCATCACGGCGGTGATCCGGCCGGCCGAGGCGCGCTTGAACGCGTCGATCATGATCAGGAGCTCCATGATCGCGTCGCTCACCGACGGGCCGACGAGCGATTGGACGATGAACACGTCGTGCTCGCGGGCGTTCTCGTTGATCTTCACGAAGATCTCGTCGTTGGCGAACTTGAAGACGTCCGCCTGCCCGCGCGGGATCTCGAGGTGGCGGCAGATGTCTTCGGCGAACCTGGGATGGGCGTTGCCCGTGTAGACGGATAGACCCCGGAACACGGCTCCCCCTCCTGGCGAGTCTCGAGGAGACCCAAGTGTACCCGCTACCGTTTCGGCCAATGAGCATCGCGCTGGGCCGCCGGCTCCGCTGGATCGCGGTCGTTCTGCTGGTGGCCGCGTGGTTCGTGGCCCTTGCCGTCGATGTCGGCGGGAACGGCGTGCACCTGCTGCTCGCTGGGGCGGTCGCGATCCTCCTCTACGAGCTGGCGGCGGTGGACACGCCCTCCTGAGACCGGCGCCCGGCCAGGAACGCGGCTTGTTCGAGGCCGGCCTCGCGGATCATCGCCTCGGTGCGATCGAGCGGTCGGAGCTCGAAGTGGGTATCCGATCCGACCGAGAACCGGGCGCCCCGCGCGGCGGCCCGCTCGAGGAACGCGCGATGCGGGACGCCGTAGGCCTCGTTGATCTCGATCGCCACGCCGTGCTCGACGCAGAGCGCGATGAGCCGCTCCTGCCACTCCACCGGGTACGCGGCTTCCGGATCGCCCAGGGCCGACAGCGGGGACATCGTGGGATGACCGACGATGTCGATGCCCGTCTCCAAAATGCCCTCGCGCACGAGCGCGAAGTTCGCCTCGAGCACCCGGAGCTGCAGCTCGGGATCGGTGAACCGCGCGAGCTCCGCGTACGGGGGGCGCGTGCGGCCTTTCAAGTGCGCGCCGGCCGCGTCGTAGCCGAGCCGCTTGCCGTCGATGGTGACCCCGTGCACCGAGCCGATGACGTAATCGAGCGCGTCGCGGGTCGAACGCGGCAGCGGCGGTGCCGCTCCGAGGTCGTACTCGATCCCCACGCGCAGGCCGAGCCGCGCGGCGTCATCCAGGTACCGCAGCACATCACCGTCGTTCTGCATGCCCGTCCGCCACGGATAGTGGTCGGACACGCCGTGCGGCCGCACCGCGACGCTCTCCGCGCGGCCCTCCAGTGAGACGGTCCCGTCGGACCGAGACGAATGGATGTGGTGGTCGAAGCGGGTCACTGCTCCGGGTGGCCCGACCACGCGGCATCGACCATCGTCCACAGCACGCCTGAGACGAGGGTCTGGCCACCGAGCAGGACCGGGAAGTCGGCATCGCGTGCGGCCATGGTGAACTCACGCACGCCCGCGTGTTCGATCGCGTCGGCCTGGAACAGGTCCGAGGCGAAGCGGTCGGGCGCGCTGGGCCGCCACCCGAGGTGCGCGAACAGCACCCGCGAATCGAACAGCATGCCGTCGCCCAGCTCATGCATCCGGGCGAAGAACGCGCGCGCCCCCACGAGCTCGTAGAGGAAGCCGAGCGCGGTCCGCGCGCTGCCCGCCACATCGCGGCCCGCGGCCTGCATCCCGCGCTCCTCGGCGAGCATGCGAACCCGCGATGCGGTCTGTGATTCGAGATACGACCACACCGGCGCCCCGACGCGGCCGGCGACGAGCAGCTCGCGCTCGGGGGTCGTGACGAGCGTCATGAGCAGGTCGACGCGGGGTCCGAGCTCGGCTTCGAACGCGCCGATGGACCGCAGCTCGGGTGGGCAGTTCGGATGGCGAAGGAGCACGGTCGCATCCGGCGGCGTGTCCACGTCGAGCAGCGTCGCGGCGGATCGTGGGAGCTGGCGCGACGGCAGTCCGGCCTGCTGGTGCAGGAGGCGCGGGAGCGGGTTGTCCGTCGCCGGCAGCGCGATCGCGTCGAGCGCGCTGGTCGGCGTGAGCGCGACGAGATCGGCGGAGTAGTAGTTGTTCGACAGCACCAGCGCGGTCGAACGCTCGAGCTCAGCGCGGAGCGCTCCGAGATCATCGGCGGTGAGCAGCGCGCCCGCCCCCGCACCGATGGCGCAGACCCGGTCGATGCGGCGCTCGTTCACGATGCGCTTGAGCTCGATCCCGAAGTGGAACGGCTCCGTCCGCGGCGCGACCGTCTCGGCGCCGGCGGATGCGAACGCGCGGGCGCCCGCGGGGTCCGCGGTGACCGCGATGAGCGGCTCGAAGCCTGCGCTCGCCGCGCGGCGGAGGGTCCCGCTGCCGATCGCGATGCGGATGCGATCGAGCTGCGCTTCGACGGCGCTCTCGCCCCCAGGCCCGAAGAACAGGATGAACGCGGTGGAGGTCACGCCTTCGACGATAGACGCCGTGGCCAGAGCCCTTCGAGCCGCAGGAGCAGCGCGACGACGAGCAGCGACAGCGCGAGCGCGACGGCAACGCGTGCTCCGCCGCCGGGGAGCGCGCGCAGGACCGCGAGCCATTGCGGGTCGCTCCAGTCGAAGAGCTTCTCCGGGTGGAAGTTCACGTTGACCGGCGTGGTGTCCCAGGTCTGGTCGTAGACCAGCGCCGCCGCGTTGAACAGCAGCAACGACCAGCCCGCCGCGATCCAGAACAGCCGCCGCACGATGACGCGATCCAGGAGGCCGCGGCCGATCCCCCAGGCGAGCGCCGCGAAGAGCAGCGGTGCGAGATCATCGAGGAACCGCGCGCCGAACACGCGCCCGCCCCACCACTCGGTGTAGGTCGCGTACAGGAGCAGGGTCGCGACCGCGGCGGTCCCCAGCGCGCGCAGCCGCGCCGCGACCTGGCCGGGCGCGCGCCACGCCTGGGCGAGCGCAGCGACCGCGAAGGCCAGGTACGGCGCGTACACGAACAGGCCACGGCTCGGCGAGAACAGCAGGCCGTATAAGCCGGTGAGGACCGGGGTGTCGAACGGCTTGCTGCCGTAGCCCTGCTCGAACGCGTTTCCGAACGCGAAGGAGTTGTAGACGAGCAATGGGATGATCCCGATGCCGAAGCCAGCGACGGTCCGGACGAATGCGCGCCGGGACACGATCCCGGCGAGCACGATCGCGGTCGTCTGACGAGCGACGGTGCCGGCACCGAGTGCGAGGCCGGCGAGGAACGCGCGCCACGGGCCGGCCGCACGTTCGTCCAGAACGAGCCAGAGGGCGACCGCGAGCGCGACGTGGACGCCGGCGTGCTGCCAGAGGGCCTGGGAGGCGACCGTCCGCACGCTCGTGGCGAGGAAGTAGAGCAGCACCAGCCCGACCGACCAGCGCGCGGAGACGAACCGGCGGACCACCGACCAGAGCAGGAGCGCGGCGATCGCCTCGAGGAGCGACGCGGCGAGGTGGCCGAGCAGCAGGAGCGCCGTCAGATCGGACGCCGGAACGCCCAGGAGCACCGCGGGCACCAGGACGGGGAGTGCCAGGATCGCGACGCCGGGCGGGAAGATCGAACAGACGTGCTGGTCGGGCAGCGGGGGCGGCGGCCCGCCCGCGCTGCGCGCCGTCGTCGCGACCGGCTGCCCAGGCAGCGCGGGACCGCAGCCACGGAAGAAGTACGCGGTCCGGTCCAGCTGATCCGGCTGTTCCGGGACGCCCGCGGAGCTCGCGAATTCGTCGTAGTCCACGTTGCCGCTCCGCACGAGCGTCCAGGCGAAGAGCGTGTTCGGTAGCACGTCCGGGGACCACATCAGGTTGAGGTTCGCGAACGACAGCAACACGAGCAGCGCACCGCGCACGATCCAGCGGGTCACTCCTCGAACGCCACCACGTATGCCCGCACCGCTCTCGCGCCGCAGGCGCGCGCCGCGGCCGCGGCGTCGAGGAGCGTCGCACCCGTCGTCGCGACGTCGTCGACGAGCGCGACGTGGAGGCCGCGCAACGAGCCGGCGATCCCCGCGAACGCGCCCCTGACATTCGCCTGTCGCTCGAGCCGGCCGAGCGTCGCCTGCGCCGGCCCGGATCGCAGCCGGTGGATGGTCGGTTGGAGCGGCACGCCGGCGGCGGCGACGACGACCATCGCGAGCGCGCGCGCCTGGTCGTACCCCCGGTGGCGCTCGCGAAGGCGATGAAGCGGTACCGGCACGAGCGCGTCGACCCGGACGCCGACCGCCAGGTCGGCTGCGACGCGTTGGCCCACGAGCGCGCCGAGCTCGGCGGCGAGGCCCGGTTCGTTGCCGTACTTCAGCCGGTGGATCGCCTCGCGCAACGGGCCCTCGTGCGCGCCGACGGCGGTGAGCGCCAACGGGCCGAGGCGGCGAACGATCGGGTCGGAGGCGTCGCGGCAGGCCACGCAGTACCAGGCCCCCGGCCCGCCGCAGCCCGCGCAGCGTGGCGGCACGAGGGTATCGCGGACGGCGGCGAGCGCGCTACTGGCCATCTTCGAAGACGAGGTCGTCGCCGGCTTGCGTGGCGCTCAGGGCGATGGTGCCCGCGCGAAGCTCGATGACCTCCGCCGCGCCGCGCGCGGCGATCGCCGGGACCCACGGGCGGAGATCCGGTACCGCCCGGACGACCCGGCCGGCGCGATCGAGGAACAGCACGTCGATCGGGAACCGCATGAACAGCATGGTGATGCTGCTCGTCTTCGTGATGCGCAGCGCTTCGCCGGCGCTCAGCGTGCGATGGAGCAGGAGACCGATGCCGCGGCTGAGGAAGGTATCGGCGGTGCGGCAATCGGTCGCGAGGGTGGTGCCCCGCGTGCGGTTGCGGAGCCGCGAGGTCCTAGAAGCTACTGCAGGAGCTCAGCGCCGAAAGGGCCGCCGGCGCCAGGATGACGATGAACAGGGATGGGAAGATGCAGCCGATGGTCGGCAGCATGATCAGGATCGGGGCCTTCGCCGCCTTTTCCTCGGCCCGCTGCCGGCGATCGCCGCGCATCTGCTCGGATTGGATCCGCAGCACCTTCGACATCGACACACCGAGCTGGTCGGCCTGGATGATCGCGGAGATGAAGCTCGCAAGCTCCCTCTGCTCGACCCGCGCGACGATGCCACGCAGGGCCTCCTGACGGGACTTGCCGACCCGCTGCTCCGAGGCCGCCCGTTTGAACTCTTCGGAGAGCGGGCCCTTCATCTTCTCGGTCACCTTCACGAGCGCGGCGTCGAAGCCGAGACCGGCCTCGACGGAGATCGTCAGGAGATCGAGCGCGTCGGGCAGGGTGTCGAGGATCGCTTTCCCGCGACCGCCGGCCCGGTTCCCCAGGTAGAAGTCCGGGGCCATGAAGCCGACCAGCAGCCCACCGACGGCGCCGGCGATCGTCTGGGTCCCGTCGCTCGTCATGAGATTCACGAGCGCGGAGACGGCGACCGCGCCGACGATCGCGGCGAACGCCTTGACGCCGAGGAAGAATTCGGTGCTTGTGGTCTCCATGCCGGCGCGCTTCAGCTTCACGGTCAATGACTTCATCGTGTTCGCCGGGAAGAAGCGCGTCATGAGCCCGGCGAGACCGCGGATGATCGGCTTGAGCGTGCGATCCGAGAGCGGCCGCTGCAGCTCGAGCTCCTCGAGGCTGCGCGGGCGGACCGCGATCTGCTGGAGGCGCGCCTGCACCGGGTCGAGGCTCGAGCCCATCTGCGTGCCGAAGACGGCGACGATGATGCCGATGGTCACGAGGACCGGTAGGAGGAGCTCCACCGCTAGACCTTGATGTCCGTGATCTTGCGGATGGCGAGGAAGCCGATCGTCATCATCACGGCACCGACGCCGATCAGGATGCGGCCGATGGTCTGGGTGAACAGCGGCTGCATGAACGCCGGGTTGATCGCGTTCAGCGCGGCGCCGAGGCCGATCGGGAGGAATGCGACGAGGTAGCCGGACATGCGACCCTGTGCGGTGAGCGTGTTGATCTCGCCCTTGATCCGGACGCGCTCGCGGATGGTGAACGCGATGGTGTCCAGGATCTCGGCGAGGTTGCCACCGACCTGCTGCTGGATGCCGATGGCCGTGACCATGAGGTCGAGGTCATCGCTCTTGATCCGCCGCACCAGGTTGTGGAGCGCCTCCTCCATGCCGAGGCCGAGGTTCACTTCGCGCACGACGCGGCCCATCTCCTCGCTCATCGGCGCGGCGCCTTCGCGCGATACGAGCTCGATCGACTGGAGGAAGCTCGATCCCGCACGCAGCGAGTTCGAGAGCAGCACGATGGTGTCGGGCAGCTGCTTGTTGAAGGACGAGAGGCGACCGCCGATCCGGCGCCCGACCCAGAACCGCGGGAGCATGTATCCGAGGAAGAACCCGATGACCCCGGAGAGCGGGTCGCGGGACACGAACAGGATCACGCCGAGGGCGAGCGAGGCGCCAAACCGGATGTAGTAGTACTCGGCCACGCGGAGCTTGAGGTTCGCGCGCGCGAGGTCGCGTTGGACCTTCGCGGCGAAGCGCTTGTCCTCGACGTCCGCCGACAGCGTGGCGAACGGGTCGACGTCCTTGCGCTCTTTCCTGCGCTTCGCCTTCTTCTTGCTCTTCTCCGCGGCGTCCGCCGCGATCTGACCCGAGCCTGGTCCGGCGTAGCGGGCCATCCGGGCCTCGACGCTCTCGCTCCCGCCGCCGAGGATGTTCGAGAGACCGGCGAAGAACAGCAGGATCCCGAGGAACAATCCCGCGGGAAGGGCGTATTCCAACTAGCGAAGCCCCGCCGACATGTCCCCGAAGACGCCCTGTGGGAGCTTGATGCCGGCGGCCTCGAACTTCTCCGAGAACTTCGGCCTGATGCCGGTCGGGCGCAGCTTGCCAATGACCTTGCCGTCGACGAACGCCGTCTGCTCGAAGATGAAGACGTCCTGGAGCACGATCGCGTCACCCTCCATGCCCTGGACCTCGGTGACGTGCGTGATCTTGCGCGAGCCGTCCTTGAGCCGCGAGATCTGGACGATGACGTCGAGTGCGCTCGCGATCTGCTCCTTGATCGCGCGGGACGGCAGGTCGACGCCGGCCATCAGGCACATCGTCTCGAGCCGCGCGAGCATGTCGCGCGGCGCGTTGGCGTGGCCGGTCGAGAGCGAGCCGTCGTGGCCGGTGTTCATGGCCTGGAGCATCGAGAGCGCCTCACCGCCACGGATCTCGCCGACGATGATCCGCTCCGGGCGCATCCGAAGGGAGTTCTTCACGAGATCCATGATCGTGACCGCGCCCTTGCCCTCGATGTTCGGAGCGCGTGACTCGAGGCGCACGACGTGGTCCTGAACGAGCCGGAGCTCGGCGGCATCCTCGATCGTGATGATCCGCTCGTCCTCCGGGATGAAGCCGGACATGATGTTGAGGAGCGTGGTCTTTCCGGAGCCGGTGCCGCCGGAGATGAACATGTTGAGCCGGGCTTCGACGCACGCCCGGAGGAATTCCATCATCTCGTTCGTGGCGGTGCCGAACTTCACGTAGTCGGCGACCTGGATGCGGTACTTCGGGAACTTCCGGATCGTGACGACCGGACCGTTCAGCGCGAGCGGCGGGATGATGATGTTCACCCGCGAGCCATCCGGCAGGCGCGCGTCCTCGAACGGCTTCGACTCGTCGACCCGACGACCGATCGGGGCGATGATCCGCTCGATCACGCGCATGACGTGCTCGTCGGCCTGGAACGTGACATCGGAGAGCTGGAGCTTGCCCTTCCGCTCGACGTAGACGCGGAATGGGCCGTTCACCATGACCTCGGTCACGGAGTCGTCGTTGAGGAGCGGCTGGATCGGACCGAAGCCGAGGATCTCGTCGACGATCTGCTCGAGCATCCGCTGACGCTCGACACGGGTGATGACCGTCCCATCGTCGTCGATGAACTTGTTGAACATGTTCTCGATCTCGGCGCGAACGGCCTTGACGTCGGACAGGTTGAGGCGCGGATCGAGGTTGTTGATGATCCGCGTCTGCAGTGTCCCGCGGAGGTCCCGGTTCAGGTCCCGTGTGGGTGCGGGGGTCTGGGTGAGCGGGCCCGCGGCCGGGGCCTGCGAGCCGATGGGACCGTCCTCGGGCCCCTTGGCGCCCCCGCCAGGTGCTGCCGGAGCGTCGGGCGTGCCCGCCGGACGCTGGCCTTCGATCCGCCTCAGTAGCGACATATCAGGTCAAACCCCTCGGGAAGCCCGTCGGGTGGGCGCTCCCTCCGCGCGCGAGTCTACGACCCTAATGGCGCGGTCGGATGCTCCGAAAGGGGCACTTTTGGGCTATAGCGACCGCCGTAAACCGACTTGATGCGACCGGTCCCGGCTAACGGGCCCCGAACAGCCGCAGCCCCTGCTTGGCTGCCGCCTTTTGCGGTGTCGCAGCCGCCGCGCCGGCGCTCTCGCCCGCGCCGGAGAGCTTCTCGGCGAGGGTGAAGATGTCCTTCGCGACCTGGCTGTCGCGGTGGCTGATCACGAACGGGACCCCGCGGTTCACGGCCAGAACGAGTGCGCGGCCGTCGGAGACGATCGTGTGCGGGATCTTCCGGGCGAGGCTCGCCTCGACGTCCGAGGCCTTGATGCCGCCGGAGCTGTCGTTGCGGTTCGCGACGAGCTGGACCTTGTGCTCGTCGTAGCCGAGCTTCTCGGCGATCTCCATGAACACCCGAACGTTCTTCAGGCTCGTGATCTCGAGGGTCATGAGGGTGAGGATCACGTCGGCCACGTCGAGCATCGTGAGCACCTGCTCCTGGAACGACGGCCACGTGTCGACCACGATGTACGCGTACGACTCGCGCAGGGTCTCGAGGACCTTCTTGATATTCGCCCCGGTGATGAGCTCCGCGGCCTCCGGCGTCGGTGGGGCGAGCAGCACCTTGATCCCGGTCGAGTGCTGCACGAGCACGGTCTCCAGGACCTCGGCGTCCACCTGCTCGAACGAGCCGACCAGATCCGCGATGGTCTTTGCCTTCGGGCTCATGTTCAGGATCACGGCGATGTCGCCGAACGGAAGGCTCCCGTCGACCAGGACGACGGGCTTACCCGTGGATTGATGGAGCGCGACCGCGAGATTGGTCGCGATCGTGGTCCGGCCCACGCCGCCCTTCGGCGAGAAGAACGTGATGATCTTGCCGCGTTCCGGGCCGATGGCCGCCGTGAGGTTCTGACCGCCGGCACCGCCGCCGGACGGCGGCGCAGCCTGTTGGTAGCGAGCGCGCTTGACCTTCTCGATCTCGTGGACGTGGCGGATCGCGTTGACGAGCTCGTCCGCGGAGAACGGCTTGACCAGGAACTCGCGAGCGCCGGCAAGCATGGATCGGCGGAGGTAATCCTGTTCGCCCTGGACGCTCATCATGATGATCGGGGACTCGGGCACGGTGTTGGCGATGATCTCGGTCGCCGTGATGCCGTCCATGTCCGGCATGTTGATGTCCATGAGGATCACGTCGGGGCGTTCTTTCTTCGCGAATTCGACGGCCTGCTGGCCGCCCTCCGCGGACGCCACGATGATCATGTCGGTCTCGAAGCCGATGAGCTTGGCGAGGTTCTCGCGCGTTTCCACGATGTCATCGACGACGAGGATGCGGATCTTCTCAGCCATGGGCGGGACTCATGATATGCGGGGCAACTCGACGGCCAGCGCCGCGAGTGCGCCCAGACCGAGCGCGACGCCGTACGGGATCCAGGTGTGCAACAGGCCGCCGATCGTCTCGCCGGTCCCCGCTCGGCGGGCAGCAACGCGGCGCGCGACGATGAATCCGATCGCGATCACCCCCCCGATGAGGGCTCCCCAGACGGCAGCTTGGAACAAGAACTGCGTCCCTTTCAGTGCCCCGACGGCCATGAGGAATTTCCCATCGCCGGCCTTCAGCCCGCCTCCCGCGTAGAAGGGATAGGAGACGAGGAACCCGATGGCCAGACCCACGATGTGGTCCAGGATCCCTCCGGTGAACACGCCACCGGGGAACCCCGCCCGCCCGGTGCTCTCGAGCACGCCGAGGACCAGCCCGATCAGCATGGTCGGGTACGTCACCACATTGGGGATGCGCCGCCACCGCCAGTCGGTGACGATGATCGTCACGACGAAGGCAACGAGGATGGCGTCCTGGACCACCAGCAGCGCGTCGATCGCGGTCCCACTCCCGTCTCGCGGACGAAAAGGCGGCGCCGCCCTTCAGCGAACGCCGCCCTTCCTCGTCTTCGCGTCTGAGCCTACGTCAGGTTGTTCCCGATGTTGCTGAAGATGTTCTGGATCTGACCGCGCAGGAAGACCATGGCGACGATCACGGCGATGGCGATGACGGCGATGATGAGGGCATATTCGACCAGGCCCTGACCGTCATCCTCCCGGAAGAAGCGCTCGATCTCCATCTGGATCCTCCCCTCTCTCGCGCGCAGCCTCGCCGGGTGTCCGTCCGGCGGCAACTAGGAAACCGGTACTAACCCGTTTGGCTGCTCGCTGCATACACTCGCGCCGAGAGGGAGTGGCGAAATGGCAACAGCGGCAGCAACCAGCCTCGCGACGACCGAGAAGATCGGGTTCCTGACCCGAGCACTCGCGACGATCATCGACTTCGTCGTCCTGGGGATCATCGGCAGCATCCTGAACAGCATCCTGTTCGGCGGCGACGCGGTGCGCGGGAACGGGCTCTCGACGCTCATCGGTCTCGCGTACTTCCTGTACTTCTGGTCCTCCTACGGTCATGGGCAGACGATCGGCAACCGGGTCATGAAGATCCGTGTCGTCAAGACGAACGGCAGCGAGCTTTCGCTCACCGACGCGTTCATCCGGTATATCGGCCTGATCCTCAGCTGCGTCGTGATCTTCATCGGCGTGATCTGGGTCGCGTTCGACGCGAACAAGCAGGGCTGGCACGACAAGATCGCGGGCACGTACGTCGTAAAGGCCTGACGGCCGCGGTTTCGCGCACTCTCACGGGCTGAGCGCGTTCAGCTCGCCAGAGAGAGCAATGGTGGGCCGAGGAAGACGACGAGCAACGCTGGCAGCAGGCAGAAGGTCAGCGGGAAGGTCATGAGGGCGGGCAGCCGCCGGGCCTTCGCCTCGGCCTGATGGCGCTCGGCCTCGCGCAGGCCGTCGGCCTGCGCGACGAGCAGATCGGCGAGCGGGGCACCGAATCGTCGAGCGGATTCGACCAGCGCGGCGATCCGGGCCTCATCGGGCCCGTTCGTCGCGAACGCGTCGAACGCCAGCCGCGGCGACCGGCCGAGCCGCAGATCAGCAAGGAGGCGTCGGGCCTCGGGAAGTCGGGCCACGCGAGGCGATCGCGCAACGAGGGCCGCGAGCGACAGCTCGAAGCTCAGGCCCGCATCGAGCCCGACCACGACCGCATCGAGAAGCGACGCGAGCTCCGGCGCGTCCGAGGGCGTGCGCACGAGCCGCCAGAGCCAGACCGCTCCGCACGCCTCGAGCCCGATCGCGACGAGCGCAAGCCCCCGACCCGAGCCGGCGAGCGTGCTCGCGTACGACGGCGTCATGATCGCGAAGAAGATCGCACCGAGCGGAGCGAGCGCGACCAGCACGACGGCGGAGAGGCGACCCTGCGCCGTGAGGGCGCCGCGCTCGGCGTCGAGCGCGAGCCGGCCGCGCAACAGACGAGCGACCCGCGCGAGACTCCGTCCCACCTGGCCACCGCTCCGAACGAACGCGGAGAGCACGATCGCGAAAGGCGCGAGCTCCGCGGGAGGAACGATGCCGTCATACGCGGTGAGCGCCCGACCGAGCGGCTCCCCGAGCCGCAGGGCCGCGGCGACGGCGGCGGTCGGACGGGCGAGCCCCACCGGAAGGGTGGGCGCCACCTCGGCGAAGGACCGCTCGAGCGAGAGTCCGGCCGCGAGCGCCGCGGCGATCGCGTCGATGAGCGTCGGCAGCGTGGAGCGGCGATCGCGGCGATCGCGGCGATCGCGCAACGCATCGCCGATGACCCCACGCGGTACCGCCGCGACGAGCAGCGCGAGACCGCCGATCGCCAGTGCGACCATCACAGGCAGACCGGGCGGAGTGTGTAGCCAGTGCCCGTATCCGGATCGACCTCCGCGATCTCGACGATCCGGCGCCGGCCGTCCGTGCCGCGCTCCTGGTGGACCACGATCTCGATACCGCGCCGGATCTGCTCCTGGATCGCCGACAGTGGAAGGTCGACACCGGCCATCAGCGCCATCGTCTCGAGGCGCAGCAGCGCGCGATATGCGCTGCTCGCGTGCGCGGTCGTGAGCGAGCCACGGTGTCCGGTATTCATCGCCTGCAGCATGTCGAGCGCCTCTCCCCCGCGGACCTCGCCCACGAGGATGCGGTCGGGGCGCATGCGAAGCGCATTGCGAAGGAGGGTGCGAGTGTCGACCGTGCCCAGGCCCTCGACGCTCGCCGGCCTCGTCTCGAGCCCGACGACGTTCGGCTGCGGCAGCCGCAGCTCGGCCGCGTCCTCGATGGTGACGATGCGCTCCGCGTCGCCGATGGCGAACGCGAGGGCGTTGAGCGTCGTCGTCTTCCCGCTCGACGTCCCGCCCGAGACGAGGATGCTCCGCCGTTCGCGGACCGCCGCGACGAGCCAGCGCACCTCCGCGTCCGACGCGGTCCCGGTGCGCACAAGGTCGTCCGGGTCGAACGGTCGCGCCGAGAACCGGCGGATCGTGAGCACCGGGCCCTGGATCGCGATCGGCGGGATCACCGCGTGGACCCGCGATCCATCAGGTAGCCGCGCGTCGACCAGCGGCTGCGCGAGATCGATGCGGCGGCCGAGGGGAGCGACGAGCCGCTCGATCAGCACGAGGATCTCCTCGGCATCCCGGAAGCGGATCTGCGTCGGCTCGACTCGACCGTCGCGTTCGACCCAGACCCCGCGCGTTCCATTGACCATCACTTCGCTGACGCGCTCGTCGCGTAGGAGCGGCGCGATGGCACCAAGGCCGAAGAACCGATCGTCGAAGTACCGCTCGAGGGTGCGCAGCTCGGCGCTGGACAGCGCGATCCGCTCCGCTGCCGCCGTCTCGCGCAGGAGCGCGCCGAGCTGGTCGCTGCGTGGCCGGCCGTCGGCGGCCTCGCGCAGCCGCAGTAGGAGCGCACGCTCGAGCCGCTCGTGCACGGAAGTCACGTCGCATCGATCGCGAGAAGCTCGGCGAGGTCGTCGTACGCCCGGCCGAGCGCGCCGCCGATGCGCCCGCGCGTGCCGAGCGCCTCCGCCACCGCCGCTTCATCCCGTGGCAGGGCGCGGAACGCATCGTCGATCGGCCCCTGTGAGCCGATCACCCAGGCCGATGCGGGAATGTCGGCGGACGCCAACGCGCCACGCGACGCCGCATCCCCATACGCGAGCACGAGGACGCGGTCGCTCCGCGCCGATGCCACCCGAGCGCGCTCGTCGGGTAGCAAGGTCGCGTCGATGAGCACGAGATCGGCCAGCTCGCGAGCCGCGACGATCGTCTTCGCGAGCACGTCGGACGACGGCGGGGCAGGCGCGCCGCCGACGATCGAGAGGCGGGGTGACACGCTCGTCGAAACGAGCTCGACGTGTTCGGCCCGAAGCTCACCCGCCAACGCTTCGAGCTCGGACCATGCGCGCGGGTCGACCCCGAGCCACCACCCGAGCGTGCCGGTGCCGGTGGCGTCGATCACGAGGACCGTACGGTCCGTGGCGAGGCGGATCGCGAGGTTTGCGGCGCAGAGCGTGCGCCCGGTCCCGCCGCGCGCCGCGGTGAGGGTGACCGCGCGCGTGCGATCGGGGACGGTCTGTGGGAGGGCACGCGCCACGAGCGGGCCGATGACCGCGGCGTCGCTCGACGAGGCGACGAGGGTGCGGTCGCCTCCGAGTGCCGCGAGGAGCGCGGCTTGCTCGGGCGTGGCGACGACCACGCGAGGGATATCGGAGGGGAAGCCGGCCGCCTCCGTCGCCGCATCGGCAACGCGGAGGTCGACCAACACCAGGTGCTGCCCCGATGCCGACGGCTCGAGCCCGAGCACGTCGCACGCCGAGCGAAGCTCGGCCCCGCCGCAGATCGCGACCCGCGTCACCGTGTGGAGCGGAGCAGCGGGATGAGCAGGAGCCCGCTCGCACGCGCGACGCCGAGCGCGGTGGCATCGTCGGCTCCACTCCCAACGATCACCCCACGCTCATCGGCCGACATGACGACCAGATCGAACGCGACGGCGGTCGCGGTCGCATGCTCACTCGGACGGAGCGCGAGGATGTCGAGCCGATCACCGGGCCGCAGACCGCCGATGGGGGCGGCGAACCAGCTCGTTGGGATCGCGATGGCCCAGGTGCCAGGCGCGAGCGCGTCGGCCATCGCCGCCGGTGACGCGGTCGGTGCGGGCGTCGAACCGTGCGCCATGACGAGGAGGGACACTGAAAGGAGCATCGCGCCGCCGGCACCCGCGATCGACCGGATCGCCCGACGGGTCGGCCGGCGGCGGGCGGCCGCGGTCAAGGACGGCAGCATGTCGTCCCGATCGAAGCTCGCTGCCGGTGCGAGCCCATGGCGAGCGAGATATCGAGGCCCTGCGGGCCCGCGCTGATCCGGAGATCGCGCACCGGTCCGCCACCATTCGCCGCCGACAGGTCGTCGGCCGCGGCGCGCGCCCGTTCGAGCACGATCGGATCGGACACCAGGACTGCGGGGTCGGACCGATCGCGTTCGACCAGCGCGTCGGCAAGGGTGGCACCGGCGGCCTCGACGGCGGCTTCCCCTGCGCGACGCTCGTGCGCGTCCGCGAGGATCCGGTCTTGCGCCGCCTCAAGCCCGACGATCGTCGTCGCGGCGAGAGCGAGCGCGAGCACGGCAAGGACCAGGGCCTGCCCGCGATCTCCGGTCACGGTGTCCACTCCATCAGCCTGGCCGCCTGGCCCCGCACGACCAGCACAGGCAGACCGATGAACGACAGCGGCGCCGCGATCGCGTAGCGCAGGCGTACGAGGATGAGCGTGCCACGCGGATCGGAGCCGCGCTGCGCTTCCGGAGGATCGATCACGACGTTGACCTTGCCGGCATCGAGCGGCGCGGCAGCGGCGGCGATGCTCGAC
>DATCOD010000194.1:0-85069 GCA_036564905.1 Candidatus Limnocylindria bacterium
CAAGAAGGACAGCCCGTTCGAACGCCTGCTGCACGAGCTGGGCGTGAAGGACATCACCCCGACCGCCAAGCTGTCGCTCTCCCGCAGCTCGCTCCCCGAGAACATCCAGGTGGTGACACTGGACTCGCGGGCGCGGTAGCCGACCCGTCTCGAGCGCTTCATCGCGCTGTGTACCTCGGGGTCGCCGTATTCACGATGCGGCTTCGCGCCCCTGCCTCGGCGCTACCTGCGCTGACCGCCGCGTAGATCGGGCACCGACGTCGTGCGGCCAGGGCCGGCTTGGCCGGCCCTGGCCGGGCCCCGGTCGAAGGCCCGGTATACTTTCCCTACGTCGTGTCGGGCGGACACGGCGACTTTTTCTGTAACGGATGGTCCCGACCGTGTACGCAGTCGTCCGCACCGGCGGTAAGCAATATCGAGTCGAAGAGGGAGCGATCCTCACCGTGGCCACCCTCGAGGGTGAGCCGGGGAAGGAAGTCACCTTCGGCGATGTTCTGCTCTTGTCGGACGGCGACACGGTGAAGGACACGGCGACGGCCAAGGTCACCGGCGAGATCGTGGGTCACGGCAAAGGCGAGAAGATCATCGTCTTCCGTTACAAGAACAAGACCCGCTCCCGCAAGCGCACCGGTCACCGCACCAAGACGACGACCGTCCGCATCACGAAGATCGAGGCATAACCGATGGCACACAAGAAAGGCGGGGGTTCCACCCGCAACGGCCGCGACTCCGCCGGGCAACGGCTCGGCGTGAAGGAATACGCGGGCAGCATCGTCGACGCGGGCGCGGTCCTCGTGCGCCAGCGCGGCACGAAGCTGATCGCCGGCGAGAACGTCGGCGTCGGCAAGGACCACACCCTGTTCGCGCTCGTCGCGGGCACGGTGAAGTACAGCCCGGCACGGGACGATCGCCGCAAGGTGAACGTCCTCCCGAGCGCGAGCTAACGAAGGAGACCCGGCGATGAAAGCGAAGATCCACCCCCAGTACGTCGAGGCCACGGTGTCGTGCGCCTGCGGCAATCAGTTCAAGACGGTCAGCACGAAGCCGGACCTCCACGTCGAGGTCTGCGCCAAGTGCCATCCGTTCTTCACCGGGAAGCAGCACCTCATGGACATCCAGGGCCGTGTCGAGCGCTTCAACAAGCGCTACGGCCAGCAGAAGGCGGAGCAGCCGGCCGCTTCCGAGGCCGCTCCCACGCGTTAGCGCCCGCGGGGCATCGGGGCACCACGGCGGTGGCCTCGAGGTCGTTGTCGGGAGCATGTTCAGCGGGAAGAGCGAAGAGCTCATCCGCCGTGTGAAGCGCGCGGTCATCGCGCGCCGGACCGTCCAGGTCTTCAAGCCCGCCATCGACGATCGCTTCGGCACGGAGCTCGTGCGCTCGCACGACGGCGATTCATTCGTGGCCCGGCCCGTGCGCTCGAGCACCGAGATCATCGCGCTGCTGTCACCGGAGACGAGCGTCGTCGGCATCGACGAGGTCCAGTTCTTCGATCCCGGGATCGTGGAGGTCGTGCGCGACCTCGTCACCGACGGCCGGCGCGTCATCTGCGCGGGCCTCGATCTCGACTTCCGCGCCGAGCCGTTCGGACCGGTCCCGCTGCTGCTCGCGCTCGCCGAGCGCGTCGACAAGCTCGAGGCGATCTGCGTGGTCTGCGGTGAGTCCGCGACGCGCACCCAGCGGATCGTGAACGGCGTGCCCGCGTACTACGACGACCCGATCATCGTCATCGGCGCGCAAGAGGCCTACGAGGCCCGGTGCCGGACCTGTCACACCGTGCCGCGGCGCTCGGTGGTCCGCTCATGAGCGTGAAGCCGACCACCTATGGCGGCCAGGCGGTCATCGAGGGCGTGATGATCCGCGGCCGGCGCACGATCGCGCTCGCGTGCCGGAAGCCCGACGGTGGCATCTATCGCTATCGCGAGGCGCTCGATTCGCCGCTCCTCACGTCGAAGGTCGCCCGCGCGCCGTTCGTCCGCGGGATATTCGTTCTCTGGGAATCGCTCCGGTACGGCATGCGCATGTTGATGCGCTCGGCGGACGTGCAGCTCGCCGCGGAGGCGAAGCCATCGGCGGGCGGCGGCAGCGCCGTGTTCATGGCCGGAGGCCTGGTCGTCGCGCTCGGGCTCTTCATCGGTGTCCCGTATGTCATGACCGCCGCGCTACGCGCGGCGATCCCGTCGACGCTCTGGTTGAACGTCGCCGAAGGGCTGCTCCGCCTGGCGCTCCTCCTCGGCTACCTGGTCGCGATCTCATTCATGCCGGATATCCGGCGCGTGTTCGCGTATCACGGAGCCGAGCACATGACGATCCACGCCTTCGAGCACGGCGATCCGCTGGACGCCCGGCATGTCGCGACGTACCCGACCGCGCATCCCCGATGCGGCACCGCGTTCCTGCTGTTCGTCGTCGTCATCGCGATCGCGGTCTTCGCCTTCGTGCCGCGCGTGAACCTCATCGTCGACCTGGTCGTGCGTCTCGTCCTGGTCATCCCCGTCGCCTCGATCTCGTACGAGGTGCTGCGCCTTGGGGCGGGCCACGAGGACGATCCGCTCATGCGCCTCGCCGTCGCGCCCGGCCTGCTCCTGCAGGCCATCACCACGCGGCGCCCGGACGGATCGATGATCGAGGTCGCGATCGCGTCGCTCGAGGAAGCGCTCGCGGGGGACGCGGCCGCATGACCGAGCTCTCCGCCAAGCTACGCGGCCGCCTGGCCCAGATCGAGTCGCGGTACGACGAGCTCGGTCGGTCGATGAGCGATCCCGCCGTCACCGGTGACCGCGACAAGCTGCGCGCGGTCGGGCAGGAATATGCGCAGCTCGAGGCGATCGTCGACACCATCCGCAGGCTGCGCGACTCCGAGAAGCGGGTCGCCGACGCGCGCGAGCTGCAGCAAGGCGACGACGCCGACCTTCGCGATCTCGCTCGCGAGGAGGAGGGCACCTCGTCGCTCGAGGCTGACCGCCTGACCGAGAAGCTGCGCACGCAGCTCATCCCCCGCGACCCGCTCGACGACAAGAATGTGATCGTCGAGATCCGCGCCGGCGAGGGCGGGGAAGAGGCGGCCCTCTTCGCCGGCGAGCTCTACAAGATGTACCTGCGCTACGCCGAGCGCCACCGCTGGAAGGCCGAGGAGCTCTCGGCGAGCCGCTCGGAAAAGGGCGGCTACAAGGAAGTGATCTTCCGCATCGCCGGCCAGGGCGCGTACAGCCGCCTGAAGTTCGAATCCGGCGTGCACCGCGTGCAGCGCGTGCCCGCGACCGAAGCCCAGGGCCGGATCCACACCTCCACCGCCACGGTCGCGGTGCTGCCCGAGGCCGAGGAGGTCGACATCCAGATCAACGACGACGATCTGAAGATCGACGTGTATCGCGCCGGCGGCAAGGGCGGACAGGGCGTGAACACGACCGACTCGGCCGTGCGGATCACGCACCTCCCGACCGGCGAGGTCGTGATCCAGCAGGACGAGCGCTCGCAGCTGAAGAACAAGGCGAAAGCGATGACGGTCCTCCGCGCGCGGCTGTTCGCACGCGCGCAGGAGGAGAAGGACGCGAAGGCCGGCGCGCTCCGCAACGCGCAGATCGGCCGCGGCGAGCGCTCCGAGAAGATGCGCACGTACAACTTCCCGCAGGACCGGCTCACCGACAAACGCCTCGGCCACAATCTCTCGAATCTGCCGCGCCGCATGGATGGCGAGCTCGACGATCTCGTCGAGGCGCTGATGCAGGCGGACGAGGCCGACCGGCTCGCGTCCCTGGAGGAGGGTGAGGAGTGAAGACCGACGATCTGCGCTACGACGAGGATGTCGCGTTCACCCTGGCCGACGACGCGGCGACCATCTCGGCGATCGTCCGGCGCACGCCCGACCCTCAGCTGCGTGCCGTGAAGATCGGCGATTGGACGGCGAAGGAGGTCATCGGCCACCTCGCCGACCTGGCCGAGGTGTTCGCCGAGCGGGTCCGCCGCTGCGCGGCCGAGGAGCGCCCGGCGCTCCCGAGCGCGGACCCCGATGCGATCCACGCCGAGCGGAAGAACAACGACGCGGACCCGATGCGCCTCGCGAAGCGGCTCCAGGCCGCACACGGCGAGATCGTCCAGCTGCTCCAGCGGCCCGGCGTGCGCGACCGCCTCGGCGTGCATGCGGAGCGCGGTCCGGTCACCGCGGGCTGGCTCGGCGCCTACCAATCGCGCCACGCCCACGAGCACGTCAGGGAGCTCCAGCCGCACTTCCCGCCTCGCTAGCCAAGCCGGGTGGAGCGCGAGCCGGTCGGCTGACCCCCGGCGAGCAGGAGGACGCGCTCGAGCCCGCGCGGCCGGCCCGGCTCGACACGCGGGAGAAGGAGCACGACGCAGCCCGCCGCGACCGCCCCGCCATCCACGGCGTGATCGCCCACGACGAGCGTCTCGCCCGGCTCCGTGCCGATGGCCTCGCACGCGGCCAGGAAGATCCGCGCGTCGGGCTTCTCGATCCGGTGCTCGTACGAATGGGTGTACCCGTCGATGAGCCCGGCCCAGCCGCGCGCGCTGAAGACTGGACGCAGGTCCTCGGCGACGTTGCTGACGACGCCGATCCGCAGCCCGCGCGTCCGGAGCTCGCGCAGCACCGGCTCGGTGTCCGGGTAGGGCAGCCACTTCGTGTGATCCATGACCTGCGCGTAGAGCAGCGTCGACAGCCCCGGCTTGTGGACGTCCGCCTGGGCGAAGAGGCCGAGCCACCCCGAGCGGTGCGCCTCGGGCGAGAGGTCGCGCCCCACCGCGAGCGCCTCCGGCGTCTTCGAGTCGCGCCAGATCTTCTCCCAGAGGTCGCGCGCCACCTCGGGCGCGACGCCGGCCTCGGCGATGACGGCCGCGCCGTCGGGGCTGTAGAAGAGCGTGTCGCCGAAGTCGAAGCACACGCCCCGGAGCTTCGACGGGGTCACGCGAGCTCCACGGTCTGGCGATAGTGCGGGACGGTCGTCGCGAAGCCCAGGGCCCGCACCTTCGGCTCGAACGCGGTCTGGGCAGCGGGATCCCCGTGCACGATGAACGTCATTCTCGGCGCGACGCTGAAGTTCTTGAGCCACGCAAGCAGCTCGGGCTCGTCGGCGTGGGCCGAGAAGCCGCTGATCGAGCGGACCTGGCATGCGACGTCGAGGGTCTGGCCGTCGATGCGCACCTGCTTCGCGCCCTGCTGCAGCTGCGCGCCGAGCGTCCCCTCGCCCTGGTAGCCGACGAACAGCAGCGTCATCGCGGGATCGCCGACGAACACCTTCACGTGCTGCACGATGCGACCGCCGGTGATCATCCCGTTCGACGCGACGACCATGAACGGCCGCGGCCCGTTCTCATCGAGCGCCTTCGATGCGTTCGCGTCCTTCACCATCGTCGCGCCCGGATAGTCGAGCGGCGCCTCGGCCTTCGCGAGCAGGGCCTTGGTATCGTCGTCGAAGTAGTCGGCGTACGTGCGGTAGATCTCGGTCGCGCTGCCGGCCATCGGCGAATCAAGGTAGAGCGGCAGGTGCGGGATCCGTCCCACGGTCAGCAGCCGGTCGAGCTGGTAGACGATCTCCTGCGTGCGGCCGATCGCGAACGACGGCATGAGCAGCACGCCATTCGCGCCGCTCGTCGCGGTCACCGCTTCACCGAGGAGCCGGATCGCTTCTTCCTCGGGCTCGTGCGTCCGCCCGCCGTACGTCGACTCGACGAGGAGGTAGTCGCCCTCGCGTACCGGCGTGGGATCGCGGATGATCGGCGTGTTCGGCCGGCCCAGATCGCCGCTGAATACGATCGTGCGGTCGCCGCCGGCGTCACGCGCGCGGACGCGGATGATCGCGGAGCCGAGGATGTGCCCGGCATCCAGGTAGGTCGCCGTCACCCCGGGTGCGATCTCGGTCTCGACGCCGTACTCGACCCCGCGGCACTGATCGAGCGCGGCCACGGCGTTGGGCGTCGTGTACAGCGGCTCGCGCAGGTAGGTGAGCGCCTCGGGCGACGCGCTGCGCCTGGCTTCCTCTGGATCTCGGGCGGTCTCGGCCGCCAGCTCCGCCGCGGCCGCCCGGTCCTCGATCGCCGCGCGGTCCGGATACCGCCGCGCGAAGCGCTGATGCTTCGCGGCGAACTCCTCCTGCAGCTTGGCCGAGTCGAGCAGCACGAGCCGCGTGAGCTCGACCGTCCCGCGCGTCGCGTAGACGGGGCCATGGAAGCCGCGCAGGCTGACGAGCGGGATCAGGCCGCAGTGATCGAGGTGCGCGTGCGTGAGCAGGACCGCGTCGATCGCGCTCGGGTCGTAGGCGAGTGGCGCGCGATTGCGGAGCGCGTCATGCGGGCTCCCCTGGAACATGCCGCAGTCGATGAGGACGCGCGCGCGGTCGGTCTCGAGGAGGTACTGCGAGCCGGTCACCGTCCGCGCCGCTCCGAGGAAGTGCAGTCGCATCAGCGCATGATGCCGCGCTAGCATCACGCGCGCAGATGTATGGCCCCGTGCTGGTGGGCACGAAGGTGACCCTTCGCCCGCCCGATGACTCCGACACCGCCCGGTTCGTCGACTGGTTCGCCGACCTCGAGGTGACGCGCTATCTGCTGCGGCCGTTCCCGTTCGGGCAGCTACAGGAGGAGGGTTTGCTCAAGAAACTCGGTGAATCCGCCACCGACGTCTTCTGGATGCTCGAGGCGGACGGCCGGCCCATCGGCGCGACGGGCATCCACGGGATCGACTGGCTGCACGCGCACGGCACGACCGGGATCGTCATCGGCGTCAAGTCCGAGTGGGGCAAGGGCCGTGCATCGGAGGCAATGCTCATCCGGACGGACTACGCCTTTCGGCAGCTCAACCTACACAAGCTGAGCTCCGGGACGTTCGCCGACAATGAGCCGAGCAAGCGCGCGTTGCTGAAGGCCGGCTACCGCGAGGTCGGCGTCGAGCGCGAACACTTCTTCCGCGAGGGTCGGTGGCACGACCACTGGATCTGCGAGCTCCGGCGCGCGGAGTGGGCGCAGCTGCAAGCGCGCTGACACCGGAACGCGACCGCCTCCCTGATAGCCTCACGACCGACGACGCGATGGTGAGGGAAACGTGAGACGGTCCGCGATCGTGCTGCTCGTGCTCGTCGTCGCGGTGGGCGCGTTCCTGTTCTTCCCACGTGGCGGCAATCTCTCGATCGCGACCGCCGCGACCCTGACCGTCCTGCACGGCCAGGTTGACGCGCAGAAGACCGGGGCCGACTTCGCCCCGGCGTTCGACGGCGATCTGCTCACCGGTGGTGACGTGGTACGCGCGGACGCCGCCGGCAACGCGGTCGTCACGTTCTTCGATGGCAGCACGCTCACCGTCGAGTCCGGATCGCAGGTGAAGGTCGCGAGCCTCACCAAGACGAGCAGCGGTGGGATCCAGGTCAGCATCGAGCAGACGTTGGGACGGACCTGGGCCTCCGTGCAGAAGCTCGCCCCGGGCAGCACGTTCGAGATCAAGACCCCGACCTCCACGGCCGCCGTGCGCGGCACGGCGTTCGAGACCGTGGTCGAGACGGTGAACGGCGTGACCACGACCACGATCAAGACGACCGAAGGCCAGGTGCTGGTCCAGGCTGCCTCCGGTGGCCAGACGACCGTCGGCCCGGGCCAGGAGGTCCAGGTGCCGCAGGGCGCACCGGCTCCGGCGAACCCCACGCCCCAGACGCCGACCGCGCGGCTGCGGTTCACGCCATCGGCGAATGTCGGCTTCACGATCATCGATCCGCGCGGGCTCCAGTGCAGCACCGCGGTCCGTCAGGTCCCCGGCTGCGACTTCGCCGGCACGGTCGTGTCGATCGACGGCCCGGTCGCCGGGACCTACTCGATCGCGTTGACGGCCGCCGCGCCGTCGCCGGGCGCGACCCTGACGGTGGATGGCACACGTGGGACGGCGAACGATTTCTCGACGAAGTTCACCACGAACCTCGCCGTCGGTGACCTGGTGCGCACGACGCTCCAGATCACCGCCCCCGCGGTCGGCGCGCTCGCGACGAGCGCCTTCACCGCCGCGGAGCTCGTGACGAGCGTCTGCGGCGCCGAGGCGACCGGCCGGGTGTTCTCGTCCGGAGACGTCGGGGCCCGCGGTGACGCGCTCGCGGCGTACGGTCGTCAGGCCGCGAAACAGCCCGCGGCCATCGTGGTGTCGGCGTCCGAGCTGACCCTTGCCGCCGCGGACGGCGTGAGGAACGCGAATCTGCCGGTGCCGGTCAGCGGGGTCACAGTGACGATCGATGGCGCGGGCCTGCACCTCAACGCGCAGGCAAGTGCGGGCCCGCTCACGGTCCCGGCGACCGCGAACGTGATCGCCGGCGCCCACGACGGGAAGCTGTTCATGAAAACGCGCGATCTCGACCTCGGTCCGATCCCGGGCACCGTCAAGGATCAGCTGATCTCGGCGTTGGACAGGTCGCTGACCGACTTCTCCGGATCGTTCCCGCTGGTGGTGGATCGGGTCGCGTTCCGCAACGGCTGCCTTGCCGTGATCGGCACGACGCCCTAGCGCGCCGGCCGGCCCAGCGAGCCGTCGGTCGCGGTCCGGTCGCCCGAGTGGGCCTTTCGTCATGGCCCCCATGGCCTCGCCGGGTCATCTACTCCCCGGGGCGACGCGGGCGGACCATCGGGCGATGGACAGGCGGCCCGCGGTCCTGATCGTCGACGATGACCCGGCGACCTGCCGCATGCTGATGGAGCGACTCGCCGAGGATGGGATCGCGAGCGAGTCCGCTCACGACGGCGTGACGGCCCTGCGGCGTGCGATCGCGCTCCGGCCCCAGCTCATCATCCTCGACCTCGCCCTCCCGGAGCTGTCCGGCGATCAGGTGTTCGAGCGGCTGCAGGCCGATCACCGCACGCGGTACACGCCGGTCGTGTTCCTCACCGGCTCGTCACGGCGCGATGACAAGGTCCGTCACCTACGCGCCGGCGCCGACGACTACGTCACGAAGCCATTCGACCTCGAGGAGCTCGCCGCGCGCGTGCAGACGGCGCTGCGGCGATCGCGGACGCTCGGCGGACTGAACCCGCTCTCCGGCCTCCCGGGGAACACGGCGATCTACGAGGAGATCACCGCGCGCCTCCGGTCTGGCGAGCGATTCGCCTGCCTCTACGTCGACATCGACAACTTCAAGAGCTTCAACGATCGCTACGGCTTCACGCGCGGGGACACGCTCATCACCGAGCTGGCCGAGGCGATCTTCGGGGCCGTGGCGGCGGCCGGCGAGGACGCGTTCCTCGGCCACATCGGCGGGGACGACTTCGTGATCCTGTGCTCCGTCGACCAGTCGGAAGCCCTGGCCGACGAGATCGTGGCGCGCTTCGGTGTCCGCTCACGTCAGCTGCACGACGCGGGCGACATCGCGGCCGGCGGCTACGAAGCGCCGGACCGTCGCGGGCTCCGGAGCCGCTGGCCATTCGCGTCGGTCTCGGTCGGCATCGCGCGATCCGACGCGCGCGCGTTCCCGACGGCCGCCGCGCTCGCGCAGGCGGCCGCTGAGATGAAGACGGTCGCGAAGCGGCAGTCCGGCCAGCGGGTCGCCCTCGATCGCCGTGGCCCGCGGGCGGAGTCGCGTGCAGAGGCGCATTCCCACCGGTCCTAGACTCGCTCCTCGTGGACACCCTCGAGCGGCCCGCGACCGTCACACAGTCGCAGCGGACCGAGATCGAGGCGCAGCGCCAGGCGACGAGCGAGACCCGCCGCGCGACCGTGCCGGCGATGGAAGCGCTCCTCTATCAGCCCATCCCGGTCCTCGACCACGGCTTCATCCGGGTGATCGACTACATGGGCGACGACGCGGCGGTCGTGCAGGCCGCGCGAGTGTCGTACGGCGCCGGGACGAAGAAGATCCGCGAGGACGCGGGCCTCATCAACTACCTGATGCGTCACCGGCACACCTCGCCGTTCGAGATGTGCGAGATCAAACTGCATGTGAAGCTGCCCATCTTCGTGGCCCGCCAGTGGATCCGGCACCGGACCGCGTGCCTTGCCGGTGACACGAAGCTCTGGTTCGACCTCCCAAATGGGCTCAAGCGGGGCGGTCGCGCAATCAGCTCGACGACCATCGAGCGGTTCCACCGAGAGTGGCACGAAGGCTCGAGGCATCCGATCCCTAAGAAGAAGCCGACCCACATGGAGGATGTCGATCCGGAGCGCTGGTATTCGGTACCCGAACTCGCCAAGCTCGTGCACCGGCGTGCGGAATCGCTGAGGAATCAGATCCGGGAGGGGTCTCTCGAAGCCACCCAGCGACCGACGAAGGACCCCCACGAGCCGCAGCTCTGGATCAAGGGCTCTGCGTGGCATGACTTCGCGAACCACACCTACATAGCGAAGGTCGATCTGCAGGACGTGCTCTCGCGCCGGCTCCTTCGTCACTGCGACGAAAGCAGCGGTGAGATCGACGACACGCGCGTCCTGGACGTATGGGAGACCGGCGTTCGGCCCGTGTTCAAGGTGACGCTCGCCAATGGGTACTCGGTCAAGATGACCAAGGATCACTTGTGCCTGACTTCGGATGGCTGGAAGACCTTGGAGCAGGCCACCGGAGTTCACATGGGCATGGGCGGCGGCGCTACATGGCGTGAGGATTCTCCGCGGTTCGCCGTGAATGGCGTACCGGCGCACCACGACCGCGAATGGCTACAAGCCCGCCGGGCCGAGGGGCTGCAAGTCCAAGCGATAGCCGACCGCGCAGGTGTCTCGTATCACACGATCAGAAAGGCGTTGCAGCGCCACGGGCTGCAGTTCACTGCGAAAGAGAAGGCGAAGTTCTCCGGGCTAGCCCAGCGCGGCCAACGGCGAACCTTCGCTCGGCATCAGCACAGTCCCGAGGGCCTCGCTCGGATCCGCGTGGCTCGTTCTGGCCGAGCTTCTAACTTCTGGAAGGGCGGAGTCACTGTCGAACGACAGCTGATCGGCGCATGGACGACAAGTCACGCCCGGGCGGTCCACGAACGGAACGGATTCAGCTGCGTCATGTGTGGCGGCAAGGGTCGATTGAATGCCCACCACGTCGATCCGGTCTGGCATAACCCTGAGCGATCGCGCGAGATCGACAACCTGACGACCCTGTGCGGGCGTTGCCACCGGGACATCCATCGGATGAATCTGGAACTGGCGCTGCTTGAGGAGGCGCAGAGCGGAGACGTCGCGTCGTTCTGGCAGCGACACGCAACGTCCCAGCCACGGCACCCAGCGAAGCGCAAGCCCCCCGTGCGGAAGCTGGTCCGCGGTTGGTCGGCCGTTGAGCGCATCGAGTACGCAGGCGAAGAAATGACCTACGACATCGAGGTGCTCGGTCCGGATCACAACTTCGTGGCGAACGGGTTCATCGTTCACAACAGCGTGAACGAGTACTCGGCTCGCTATTCGATCCTCGACCGAGAGTTCTACGTGCCTGAACCGGAACAGCTCGCCGTCCAGGCGACATCGAATCGGCAGGGACGCGGAGAGGTGATCACCGGGGAGCGCGCCCAGCAGATCCTTAGCGTCCTCAGGCAGGACGCGGACAGGATGTATCGCGACTACGAGAGCCTCTTGAACGAGACCGCTTCAGGCGAGGTGCTCGTGCCGGAGGAGCAGGGGCTGGCACGCGAGCTCGCGCGAATGAACCTGTCGGTGAACTTCTACACGCAGTGGTACTGGAAGACGAATCTTCACAATCTTTTGAACTTCCTCTCGCTGCGCGCGGACGCGCATGCGCAGTACGAGATCCGCGTCTACGCGGAGGTTCTGCTGAAGGTGTTGAAGGACTGGGTCCCGCACACGTACTCCGCCTTCATGGACTACCGGATGGGCGCGTACGAGCTGTCGGCAAAGGGTCTCGCGGCCGTGCGCCGCTTGCTCCGTGGCGAACCGGTCGAGCGCGAGTCGACCGGCATGTCGCCGGGCGAGTGGCGCGAGCTCATGGAGACGCTCGAGCGCTGAAGACCGACCGCGCGGGGTTCGTGTGGGACCCGCGGCTCGCGTCCCACGTCTACCGCGCCGACCATCCGTTGAAGCCGAGGCGGCTCATCGGCGTGCATGACCGGCTCGAGCAGCTCGGCGCGTTCGGGCGCCCGAACGCCGTCCTCCTCGAGCCACGCGAGGCGACGATCGCCGAGCTCGAGCGCATCCACTCGCCGGAGTACGTGCGTGCCGTCGTGCAGGCCTCGGGCGATCCGGACCGTGACTACTCGCGCTGGGGCCTGTCGGCCGGTGGCGACACACCGCCGTTCACGGGTATGCACGAGGCGTCGCTCCTCACGACCGGCGGGACGCTCCGCGGCATGGACGCGGTCCTCGCGGGGGACCTCCGCGTCTCGTTCAACGGAGCAGGCGGGCTGCACCACGCGATGCGCGGCCGCGCCTCGGGCTTCTGCATCTACAACGACCCCGCGATCGCCTGCGGACTGCTCGCCGATCGCGGCCTCAAGGTCGCGTACGTGGACATCGACGCGCACCACGGCGACGGCGTGCAGGCCGCGTTCTACGACACCGATCGGGTCCTCACGATCTCGCTGCACGAGACCGGACGCTCGTTGTTCCCGGGCACCGGCTTCGCCGACGAGCGGGGGACCGGCGCGGGCGCTGGCTACAGCATCAACGTCGCGCTGCCGCCGTACACCGACGACCGCGCCTACACGACGGCGTTCGACGCGGTCGTGCCGCCGCTCGTCGAGCGCTTCCGGCCGGACGTGCTGGTGACGCAGCAGGGGATCGACTCGCACTTCAGCGACCCGCTCACGCACCTCCAGGTCTCCACGCGCGCGCGCGAGCACGTCGTCCGCGCGTTCCGCGGCTTCGACCTGCCCTGGGTCGCGATGGGTGGGGGCGGCTACGACCTCGATGCGGTCGCGCGCGGCTGGTCCATCGAGTACCTCGTCATGCTCGGCGCGCCGGTGCCCGACGAGCTCCACGATGCCGATCCGCCGGAGTGGACCGGCGACGAACGCGACTCGATCGACATCGCGACGGACGTGGCGGTCCAAGACGCGCTCGCGGCGGCGTTCCGTTGACCGAGCTGCTCGCGCTCCTGCGGTCGCCGCGGCTCGGCGCGGCCGCGGTCCTCGCGAACGGACGCCTCTCCGTCGCCGTCGGCCTGGTCATCGCGTCGACCGCGGTCGCGGCGGTGAGCGCGGCCCGGTACGCGGCGGATGTGCCGGCGAGCAGCTTCCTCTACGGCGACACGCGCAGTCCGCTCGTGACCACCCTCATCGACCTTCTCGGTCGCGATCGCGCCGCGATCATCGGCTATCTCATCGAGCAGGTCTGGACCGCGGTCATCGTCGTCACGGCGTTGTCGCCGCTGCTCGTGTGGATCCTCGGGTCCACGGCCGTGCATGCGGCGGCTCGGCTCGACGGCGCGCGCCGGCCGTTCCGGCCGACACTCGTGCTCTTCGGCTACGCCACGGCGCTCACGCGGATCCCGGCGGACGGAGCATCCGCGCTCCTTGGGAGCGGCAAGACCGCGGGCGCGCAGGTCGCGCAGGTCATCGGGACCGCGTGCCTGATCTGGCTTGGCATCATCGTGTGGCGTGCCATCGAGGCGCACTTCGCGCTCACCTCGCGGCGCGCGGCGATCGTGCTCGGCATCGCGATCGTGCTGTTCTACCTGGCGCCGCTCGTCCTCATCCTGGCCGCGTTCGTCGCGATCCTCGTCGCGGCGATCGTCCTGGATTACGTGCCCGGGCTGTAGCTACTCGTCCGCGCTGACCGCGGCCACGAGCGCCAGGTCTCCGGCGCGCACGGACTTCGGATCGAACTTGCGGACGTTCGCGGCCATCTTTCCGAGGGCCTCGGCCATGCGCATCGGGGGCGGCGCGCCGCGCTTCTGTGGGAGCCAGCGCACCGGGTTGCACCGGGCGACGACGACCGCCCGAAGGTACGGGCTCTTGAAGCCCATCCCCTGGAGCGTCTTCACGTGCGCCGCGACCCGGTCGTCGATGTCGAGGAGCCGCCGGCCCCACTGATCGCGCTGCCGGAGCGCGGCCGGCAGCGTGCCGTCGAGGAACACGTCCACGCGCCGGAGCATCGACTGGTAGGACGATCCCGCGAAACGACCGCGCTCCTCATAGGCCGTGCCCAGTGTGAGAAAGTGAGCGGCCTCGAACGCGACGGCGTGATCCTTCTCCCTCGAGCGTGGCTGCTCCTTCGCGAGCGACCGCGCCATCCGGATCACCTCCACGCTGCGGTCGCGGAGGTTATGGGCCTTCTCGGTGTTCAGCGGCAGGATCCGATACGCGATCCGTGGATCGGTGACGACGAGCGCGCTCACCGTGCGCAGCCCGAGCTTCTTCGCGGCCGCGAGGCGGTGCCGGCCGTTCGGCGAGGTGAAACCGCCGTCGTCGCTCGGCACCGCGATCACCGGATCGAGGAAGACGCCGACCGCCCCGATCGCGTCGGAGATGCGGTCGGCGTGGACCTTCGAGAGATCGCGCTGGAACGGCGTCGCCTCGATCGCCCGGAGCGGGAGGCTCGCGAACAGCAAGGGTGTGCCGGCGTACGGGTCCCGGTATGCGGCCAGCGTCGCGCCACCGGCCTTGGCGATCTGCCGTGCGAGCGGTGCGACGCTCGGGTCGGCGAGGTCGATCGCGCTCTCGAGCGGCTCCGGTCCGCGTGGCGCCGCGGGGCCACGCTTCTTCGTGGTCTTTCTCTTCGCAGTGGCTGCGCCCCTTCCACCCCGGAGCACCGCGGTCGTCTTCTTCGCTGGCATCGCCGGAACGATAGAGCCACACCCCGAGTGCGTCGCGCGATATGTTCGCGGCACACGGTCGCCTGTATGGTCCGAACGTGCGGAACTTCCGCCTCTTGGCGCGGCGGAACTTCGGACTGCTCTGGGCTGGCGGGCTCATCTCGTTCATCGGCGACTGGGTCCTCTTCACCGGCATGCCGATCTCGATCTACCAGATGACCGGCTCGGCGCTCGCGACGACGCTCCTGTTCGCCGCGGGCGTGGTGCCGAGCGTGCTCCTCGGCAGCATCGCGGGCGTCTACGTCGATCGCTGGGATCGCCGGCACACCGTGATCCTCGGCAACCTCCTCCTCGCCCTCGCGCTCGTGCCCCTCGTCCTCGTGCACGACGCCGGCACGATCTGGATCGTCTACCTGGTCGTTTTCGCCGCCGCGACCATCGGGCAGTTCGTCAACCCGGCCGTCGGAGCGCTGCTCCCGCGCCTCGTCGACCAGGACGAGCTCGTCGCGGCGAACTCGCTCAACGCGTCGAGCGCGAACCTCGCGCGGATCGTCGGTCCACCGATCGGCGGCATCATTGCCGCCGCAGCGGGGATCGCCGGCGTCGCGCTCGTCGACGCGGTCACCTTCCTCGCCCCGGTCCTGCTCGTGAGCCTGATGCGCATCGGTCCGTCGGTGGCCGCGGCGGCGGCGACCGTCGAGGACGGCGTCCGCGCATGGCGCGCGCTCTGGCGCGATTGGATCGCGGGGCTGACGGTCGTCCGCGAGCGCCGGGCGGTCAGCGTCCTCTTCCTGCTCGTCGGCGTGGCGTCCATCGGTGAGGGCGTGTTCCGGGTGCTGATCATCCTGTATGTCGTTCAGCTGCTCCACGGCGGCGCGTCCGAGCTCGGCCTGCTCATGTCGATGCAGGGCGTCGGAAGCGTCATCGGAAGCCTGGCGCTCGTCGCGATCAGCGCGCGCATCGCGCCGGCGCCGCTCATCGCCTGGACCGCGTTGTCCTTCGGGGCGATCGACCTCGTCATCTTCAACGCGCCGGGGCTCGGCGCGACGTTCGCCGTGGTCGCCGCGCTCTTCCTGCTCGTCGGCCTGCCCGGCGCGATGACGTTCCCCACGATGTTCGGCGTGATCCAGGCGAGCGTGCCGGACGCGTACCGCGGGCGGGTGCTCGGGGCGATGGGGACGACCGCCGCGCTGCTCGGGCTCGTCGGTCTGGCGATCGGCGGTTCCCTCGCGACGCCCCTTGGGACCGTGACCGTCCTGAACGTCCAGGGCCTCGCCTACGCGGTCGCGGGCGCCGCGATGTTCGTCCTGCTCCCGCGCGCGATGGAGCGCGACCGACGCGAGCCGATCCCGATCGCTGGCTAGAGTGGGCCCATGCCTGCGGCATGGTCACCGACGGAACGCCACCTGGACCGCAGCCGGCTCCGCCGATTCGCGAACGCGCACGGCCTGACCAGCTACGACGCGCTGCTGTCCTGGGCGACCGACGACCTCGAGCGCTTCTGGCGTGCGGTCGACCGCGATCTCGGGCTCGTCTGGACCGCGCCCTACTCGGCCGCGCTGGACACCTCGCGGGGCATCCCCTGGACGACGTGGTGGACCGGCGGCCGGATGAACTACGTCGGAACCGCGCTGCGCTCGGATCGCGACCAGGATCGCGTGGCCGTGATCGCCGAGCGTGAGGACGGGCGGGTCGATCGCCGGACCTACGGCGAGCTCCGCGCGGACGTGGCCCACTTCGGCGCGGGTCTGCGGGCCATCGGCGTGCGGAAGGGCGATCGCGTCGCGGTGTTCCTTCCGATGGGCATCGAGTGCGTCGTCGCCGTCCTCGCGCTCGGCGCGCTCGGCGCGATCTACACGCCGATCTTCTCGGGTTACGGCGCGGAGGCGATCGCCGGGCGGTTGCGCGACTGCGACGCGTCGGTCGTGATCTGCGCCGACGGGTTCCACCGGCGCGGCGCGATCGTGGCGATGAAGGAGACCGCCGACCTGGCGGCCGACGGCGCGCCCACGGTGAAGACGGTCGTCGTCGCCGAGCGGCTCGGTCGCGCGTATCCGAAGCGCGATCGCGACGTCACGTGGGCCGAGGTCGTGCGCCGCGGCAGCGCTCCGCTCGTCGCTTGGGAGGATACGAGCGCCGAGGACCCGTTCATGATCATCTACACCTCGGGCACCTCCGGCCGGCCGAAGGGCGCGGTCCACGTGCACGGCGGCTTCCCGGTGAAGGCCGCGCAGGACATGGCCCACTGCTTCGACGTGCAGAACGGCGACGTCGTCTTTTGGTTCACCGACATCGGCTGGATGATGGGCCCCTGGCTCATCGCCGGGGGGCTCATGCTCGGCGCGACGATCGTGCTCTACGACGGAACACCCGACTTCCCCGATGAGTCGCGGCTGTGGTCGATGGTGGAACGACACGCGGTGACGCACCTCGGCATCTCGCCGACGGCGATCCGCGGCCTCATGCGCGCGGGCGAAGCGCCGGTCCGCAGGCACGACCGTTCGAGCCTGTTCGTGCTCGGGAGCACCGGCGAGCCCTGGAACCCCGAGCCGTGGTGGTGGTACTTCCGCACGGTCGGCGAGGCGCGCTGCCCGATCATCAACTACTCCGGCGGCACGGAGATCTCCGGCGGCATCCTCGGATGCACGACCTGGACGGACATCGAGCCCGGCTCGTTCCGCGGTCCGGTCCCGGGGATGGCCGCCGACGTCGTCGACGAGCACGGGCATCCGGTGCGGGGCGCGGTCGGCGAGCTCGTCCTGCGCGCCCCGTGGCCGGGGATGACTCGTGGGTTCTGGAAGGATCGGGGGCGCTACCTCGAGACGTACTGGTCGCGCTTGACCGACGTATGGGTGCACGGTGACTGGGCGCGCGTCGACGACGATGGCTTCTGGTACATCGAAGGGCGCAGCGACGACACGCTGAAGATCGCAGGGAAGCGCGTCGGCCCGGCCGAAGTCGAGTCCGCCGCGGTCGCCAACCCCGCGGTCGGCGAGGCCGCGGCCATCGGGGTGCCCGACGAGCTGAAAGGCGAGGCCATCGTCGTGTTCGCCGTGGCGAAGCGCGGCGTGATCATCGACGCCACGCTGGAGCGGTCGGTCTCGGACACGATCGCCGAGCAGCTCGGGAAGCCGCTCCGGCCGAAGGCCGTGCGGTTCGTGGCGCAGCTCCCGAAGACGCGCAACGGGAAGGTCCTCCGCCGGCTCATCCGCGGCGCGTACCTCGGCGTCACGGATCTCGGCGACACGTCAGCGCTCGAGGACCCAGCGGCCCTCGACGCGGTGCGCGCCGCGGCGCGAAGCTAGAGGAGCTAGACCGGGGTCCGGTTGTTCGCGATCGCCCGTACCAATCCGACAACGAGCGCAGCGATGAGCAGCAGGGCCACGATGGCGAGGACCGCCGGCAGGTCGAACACCACGGGTGTGTCCGTTCGCGGCCAGATCCCCTGGAACGGCCTGACGAGCGGCTCCGTGATCGCGTACAGCGCGGCGACGAGGGCCTGCTGCGGATTCGCGCCAAAGAGCTTGAGCGCGAAGCGGATGAGCAGCACGACCTCGAGGACCGTGAACACGAGCGTGATGACGCGCGTGGCGGTCCACACCGGGGCATATGGGCTCGTGCCGACGTTCGCCTGGCCCGTCGGTGGGACGGACTCGGACTCGCGGGTGCGCTCGACATGGTGTGCGATCACAGGCCTGTCGATGACCTCGGTCTCGTTGGTGTCTGGTTCGTGTGTCGTACTCATGCCGGGAGAACGAGCAGGGCGCATGCCAAGCGGCTAGCCTCGCGAGATGGCCATGACGACGGGCGAATACCCGTTCGCGCACCGCCAGCGCGTGCGGTTCGGCGAGACGGACCTGCAGGCGGTCGTCTACTACGCGAACTACCTGCTCTTCGCGGAGGTCGGGCGGATCGCGTACCTGCGCGACCTCGGCATCGACTACAAGCGCGATCTGCTCGAGCACGGCGTCGACTTCACGATCGGCGAGGCGAGCGTGCGCTACCAGGCACCCCTCCGATTCGACGATGAGTACGACATCCGCGTCCGGGTGGGGGAGATCCGAAACTCATCCTGGGTCTTCGAGTACGCGTTCGACCGCGCCGACGGGCTGCGCTGCGCGGTCGGATCCACGGTGCAGGTGATCCTCGACCACGCGAGCGGCAAGGCCGCGCGCATCCCGCAGCACCTGCGCGACGTCCTCGAGCGCGCGAAGACCGCCTGATGGACCCGACCCTTCCGGAGGAGCTGCGGCTGCTGCAGCAGAGCATCCGCGCGTTCGTCGAGGAGCGGCTCGTGCCGCGGGCCGACGAGATCGAGAAGAGCGATCGCATCCCGCGCGACGTCATCGACGCGATGGCCGCGATGGGCCTCTTCGGGATCGGGTTCCGCGAGTCGGTCGGTGGCCAGGGTTTCGGGAAGCTCGGGTACTGCATCGCGGTCGAGCAGCTCGCGCGGGCGAACGCGTCGCTGTGGAACGTGATCGGTGGGTCGGCCGGGCTGTGCGGGACGGCGATCGATGTCGGCGGTCCGGACGACCTGCGCGAGCGGTATCTGCCGGATCTGCTCTCCGCCAAGCGCATCGGGGCGTACGGACTGTCCGAGCCCGGCGCGGGCAGCGACGCCGGCAGCCTGCACACGAGCGCCCGCCGCGACCGCGACACCTACGTCATCGACGGGGCCAAGACGTTCATCACCAACGCGCCGATCGCCGACGTGTTCACGATCTTCGCGACGGTCGACCATGCGGCCGGATCGAAGGGCATCACCGCGTTCGTCGTCGAGCGCGGCACGCCGGGCCTCGAGGTCGGGCCGAACGACGACAAGATGGGCCTGCACGGATCGACGACCGCCCAGCTCTTCTTCAGCGATCTCCGTGTGCCGGCGTCGCAACGCATCGGCGCGGAAGGCGAGGGCTTCAAGATCGCGCTCCGCACGCTCGACCTCGGGCGGCTCGGCCTCGCGGCGCACGCGGTCGGCGCGGCCCAGCGGCTCCTCGAGGCGTCGGTGGCGCACGCGAAGGCGCGCGTGCAGTTCGGGAAGCCGATCGCGGTCCACCAGGCGATCCAGTGGATGCTCGCCGACGCGGCGACCGAGATCCACGCCGCTCGGCTCATGGTCCACGACGCGGCGTCGCGCGCGGACCGGGGGGAACGCGTTACCGATCGGGCGGCGATGACGAAGCTGTTCGCGACCGAGCTCCTCGGCCGGGTGGCGGATGCCGCCGTCCAGATCCACGGCGGGATGGGCTACATGCGCGAGCTGTGGATCGAGCGGGCCTATCGGGATGCGCGCATCTACCGGATCTACGAGGGGACGAGCGAGATCCAGCGGGTCGTGATCGCGGCCGGCCTGCTTGCGGATGGCTGAGCGTTGGACGCGTTGCGAACAGGATCGCCGTTCGAACGTCGGGTGCCGCGGGCCGTCCGGTGTGGATAACCACCCGATTCCGGTGGATAAAGCCCCTCTAGGACCCCAAACGAGCCCTTTCCTGTGGAAAAGCCAGCCGTGCTGAAAGCGTCCACGCCGGGCGGACATCCCGTCATTCGGGCGGTCTGGCTGACCGGGTTCCTCCTCGTGCTGGCCGCCGTCGGGCTGCGACTCGTCGGCTCGTTCGCGTCCCCGATCATCGCGCTCGTCGCCGCCGGATGGTTCCTCGCGGGCCTCGCCGCGTACCTCGTCCGGCACGCGCGCTTCCTCGCGACGCTGTCGAGTGGGGAGCGCGCGCTGCGCGCCGGGGACCTCGCGACCGCGCGCGCGATCGTCGCGCCGCTCGTCGACCGCTACCCGGCCTTTGCGCCGGTCCAGCGGCTCGCCGGGCTGGTCCTCTACCCGAGCGGCGACCCGCTCTCGGCCGCGACGCTCCTCGAGGCCGCGGGGAAGCACGCCCACGACCGCGATCTCGTCGTCACGCTCGTCGCCGCGTACGCCGCGCTCAACAAGGCCGGGGATGCGCGCCGCTCGGCGGCGCTCCGGCCGAACGACCCGGACGTCCGGCTGGCGCTCGCCTGGGCGGAGCTCGTCGCGCTCGGCGGCGACCGCACACGCGGCGCGGCGCTCGCCGCCGCGCTGCCCGTGGACTCACCGGCCCGTGCCGCCATGGCCGCGACCCTGCAGGCGATCGCCGCCGCGCACCGCCGCGATGCGGACGCGGTCCGCGCCCGGCTACGTGACGCGGAGGATCGCTACGTCCTGCTGGCCGAAGACGAGCGGGCGTTCCTCGGCTATCTCGGTGGAGTCGCGCTCCGCGAGCTCGGCGCCTCCGACGACGCGCGAACGACGTTCACGCTCGCGATGGAAGCGGCACCGGAGTCGATCGGCGAGGCGCTCGCGCGCCGTGAGCGGGCTCACTTACCGTCGGGCTCGGGCTCTCCTTCGTCCTCATCGGTCCAACCTTCGGCGGACTGAAGGTCGTCGGCGAACAGCTCGACGTCGAATCCGAGCCCGTCGATGACCGCGACGAGACCGTTGCGCTGCTCAGGCGGCGTCGTGCGGATCCAGCCCCGGACCACATCGTCGACGACCACCTCGTCGCCCGCGCGGTCGGACGCCACGAGCTCGCTCTCGTCGCGCGCGGCGGCCGTCGCGAGCTCGCGCAGCGTCGCGGGGACCATGTCGGCGAGCGCCCGCAGCGTCCGCTCGGCGTTGCCATCCCAGCGCATGGTCACGAAATGGCGTCGATGCCGGTCGCGAAACGGCTGATGATGAGCTTCTGGATCTGGCTCGTGCCCTCGTAGAGGCGGTTGACCCGAGCATCGCGCCAGTACCGCTCGACCGGGAACTCGTCCGAGAAGCCGTAGCCGCCATGGATCTGGATCGCGCCGTCGGCGGCTCGCTGCGCCGCCTCGGTCGCGTAGAGCTTCGCGATGCTCGTCTCGCGCGTGTTCGGCCGGCCCTTGTCCTTGAGGTCGCCGGCGCGCCAGACCAGGAGGCGCGCCGCCTCGGTCTCCACGACCATGTCCGCGATCAGCTCGGCGACGAGCTGATGACCCGCGATCGGCTTTCCGAATGTCTTCCGCTGCGTCGAATACGTGACCGAGGCGTCGATGCAGGCCTGCGCCACGCCGACGGCCCCGGCCGCGACGGAGTAGCGCCCGGAGTCGAGCGCGCTCATCGCGATCTTGAAGCCGTCGCCGATCTCGCCCAGGCGGTTCGCGTCGGGCACGCGGACGTCGTCGAAGATGAGCTCCGACGAATCGCTCGAGCGCAGCCCGAGCTTCCCGTGGATGCCCTGGCTCCCGTACCGCTGCTTCTCGCGATCGAGGAGGAACGCGACGATCCCCTTGTGCCCCAGCGCCGGGTCGGTCTGCGCGAACACGAGGGCCAGCCCGCTCACGCTGCCATTGCTGATCCACATCTTCCGGCCGCGCAGGATCCAGTCAGAGCCATCGCGCTTCGCGCTCGTGCGCAGCTTCGTGGCGTCGCTGCCGACCTCGGGTTCGGTGAGGCCGAAGCAGCCGATGATCGCCCCGCTGCACAACGCCGGCAGGTACTGCCTCTTCTGCGCCTCGGTGCCCCACTTGAGGATCGTGAGCTCGACGAGCGAGATCTGGACCGACAGCGTCGTCCGGACGGACGAGTCCGCGCGGCCGATCTCCTCGGTCACGAGCGCGTGCGAGATGTAGTCGAGACCGTGACCGCCGTACGCCTCGGGGACCGGGCCGCCGAGCAGCCCGAGGGGGCCCATCTTCTTCAGGACGTCGGCCGGGAACGTCTCGGTCCTGTCGCGCTCGCGGGCGCCGGGCGCGATCTCCCGGTCGGCGAAATCGCGCGCAAGCGCGCGGATCGCGTCCTGTTCCGGGGAGAGGTCGTAGTCCACTGCGCCGAGTCTAGGCAACGCCTCGTGTCCGAGTCGTTACCGGGCTGGGCCGGATGGCCCACGGTGATGGTGCGGAACGGCCCTAGTCCGGCCGGTCCCGAGCGCTGACACTGGTCGGAAACCATGCGCCAGCTGGAAATGCCGCTCGTCCTTGTCCTCGAGCCGGACCAGACGCTCGCCGACCCGATCGGCGTCGCATTGCGCGGCGCCGGCCTCCAGGTGGTGTCGTGCCGTCATGCGGTCGACGCGGTCGCCGCGGTCTCGTTCCACCGTCCGAGCGTCGTCGTCATCGACGTCGGCGCAGACGACGGACACGGCTGGGATGTGCTCGTCGCGGCCCGCGACCACGGTCAGCTGCCGACCGTCGCGCTCGACCGTGAGGACGATCCGGCGACCCGGCGCGCCGCGTACGCCGCGGGTGCCGACGATGTCCTTGCCGCACGAGTGGATCCCGTGGACCTCGCGGCGCGCGTGGTCGCGCTCGCGCGGCGCGCTCGCCCGGAGTCGCGGGGCGGCGTGATCCACCGGCACCACGATCTGGTCATGGATGTCGCGGCGCACGAGGTCACGCTCGCGGGGAAGCCGATCGCGTTCACGGCGCAGCAGTTCGCGATCCTGCGCGCGCTCCTCGAGGCAGGCGGCGCGACGTTGGGCCGCGAACAGCTCGTCAGCCGGACCGGGGCGCTCGACGACGAGCCGCCATCGGACCGGGCCATCGACCTGCACGTCACCCGGTTGCGCCGCCGGCTCGGCGACGACCCACGCGCGCCGCGGTACATCGAAGCCGTATACGGCGTCGGGTATCGGCTGGCGCATGGCACCGGCGGGGTCCAGCAGCAGCTGGGCGCCGACGCATCCGTGCTACTCGACGCGCTCCCGGACGCGGTCCTCGTGCTCGACCGCGCCCTCACCATCCGCTTCGCGAACCGCACCGCCGAGCTCCTCCTCGGCCTGCCGCGCGCGTCGCTCGCCGGCCAGCGCTGCGGCGCGATCCTCGCCTGCACGTCCTGCGGCGGCCTGCCGCTCGACGGGCCTCGCTGTATCGGTCGGGCGGCGCTCGGTGGCCTCGCACAGGTGCACGACGCGCCGGCGATCATGCGCGGTCCCGACGGTCCCCTGCCGGTCAGCCTGTCGTACGGACAGCTCGGGCTCGGCAAGGGCGACGCGCTGCTCACCTTGACCATCCGCCCGCGTTCGGCCGCGCCCGCGCCCTGACTCGGACACAGGTCGGACACGATCGGGCAGTAGCTTCGGCCCATGGTCATCACCGCGGCCGGACCGGCCATTCGCGATCTCCGCCCAACGGACATCGCCGCACTCGTCTCGCTCGGGGACGCGCTCGGCGCGGGCGAGCCCGCCCAGGTCTGGCGCCGGCGCCTGGGCGACCGTGCGATCGTGGCGATCGGCGCCGAGCAGGATGGACGGATCGTCGGCTACGCCGCCGGCAGCGTGCGCACCGCCTTCGGTCTCGAGACCGGCGGTTGGGTCGAGACCTTCGCCGTCGCGAATGCGTGGCGCGGCCGCGGGCTCGGCCGGACTCTCGCGAGCGAGCTCCTCGCGCGCTTCCGCGCCACCGGCGCGCAGCACGTCTACACGATCGTCCCGGTCCACGACCTCGCGCTGCTGCCGTTCTTCCGCGATCTCGGCTTCCGCGACCTGCCCGTGACGGCGCTCGGACGGACGCTGTGACCCTGACGCTGGACACCACGTTCCCGGCCGCTCGGTACCGCGACGTCGTCGAGGACCGGGACTTCCCGACCGTTCGCGACTACGCGCGACGGACCGGTCGGTCCGCCGCCGGCTGCTACCCGGTGTACGGGCCGGTCGAGCTCGTGCGCGCCGCGGGACTCCTGCCGGTCGGTCTTTTCGGCGGCGGGAACCGCATCGAGATCGCGCATGCGGACTCCCGTTTCCAGTCGTTCATCTGCTCGATCGTGAAGAGCACGATGGAGCTCGGCTTCCAGGAGAAGCTCGGGCCGTTCAAGGCCCTGCTCTTCGAGTCGATCTGCGATCCCGCGCGGAACCTCGCCAGCATCATGTCGCGCAACTTCGCCGACCAGAAGTCGGTGTACGTCCACCTCCCGCAGAACATGACGTCGCCGGCGGCGGTCGACTACCTCGTGTCGGAGTACCGGCGCGTCCTCGCCGAGCTCTGCCTGGTGACGGGCACGACCGTCACCGACGACGATCTCCGCGAGAACCTCCGTTCGTACAACGCCATGCGGGCCGCGCTCCGCGAGCTCTACGCGTTCCGAGCGCGCCGCCCCGAATCGCTCCTCACGGGCGAGCTCTACACGCTCACCCGGCTTGCGACGTTGATGGATCCCGACGAGGTCACGCCGATCCTCCGCGAGTCGCTGGCGGCGGCGAACGAGCGCCAGGACCGGCCGAAGGACCGCATCCGGGTCGTGCTCATCGGCGCGTTCTGCGAGCAGCCACCACTCGAGCTCGTCGAGAGCATCGAGGAGTCCGGCTGCTACATCGTCGACGATGACTTCATGCTCGGATGGCGGTTGTTCCGCCGCGACGTGCCGCTGGACGGCGATCCGCTCGTCGCGCTCGCGCGGGCCTACCTCGATGACAGCGTGCACCTGAGCACGAAGCACGACCTCCGCGCGCCGCGCGCGAAGGCGATCGTGGACTCGGTGCGGTCCATGAAGGCCGACGCCGCGATCTGCCTCATCGCGAAGTTCTGCGAGCCAGGGCTCTTCGACTACGCGCTCTATCGCAAGGCGTTCGACGAGAACGCGATCCCGCATCTCTACCTCGAGTTCGAAGAGAAGATGTGGCTCTACGAAAAGATCAGAACGGAGGTCGAGACCTTCGTGGAATCGATGCTCTTCCGATGACCGCTGCGGTCGAGATCAAGTACCAGGGCGAGCTGCATCTCCTGCAGAAGGAGATCATGGCGAAGTACTACGCCGAGGCGACCGCGATCGCCGAGGGGAACGGCAAGAAGGCCGCGCACCTCCTGATCGCGGGGAACCCGGTCGAGCTCCTGCGGGCGTTCGACGTGCTCCCGATCTACCCGGAGGTGAACGTCCTCCAGATCGCGGTCCGGAAGGGCTCCCTCCCGCTCATCCAGAAGGCCGAAGAGCTCGGTTACGCGACGGACAACTGCGCCTACGTGAAAGCCGACATCGGTCTCTACCACGCCGGCGGCGTCACGCCGTTCGCCAAGATCCCGAAGCCGGACGTGCTCGTGTGCAACTACGTCGGCTGCAACGTCTACCTCAACTGGTTCGAGCATCTCGCCGAGCTGACCGGCGCGCCGGCGATGAACATCGACATCCCGTTCATCCGCACGCCCGACGGCGAGCCGACCGCGGACGACGTCCGGTACGTGGTGAAGCAGCTCGAGGAGCTCATCGTCCTTCTGGAGAACGTGACCGGGAAGAGCCTCGACTGGAAGGAATTCACGAAGATCGTCGAGCGCTCGTCCGAGACCGGACGCCTCTGGGCCGAGATCAAGGACATGACCAAGGCGCGCCCGGCACCGTACGACGCCTACTTCGACTCGGTCACGATGATGGCCCCGCTCTACACGCTCCGCGGCACCGAGGAGGGCCTCCGGTTCTTCGAGGTCGCGCATCGCGAGATGAGCCAGCGGGTGCGCGAAGGCCGCGGCCCGCTCCCGGAGGAGCGGTTCCGCATCGTCATCGAGGGGCCGCCACCGTGGCCGAAGCTCCGGGTCTTCCGCGACATGTTCAGTCGCTGGGGCGCCGTCGCCGTCGCGTCCACCTATTCGACCGTCGGCGGGCTCTGGGAGTTCGGCTTCCGGCACGACCCGCAGCACCCGCTGGAGTCCATCGCCGCTCACATGCTGTCGTACAACGTCTGCAACCGGACCTTCCTCCAGCGCTATGAGCAGATCGAGCGGTACGTGGACGAGTGGCACGCCGACGCCGTGGTCATCCACTCGGTGAAGTCCTGCCGGCTCTTCTCCGCGGGGCAAGGCGACATGCGCGAGCACTTCGTCCGAGACCGCGACGTCCCGACGCTCCTCATCGAGTCCGATCTCGAGGACCCGCGCTACTTCTCGGAGGCGCAGCTCCGCAACCGCATCGACGCCTTCTTCGAGGCGCTCGAGCAGCGGCGGATCACCGCGGGCAAGGCGGCCGGAGGGGTGTCATGAGATACGCGGCGGGCGTCGATGTCGGATCCACGCAGACGAAGGCGATCATCGTCGACGAGCAGCAGCACATCATCGCCCGGTCCCTCACCGACACCGGCGCGTACCTCGTGCGTGCGGCCGACCGGGCCTTCCAGGCAGCGCTCGACGAGTCCGGGCTCGCCCGGGGCGACGTCGAGCAGGTCATCGGCACCGGCTATGGCCGATTCAAGGTCGAGTTCGGTGACGCGCAGGTGACCGAGATCTCGTGCCACGCGAAGGGCGCCTGGGCGCTCATTCCGGCCACCCGCACGGTCATCGACATCGGCGGCCAGGACACGAAGGCGATCAAGGTGAGCGACCACGGCGAGGTCCTCGACTTCGCGATGAACGACAAGTGCGCCGCGGGGAGCGGCCGGTTCCTCACCAACTCCGCCGAGGCGGTCGGGCTGCAGGTCTCAGAGATGGGCGAGCGGTCGATGGGCGCAAAGCAGCCCGTGCGTCTCTCGACCGTGTGCACGATCTTCGTCGAGTCCGACATCCTCCAGTACCTCGCTCAGGGGAAGAAGATCGAGGACATCCTGGCCGGGGTCCACGGCTCGATCGCCGCGCGCACCGTCGCCCTCGTCCGGCGCGTCGGCGCCGAGTCCGAGGTGACGTTCACCGGCGGGGTCTCGCGCAACGTCGGCATCGTGAAGGCCGTGGAAGAGAAGCTCGCCACGCACGTGAACGTGAGCCCTGACTCGCACTACACCGGCGCGCTCGGCGCGGCGATCTTCGCGATGGAGCGGGTCGTCGCCGGCCGGGAGGTGCTCGCATGACGCTGATCGCCGGCATCGACATGGGCTCCCGAAGCGCGAAATGCGTGCTCATCGATGGGGACGCGGTCGTCGGGAGCGGGCTCGCGCGGATGCGCCCCGACTTCGCGGGTCTTGCGAACGAGGTCCTCGAGCTCGCGCTCGCGAAGGCCGGACGGCAGCGGACCGATGTCGCCTACATCGCGACGACCGGACTCGGCCGCTACAACGTGCCGCACCGCGACATCCAGATCACCGACATCACCTGCGTCGCGCGGGGTGCCGCGCACCTCTTCCCGAACACCAGATCGGTGATCGACATCGGCGCGCAGACGACGCGCGCGATGCGCGTCAAGGAGGGCGGCCATGTCGTGGAGTTCCGGTCGAACGACAAGTGCGCCGCCGGCGCCGGCGGGTTCGCGGAGCGCGCGGCGCGTTACCTCGAGGTGAAGCTCGAGGATCTCGGCGACCTGTCGCTCCGTGCCGACGGGGCCGAGGCCTTTACCTCGGTCTGCGCCGTGTTCGCGGAGTCCGAGATCATCAACCTCGTCACCGCCGGCACGAGCATCGAGAACATCGTCCGCGGGATCCACGACTCGCTCTCCGAGAAGGCTCTCCAGCTCCTGAAACGGGTCGGCCTCGAGCCCGAGCTCACCTTCGTGGGCGGCATGGCCCGGCAGGCCGGCCAGGTGAAGTCCCTCGAGACGGCGCTCGGGGTGTCGGTGAACGTCTCGCCGGATCCCGATCTCGTCGCGGCGCTCGGCGCCGCCCTCCTCGGGCGGCAGCGGTACGAGGGTCGTGCTTCGCAGGAGGTGGCGGCATGAACGAGCTCCACGACATCGGGTACACGATCAAGGACTGGGTGGCCACGGTCACCATCCGCCGGCCGAGCTCGTACAACGCCTACACGACCCGCACCCTGGGCGAGCTCGCGCGGGCGTTCCGCGCAGCGTCGGAGGACGACTCGGTCGCCGTCATCGTCCTCACCGGCGAGGGGGAGCAGGCCTTCTGCACCGGTGGCGACGTCAAGGAATACGCCGACGTGTACACGAAGCGCCCGCACGAGTACTGGAAGTACATGCGCGCGTTCTCCGACGCGATCGAAGGGCTCACGCAGTCGGGCAAGCCGACGATCGCGCGGATCAATGGAATGGCCGTCGGCGGCGGGAACGAGCTCAACCTCGCCTGCGACCTGTCGGTCGCGGCGGACCATGCCCGCTTCCGCCAGGTCGGCGTGCAGGTCGGCTCCGTCGCCGCGGGCGGGGCGACCCAGTGGCTCGCGCTCACGATCGGCGAGAAGCGCGCGCGGCAGATGCTCATGACCTGCGAGTGGGTGGACGCGAAGACGGCGCTCGAGTGGGGCCTCGTGAACGAGGTCGTACCCCTGGCCGAGCTCGACGCGGCGGTCGCGCGGCTCGCCGGGAAGCTCGTCGACACGTTCCCCGAGTGCATGCGCTACACGAAGGCGCAGGCCAACTTCCTGAAGGACTTCGTCTGGTCGTCCACCGTGAGCCACGCCAAGGACTGGCTCTCCGTGCACTTCGGCTCGCTCGAGCCGTACGAGGGGATGAGCGCGTTCGCGCAGAAGCGGCGCGCCGACCGCGTCGGTCTCCGTGAGAAGGCCCGCGACGGTGGCTCGAGCGAATACCTCTGGGGTCCGAACACCCAAGCCTGTCCCGGCTGCGGGGCCCTGGGCCTGCCGGCCGCCTTCAGCCACTGCGGCAGGTGTGGCCACGCCCTCATGCCCGTGGCCGAGCCCGTCCATGCTGGTCGCTAGCCGAAGCGCGACCCGTGACGCCGCGCCGCTCCTGGGGCGTGTCGCCCTCGTGACCGGCGGCTCGCGGGGCATCGGGCGCGCGATCGCGCTCGACCTCGCCGCGCACGGAGCGGCGGTCGCGTTCACCTACGCGCACGATGCCGCCGCGGCCGGCGCGGTCACCGACCGCATCGCCGAGGCCGGGCGCGACGCGCTGGCCGTCCGGGCGGACGGCCGCACGGTTGCGGACGTCGAGCTCGCCATCGCCGCGACCGCTGAACGGTTCGGCGGCCTCGACATCCTCGTGAACAACGCCGGGATCACCCGCGACCGGATGGTCTGGAAGATGACCGATGACGAGTGGTCCGATGTGCTCGACGCCGACCTCAGCGCGTGCTTCCGGTACATCCGCGCCGCCGTGCCCCTGCTCCGCGAGCGAGGCGGTGGGCGGATCGTGAGCATCTCCTCGATCAACGCCCAGCGGGGGAAGCTCGGGCAGTCGAACTACACCGCGTCGAAGGCGGGCATCATCGGGCTCTCCAAGAGCGTCGCGCGCGAGGTCGGGCAGTACGGCATCACGGTGAACGTCATCACCCCGGGCCTCATCGCGACCGATCTCGTCGCCGCCGCGCCCGACGAGGTCCGCACGCGCGCGCTCGGCGAGATCGTCCTCGGCAGGCTCGGTGCGCCCGAGGACGTGGCGGCGCTCGTCACGTTCCTCGCGACCGATCGCGCGAAGCACATCACCGGCGCGGTCATCCCGGTCGACGGTGGCCAATACCTCTAGGGGGACGGCATGCGGATCATCGATCGCTTCTCACGCGAGCACGAGGCCTTCGTCGGAGCGCTCGACGCGCTCCGGATCGCCGTGGCGTCAGGCGGCGACGTTGGTCTCGCGATCGCCGCGATCCGGACGCTCGCCGAGCCGCTGCTGCGGCACGCCGCGAACGAGGAGGTCCTGCTCTTCCCGGACCTCGTGGAGAAGCTCGGAGGCGAGGACGGCGGCCCGGTGGGGGTCCTCCGGCAGGAGCACACGATCATCCACGGTCAGGTCGACACGCTGCGCGGGACCCCGACGCGGGCCGACTTCGATCGGGTGTTCAAGGCGTTCGACGCGCTGCTCCGAGAGCACATCGAGAAGGAAGAGGAGGTGCTCTTCCCGCTGTCGGCGCGGCTGCTCGGGGACGCCCGCCTCGCCGAGATGGACGAGGAGATCGCCGCGGGGGTCTAGTGGTGCACCCACCTGGGGGGGCGCTTTTCGAGGAACGCGCGGAGACCCTCCTGCGCGTCGGCCGATCCCGGTAGCGCATCGACCGAGAGCGCGTTCGCTCGCTCGATCGCGGCGAGCAGATCCGGCCACGAGACACGGAGGGAGCGGCGCGCGAGGCGCAGCGCGGATGCGCTCTTCGCTTCGAAGCCCGCGGCGACCCGCGCGGCCTCGGCGCGCAGCTCCGTCGCGGGCACGCTTCGCCAGACAAGTCCCCACGCGGCCGCCTCGGCCCCGGAGATCGGCTCGCCGGTGAGCACGAGGGCCGCGGCGCGCTGGCGGCCGATCACGCTCGGGAAGAGCGCCGCGCCGACCGGAGGGACCACCGCAAGGGTGATCTCGGGCACGCCGATCCGGGCGTCGTCCGCGACGATCGCGAGGTCACAGAGCGCCACGAGCTCGCACGCACCACCCAGCGCCGAGCCGTGCACGACGGCCATGACCGGGACGTCGCCCTCGATGAGCCGGACGGCCACGCGGGTGAACGCGTCGAGCATCGGGCCGATCTGGTCGCCCAGGTGCTCGCCGATGTCGACGCCCGCGGAGAACGTCTTACCGGCGCCTTCCAGGACGATGAGCTTCAGCGATCGGTCGGCCGCGAGATCGTGGAGCGTCTCGTCGAGCTCGTCCATGAGCGCCATGTTCAGGACGTTCAGCGGCGGCCGATCGAGGGTCGTCCACGCCACGCCGCCTTCGCGGCGCACGTGGACCTGGGTTCCGATGGCGGGCATGGTAGGGATGGTCGGCGCCGGCCGTGTCCGTCCGGCGTCAGCCACGGCCGGTGCGGCACGCCCCGCTGACATCGGCCGGACATCCTTCGCCGCTACGGTCCGAAGGAGACGCTCGCCGGGAGGCCTGCCCACGTCGATCGACACCGCACCAGCCGCCGACCCGACCGACGCCTTGCCGGCGACGATGCGTGGCGCGGTGTTCACCGGCGGCGGCAAGCCGCTCGAGCTGCGCGTCGTTCCCCGGCCGAACGCCGGACCGGGAGAGGTCCTCGTCCGGGTGGTCGCCTGCGGGCTCTGCCACAGCGACCTCCATTACCTCGACCACGGCACGCCGACGTTCAAGGCGCCGCCGCTCATCCTGGGCCACGAGATCTCAGGCACGGTGGTGGGCGTCGGCTCGGGAGTGAGCCCGGAGCGCACCGGTGAGGGCGTCGTCCTGTCCTCGATCTCGACCTGCGGCACGTGTCCCGCCTGCCGGTCCGGACGGGAGAACCAGTGCGCGGAGCAGCGGATGATCGGCAACTCGGTCGACGGCGGCCTCTCCGAGTACGTCGCCTGGCCGGCCCGCGACACGTTCCAGATCCCTCCTGAGGTGCCCCTCGAGGACGCCTGCATCGTCGCCGACGCGCTCACGACCGCGTTCCACGCGGTCGTCCGCCGCGGCCGCGTCTCGTCCGGCGAGACGGTCGCGGTCTTCGGCTGTGGCGGCGTCGGACTCTCGGCCGTCCAGGTGGCCGTCCAGGCGGGCGCCCGCGTCCTCGCGATCGACATCGACCCGAAGAAGCTCGCGCTCGCGCGGGCGTTCGGCGCCGAGCTCACGTTCGACGCGAAGGATCCGGACCTCGTCAAGGCGTTGAAGCGCGCGACGTCCGGTGGACCCGACGTCGCCATCGAAGCCATCGGCAAGCCGGACGTGCAGGAGCAGGCCCTCTCGGCGCTGCGCACCGGCGGCCGGCTCGTGCTCCTGGGCTTCGCCGCGAAACCGATGTCCGTGCAGGGCGGCCGGGTGACGTTCCGGGAGCTCGAGATCATCGGCACGCTCGGCTGCCGCAACGTGGACTTCCCCCTCGTCATCGACCTCGTCCGGCGCGGCAAGCTCTTGATCACGCCGCTCGTCTCACATCGCCATCGCCTGGAGGAGGTGAATGCGGGCTTCGACCTGTTGCGCTCGGGCGCCGGTATCCGTCACATCGTCGTGATGGAGTAGCCGTCCCACGAGCGCGCACCGCGCCCGTTCCATCTGCATGGAGACCCTCATCGTCCTCGCGGTGCTCGCGACCGTGGTCTTCATCGGCCTCGCCTCGAGACCGGTCCCCGGTGCCATCGACGCCGAGTGGCTTCGGAGGCGCTAGCCCTCGCGATACGGCCGCGCGATCCGCATGAAGCGGCCAGCCTCGACGCGTTGCCACCCGAACTTCTCGTAGAGCCCGTGCGCATCGCGCGTCGCGAGGACGAACCCGCGCTGCACCTGTAGGTCAGGGTGCGCGACGGCCGTCGCGATGAGCCACCTCGCGAGGCCTCGGCCGCGATACGCCGGCAGCACGAAGACGTCGCAGAGCCAGGCGAACGTCGCGCCATCTGTGACAACGCGGCTGAAGCCGATCTGGGTGCCGCCGGTGCCGGCTTCGCCTTCGAACAATCCGAAGTTGAGCGACCGTTCGATGGAGTGGTCGAAGACGTCGCGCGGGATCCCGTTCGCCCAGTACGACTCGTCATGCAGGTACCGCCAGATGACATCGCGATCGAGGTGCGCGGGATCCGTGGAGATCGTGAATCCGTCGCGTCGCCACATGCGTCGCAGTTTACGGTCGCATCCGCGCCGCGGCCGATAGCATCGACGCGGTGCCGGCGGAACGCAGCGCGTCCCCAGTCGCGATCTGGACGGCGCTCGGCGTCGTCTACGTGGTCTGGGGCTCGACGTACCTCGCGATCGCGATCGCGGTGCAGACGCTCCCGCCGCTCCTCTCCGCCGGGCTACGGTTCTGCGTCGCCGGACTCGTGCTCCTTGGTCTCATCGGTGTCCGCCGCGGTCTGCGGGTCGGACGCGAGCAGCTGATCTCCGCGGCGGCGGTCGGGCTGCTGCTGCTCGTCGGCGGGAACGGGTTCGTCGTCCTCGCGGAGCGGACCGTCCCATCCGGCTTCACCGCGCTGATCGTCGCCTCGGTGCCGCTGTGGATCGTGATCCTGCGGCGGGTCGCGGGCGACCGGATCCACCGTTCGACGTTCGTTGGCGTTGCCGTCGGGTTCGTTGGCGTGGCGGTCCTCGTCGTTCCGCGCGGCTCGAGCGGCGGCGCGGACCTGGGTGGGATCGCGCTGCTCCTGGTCGCGACGGTGTCGTGGGCCCTCGGGACATTCCTCGCGCCGCGGCTCCGCCTGCCCGCCGACGCGCTGCTCTCGACGGGCCTCCAGCAGCTCGCCGGGGGCATCGTCCTGGTCGCGCTCGGTGCCGCGATGGGGGAGCTCGCGCACCTCGAACCCGCGACGTGGTCGACGAGATCGCTCCTGGCGATGGTCTACCTCGTCGTGTTCGGCTCGCTCGTCGCGTTCACCGCGTACAGCTGGCTGCTCCAGCGCGCGCCCGTGTCGCTCGTCTCCACGTACGCGTACGTGAATCCGGTCGTCGCGGTGCTCCTTGGCGCGCTCGTACTCGCCGAGCCGGTCACGCCGTCGATCGTCGTGGGCGCGGCGATCATCGTCGCGGCCGTCGCGTTCATCGTGAGCCGCGAGAGCGCTCGGCAGCGCGCCGCGCGCGCCTCGCCGACCCTCGCGAGCGAGGCCGACTAGTACGGGCTAGATGCGCTCGAAGATCGCCGCGATGCCCTGGCCGCCGCCGATGCAGAGCGAGGCGAGCCCGTAGCGGCCCTTCCGCTTCTGAAGCTCGGTGATGAGCGTGAGCGCGAGCCGGGCGCCCGAGGCGCCGAGCGGATGGCCGAGCGCGATCGCGCCGCCGTTCACGTTCGTCCTCTCGCGATCGAGGCCGAGATCCTTCTCGACGGCGAGGTACTGCGTCGCGAAGGCCTCGTTGATCTCGACCAGGTCCAGGTCCTGGACCTTCAGTCCCGCGCGCTTCAGCGCCTGACGGCTCGACGGCGCCGGGCCGATGCCCATGATGTCGGGGTCCACGCCGCACACGCCGCCGGAAACGACGCGCGCGATCGGGGTGAGGCCGGCCTTCTGCGCCGCCTCCGCGGACGCGATGACGAGCGCCGCCGCGCCGTCGTTGATGCCGCTCGCGTTTCCGGCGGTGACGGTGCCGTCCTTCTCGAAGCGCGCGACGAGCTTGCCGAGCGTCTCGAGCGTGGTGTCGGGGCGGATGTGCTCGTCCTTGTCGACGACGGTCACGCCCTTCTTCGTCTTCGCCTCGACGGGGACGATCTCCTCGCTGAACCGGCACGACTCACGGGCCTTGGCCGCGAGCATGTGGCTGCGATAGGCGAACTCGTCGGCCGCCTGGCGGCCGATGCCGTACTTCCGGCCGAGATTCTCGGCGGTGTTCGCCATGCCGAGACCGTTGTACGAGTCGACCAGCGCGACCCAGAGGTAGTCCTCGAGCTTCTGTTCGCCGAGCGGGAGCCCCCAGCGCGCGCCGCGGATCATGTGCGGGGCCATCGACATGTTCTCGGCGCCGCCGGCGAGGACGAAGTCCGCCTGGCCGAGCTGGATCTCCTGCGCGGCGAGGAGGATCGCCTGCAGGCCCGAGCCACAGAGCCGGTTGATCGTGAGCGCCGGCGCCTCGATCGGCGCGCCTGCCTTGAGGCCGATGTGCCGCGCGAAGTACACGGCGTCGCCGCTCGTCTGCAGGACGTTGCCGAAGATGATCTGGTCGATCTTGTCGGGCGAGACCTTCGACCGCTCGAGCGCGCCCTTGGCCGCGATGACCCCGAGGTCGGTCGCCGAGGTATCGCGCAGCGCGCCGCCGTAGGTGCCGAAGGCGGTGCGGGCGCCGCCAAGGACGACGATCTCTTTCATGCCTTCATTGTCCCACTCGCCACGCGGACCGCCCGGACGATGGCCTGTTCGACAGCATCGGCGGCCGCGGCCTGGAGCTCCACCGTGCTCGCCTCCTGCGTACCGTAGGCGAGCGAAAAGATGCAGTCGCCGTCGAAGTCCGTGTGCGCCGGCCGGATCGCGCGCGCCAGGCCGTCATGCGCCGTCAGCGCGACCCGGCGGACAGCTTCGCGGCCGAGCTTCGCGTCGGTGAGAACGGCGCCGATCGTCGTGTTCCCCGTCTGGGGCGGCAGCGCGGCCGGTCCGGAGCGCGCGACCCACGCGTTCCGCGCACCGTCCCAGATGTCCCCGAGCGCGTTGACGACCATGACCGCGGTCACCGTCGCCGCGCCGGCCCGTGCCGACGCGATCCCCAGGCCGCCCGGGGCCGAGCCGCCCTTCAGCTTCGCGACCGTCGCGCCGGTGCCGGCGCCGACCTGTCCCTCCGCCGGGTCGACCGTCGCCATCCCGCACGCGGCATAGCCGGCGTCCGGATCGGGGCGGACCCGGCCGTCGCCCGTCGCCAGGTCGAAGATGACGGCGCCCGAGACGTGCGGGACCCGCCACTCGCGGACCGCGACGCCCACGCCGCGTTCCTCGAGGAACCGCATCACGCCGGCGTACGCGGCGAGCCCGAACGCGCTGCCGCCGGTGAGGAGCACGGCGTGGAGGATCCCCGTCGCCGAGGCCGGCCCGATGATGTCGGTCTGGATCGTGGCCGGTGCGCCGCCGCCCATGTGCACGCCGGCCGTCGCCGCGCCCTCGCAGAGGATGACCGTGCAACCGGTCTTCGCGACCGGGTCGGTCCAGTGGCCGATCGTGAAGCCGGCGGGCAACGTCATCTGCGCGGCGAGTCTGCCACCATCTGCCTCATGGCGACGCGCAGCGTTCCCGACATCCGCAAGAGCGAGGCGGTCTCGACCGGCGGCATGATCACCGCGGAGCATCCGCTCGCGGCCGAGGCCGGGGCGCGGATCCTGCGCGAGGGCGGAAATGCGGTCGATGCCGCGGTCGCGGCGGCGTTCGCCATGGGCGTGGTCGAGCCGACGACGAGCGGTCTGGGCGGGGTCGCCTGGTGCGTCATCCGGCAGCCGGACGGCACGGTCACGACGATCGACGGCTCGGGCGCGGCGCCACTTCGCGCGACCCCCGACCTGTACGAGCTGCAGTCGACCGGCGCGGCGGGGATGTACGGCTGGCCGATGACGAAGGGCAACGCCCAGAACTACGGCTACCAGGCGATCGGGCAGATGGGGGCGGTCGGCTGCCTGTGCCACGCGCTCGAGCGGTACGGATCGCTGGATCGCGAGACCGTCATGAAGGACGCGATCTCGCTCGCCGCCGATGGGTGGGAGACCGACTGGAACCTCACGCTGGCGCTCGGCCTGTACTACGACCGGCTCGCCCCGATCGACGCGTCGCGCGCGGTCTTCTTCCGGGAGGGTCGCTACCCGCTCCGCGCGCCGACCGGGCTCGAGGCCGGCGATCGCTGCGTTCAGCGCGACCTCGCCCAGAGCCTCCGCGCCATCGCCGCCGGCGGCGCGCAGGTCTTCTATCACGGCGAGCTCGGCCGGCGCATCGTCGAGGACGTGCAGGCGCGCGGCGGGATCCTGTCGATCGAGGACTTCACCTCGTTCGAGGTCCGCGAGCGTCCGCCGCTCGCGATCGACTACCGCGGGCTGCAGCTGCGCACGCTCCCCGGTGCGTCCGGGGCCATCACGACCGTCGAGATGTTGCGGATCGTCGAAGGGTTCGAGCTCGGGCGGATGGACCCGCAGTCGCCGATGGCCTTGCACCTGTTGGCCGAAGCCCAGCGGCGCGCATTCGCGGACCGCTTCACATACCTCGCGGACGAGGCCATCGCCGGCTCCGCGATCTACGAGCGGCTTGCATCCGTCGAGCACGCCGCCGCCGCGCGATCGACGATCGACCCCGGCCGGGCGACCCCGGAGGTCGCCGCGACGCCGGTCCCGCCGTCCTCGGACTGCACGACGCACGTGAACGTGATCGACCGCGACGGACGCATGGTCGCGCTCACGACGACGCTCGGCGGCGCGTTCGGATCGGGCGTGATCGCCGCGGGCACCGGGATCATGCTCGCGAACGTCATGACCTGGTTCGATCCGCGGCCCGGACGGCCGAACTCGATCGCCGGCGGCAAGCGGATCCTGTCGGCGATCGCGCCGATGTTGGTGCTCCGCGGCGGCGCGCCGTTCGCCGCGATCGGGGCGCCGGGCGGCCGCCGGATCATGAGCGCGATGCTCCACGTCGTGACGAACCTCGTGGATTGGGTGCAGCCGCCGCAGCAGGCGGTGAACGCGCCCCGCTCCCACTGCGAAGGAGAGCCGCTGCTCATCGACACGCGGATCGCGCAGGCCACCCGCGACGCGCTCGCGGCCATGGGGCACGCGGTGAGCCCCAAGGTCGAGACGTTCGCGTCATCGCATTTCGCGCGGCCGAGCGCGATCGTCGTGCAGGGCGCGGAAAAGCGCGCCGGCGTCGGCGCGCTCAAGAGCTCGACGGCGATCGGGGTCGACTAGGAGCCGAGCAGCGCGAGCGCCGCCAGGGCCATGACCTTCGTCGCGTTCGCGAGATCCTCGAGGTCGACGTACTCATCGGGACGGTGCGCGGTCTCGAGCCGCCCTGGCCCATAGGCCACGCAATCGGCGACGCCGCCGCGGCGCACGACGTGCTTCTGGTCGTACGTCCCGGGACTCGCGATGATCTTCGCCTCACGCCCGAGCACGTCGTGGATCGCGGTCCGCACCGCGCGGGCCACCGGCGCGTCGATCGGCGTCGCGGTCGGCTCGACGAGCATGAGCTCGCGCACGGACCAGCGGATGTCGGGGTCGCTCGCCGCCTGAAGGGCGACGACCGCCTCGAATTCGCGACGCACATCGCCGCTGGACTCTTCGGCGATGAACCGCCGGTCGAAGATCGCGACGGAGACGTCGGGCACCATCGGTGTTTGCTCCACGCCGATCGGCTGGCCGGCGTGGAGCGCGTTCAGGCTGATGGATGCGTGCCGAGCGCCGGGCGGCTCCACGGGCATCGCGGTCACTCGGCCCGCGAGCTTCGGCTTGAGGTCGCGCTCGATACGCGTGACGAGCCCGGCCATCGCGTCCGCCGCGTTCCGGCCGAGGTCGGGCATGCTGCCGTGCGCGGTCACGCCCCGCGCGGTCACCTCGGCCCAGTACACCCCGCGATGCCCGATGCACACGCGGTCGACATCGAGGGGCTCGGTGATGATGACGTGGTCGGTCCGGGCCGCGCTGATCAGCCCCTGATCGCAGAGCTCCGCGACGCCGGCGAAGCCACCGCTCTCCTCGTCGACCGTCCCACTCTGCTCGACGCTGCCGCGCAGGGTGAGCCCCGCGCGGCGGATCGCCTCGATCGCGTAGATGGATGCCGCGATGCCGGCCTTCTGATCGCCGGTCCCTCGGCCCCAGAGCCGGCCATCCGCGATCTCGCCGCCGAACGGCGCGCGCGCCCAGGCCGCCGGATCGCCCGCCGGGACGACGTCGAAGTGCCCGTTGAAGTGCAGCGTCGGCCGAGCGGCGCGGCCCTCGAGACGGCCGAACACGTTCACCCGCGGCGGGCCGTCGTGCGGCGTCCGCGGCCGGACGTACTGCACCGCGTAGCCCTGGCTGGTCAGTCGATCGCCGATGAGCCGCGCGCAGTCCGCATAGCGCTCGCCCGGCGGGTTCACCGTGGGGATCCGGACCAGCTCCTGCAGGAACGCCGCGCACTCGTCGCGCAGCGCGTCCACGGCCGCGCGGACGCGGTCGGCATCGCTCACCACGGGAACGGCGTGCGCCATAGGGCGACCGTGAACGCGAGCGCGACCGCGAGGGCGATCCAGTCGAGCCGTCCGAGCGGCCCGAGGTCCACCTTGCTCCGGCCGGCGCCGCCGACGTAGCAGCGCGACTCCATCGCGAGGATGAGATCCTCGGCCCGGCGGAACGCGGACACGAACAGCGGTACGGTCACCGGCACGAGCTGCCGGGTGCGCTGCACGAACCGCAGCCGGCCCGGGCGTCCGAAATCCGCCCCGCGGGACGCCTGGGCCTTCATCAGCCGCTCGAGCTCTTCGGCCACCGTCGGCAGGAACCGGTACGCGATCGCCAGCATCATCGCGATCTCATGGCCAGGCACCTTGAACCGCCGGAACGGCGCGAGCAGGCTCTCGATGCCCTTCGAGAGCGCGGTGATCGGCGTGGTGAGGGTGAGCAGACTGGACAGCAGGATGAGGTCGAAGACCCGGAACACGCCCTGCACGGTCTGACGCATCGAGTTATCGGTGACCGTGAACGCGAACTGCCAGGGCCCGAGCGAGACGGGTGTGCGGAACAGCACGGCCGATCCGGTCGGGTCGTAGTTCCCGAGGAACAGGAAGTTGAAGATCGTGTAGACGACGATGATCGGCAGGATCGGCCGAATGCCGCTGAAGAGGTAGGTCAACGGCACATCGCCGAGCGCGATGAGCAAGAGCACGGCAACAAACGCAGCCGCGTTCCCCACGTACGACGATGCCGTGATCACGCCCGCGATGATCACGAGGAAGCCGATGATCTTGGCTCGGGGATCCAGCCGATGGATCACCGATGTGCCCGGGATGTACTGACCGATCGTTACGCTGCGGGAGAACTCGAACTCGTCCACATCGCCTCCACCGCGTCGTCGATGGTGAGCACGTCGCCCCGCAGCGCCACGCCGCGTTCGCGCAGGGCGCCGGCGAGCTCGGCCGCGGCCGGCACCCCGAGCCCGAGCTCGCGCAGCCGGCGCTCCTCGCGGAACACCTCCCGCACGCCGCCGGACAACACGACCTTCCCGTCCGCCAGCACGTCGACCCGGGTGACCAGCTCCGCGACCTCGTCCATGTTGTGCGACACGAAGACGAGCGCGGTGCCACGCGTGTCGTGCAGGTCGCGTAGGCCGGCAAGGAGGTCGCGGCGGGCTCGCGGGTCGAGACCGGCCGTCGGCTCGTCGAGGACGAGGACCTCCGGCTCGAGTGCCAGGACGCCCGCGAGTGCCACCTTGCGCATCTCGCCGCCGGACAGGCCGAACGTGTAACGGTCCTTGAACGTCTCGAACGGCAGGCCGACCGCGGCCATCGCCCCCTGCACGCGGCGGCGCACCTCCGCGTGATCGCAGCCGAGCTTCCGCGGACCGAACGCGATGTCTTCGGCGACGGTCGGATCGAAGAGCTGCTGCTCGGGGAACTGGAAGACGAGACCGACCCTGCGCCGCAGCGGGCGCGGATCGACGTGCGGGTCGCCCAGGTCGCTGCCGAAGACCCGCACCGATCCGCGGTGCGGACGGAGCAGACCGTTGAAGTGCTGCACGAGCGTGGACTTGCCGGATCCGGTGTGGCCCATGATCCCGACCACCTCGCCCGCGGCGAGCGTGAAGGACGCGCCCTGCAGGGCGAGGGACTCGAGGGGCGTCTTGCGCAGATACCAGTGCCACAGATCACGGACCTCGATGATCGGCTCGATCATCGTGCCAGGCCGACGTACGCGTCCGCGAGCTCGGACACCGTGAGGGGCACGATGCCGACGTCCAGGCCGCGGGCGCGCAGGCGGGCGGCGATCTCCGTGACCTGCGGCACGTCGAGCTCGAGCTCCCGAAGGCGCTCCGGCTGCGCGAAGAGCTGCCGTGGCGCGGCCTCGAGCGCGACGCGCCCTTCGGCGAGCACGATCACGCGGTCGGCCAGGGTGACCTCGCTCATGAAGTGCGTGATGGCCACGATCGTGACCCCGTCGCGGTGCAGCGCCTGGGCCGCCTGCAGGACCTCGGCGCGGCCGGACGGGTCCAGCATCGCGGTCGATTCGTCGAGCACGAGTACCGCGGGTCGCATCGCCAGCACGCCGGCGATGGCCACCCGCTGCTTCTGCCCGCCGGAGAGCTGATGCGGCGCGCGCTGACGAAGGTCCTCGATCTCGAGCCGGCGCATCGCGTCCGCGACCCGCTCCGCGATCTCCGCGCGCGGCAGGCCGAGATTCTCCGGGCCAAAGGCCACATCCTCCTCGACCACTGTCGCGACGAGTTGGTTGTCCGGGTCCTGGAAGACCATGCCGACGATCTGCCGGATCCGTGCGCGCTGCTCCTCGTCGCGAGTCGAGAGACCGCCGACCGTCACCTCCCCGCGGCCGGGGACGACGAGTCCGTTGAACAGCTTGGCGAGCGTGCTCTTGCCCGAGCCGTTGTGGCCGATGACCGTCAGCCACTCGCCGCGCCGGACCTCGAGCGACACGTCGTCGAGCGCCCGCACTCGCCCTCCGGGCACCCGATACGCGACGGAAACGGAGTCGACGCGAATGAGCGGCTCGCCCGCTCCGGTCACAGCGGCGGCTGGAACCGACCGTCGGCGGCGGTCCACCCTCCGTCGACGAACATGCACGCCCCAGTGACGTACGAGCTCGCGTCCGAGGCGAGGTACACGACCATCCCGGCGAGCTCCTCGGGCTTGGCCCAACGGCCGAGCACGTTCTTCCGGGCGTATGCGTCGTACCAGGCGGCGTTCTGCTTGATCGGTGCGGTCAGCGGCGTCTCGACGACGCCCGGGGCGATCGCGTTCGCCCGCACGCCCCGCGGGCCGAGCTCGGCCGCGAGCGCGCGGAGCATTTGGACGATCCCGGCCTTCGTCGCCGCGTAGACGCCCTGACCGGGCTCGACGGTCAGCGACCGGATGCTCGAGAAGGCGATGATGCTGCCCTTGCCGCGCTCGGCCATCGACTCGCCCGCGGCGCGGATCAGGCGGAACGTCCCTTTGAGGTTCACGTCGATCACGCGGTCAAATTCCTCGTCGCTGATCCGCAGCAGCGGCTTCCGGACATTGATGCCCGGAGTGGAGACGAGCACGTCGATCGCGCGGTCGCGGGCGAACGCGGCCGTCACGGTCTTCGTGTCGCGGACATCGATGTGGATCGCGTCCGCCCGTCGGCCGGCGGCGGCGATGGACAGGGCCGTCCGCTCCGCGGCCCCGAGGTCAAGGTCGGCACAGGTGACGTGGGCGCCGAACGCCGCGAGTGCCTCCGCGCTCGTCTTGCCGATCCCACTACCCGCACCCACGACGAGCGCGCGGCGATCGTCGAGCCGGAAGAGCGATGCGTAATCGAACACCATGGCGAGCCCCTTCTTGACCGGCGGCGCGGACACCCGGTGGAGACCGCGTGGCCTCCGCCGGGTGTCGACCACATTTTGACTAGACGGTGGACTTCCGCATGCGGCCCGCGCCGCGAACGGCCGATCCGACCGCGACGGTGATGATGATCGCCAGGATGGCCTCCCACCATGACTGCGTCGTGACCGCGCCCCAGGCCTGCTGAGGCGTGAGGTACGGCACGCCATTCGGGCCGTTCAGCGTGACCGCCAAGCCGAGCACCAGGGCGGTGTTGGTGACGGTCCCGAACAGTCCCGCGAGGCCGAGCGCCAGCGGTTCATTGATCGGTTTCGCGGCCCGGTAGACGAAGTACGCGACCACGCCGATCAGCAGCCGCGGACCGATCGCGACGAGCGGGTTCTGGAAGAGCGGGGTCGTCGCTTGTAGAAAGCTGAATACCCCGAAGATCCCTCCGACCGCCAGGCCCGCGATCGGGCCTTCCATCACACCCGCGATGATCGCCGGAACGTGCAGGATCGTCGCATTGATCCCCGTCGGCATCGGGATGAAGCCGATCCGGGTCACTGCGAGCGCTATCGCCACTGCCGCGAGAACGCCTGACACCACAACCGTGCGGACGGTCCGGTTGCGTGGCATGAAGCCGATCTCGTCGTCGATGGCTGTCGAGCGAGTCGTGGTGGTCGCCATGTTCCCCTCCAAGCCCTCGGTCGCTTCGCTGTTGCGGGACTCTACTCCAGCCCCCGCCTGCGTCCGGGGCCCTATCGTCGCTCCCGAATGTGGGTCGCCGTGCTGGGCCAGGGTGCGATCGGGACCCTCGTGAGCCGGACGCTGGACGGGCGCGTCGGGCTCGTACGGATCGATCGCACGAAGGCGCCACTCGAAGGCGCCGGGGACCCGGTCGATATCGCGATCGTGGCGACGAAGTCGCAGGGGACCGCGTGGGCGGCTGAGACCGCACGCCGGGTCCTCGCGACCGACGGCACGGTGCTCACGATCCAGAATGGGCTCGGGCACCGCGAGCGCCTGGCCGCGACGGTCGGGGACGACCGCGTCGCGGTCGGCGTCATCTACGTGGGCGCCGTGCTCGACGGTGAGGAGCTCCACACGACGGGTCCGGGACGCGTCGTCCTCGGGCGCGCGCGGCACGTCGACGAGCTTGCCGCGGCGCTCCAGGCAGGCGGCATGACCGCGTCCGTCGTCGACGACCCCTGGCCCGCGGTGTGGCGCAAGCTCGTCGGCAACGCCGCGGTGAATCCGGTGAGCGCGCTCGTCGGCATCACGAACGGCGAGCTGCTCGGGCACCTCGCGGCACGCATCGTCGACCGAGCCGCGAAGGAGGCCGCACGTGTTGCCTGCGCCGAGGGGGTCGCGATCACTGACGATGAGGCGATCCGGCTGTGGCGCGCGATGGCCGAGCTCACCGCGGCGAACCGCTCGTCGATGTTGCAGGACGTGCGCAGCGGCCGGCCCACGGAGATCGATTGGATCAACGGCGAGGTCGTGCGACGAGGTCGCCGGCATGCCATCCCGACGCCGGTGAACGACGCGCTGCTACAGCTCGTCGAGGTGGTGGAGGACTACCCCTAGGGGTTCGTCACCAGGTCGGCGATCACCTTCGCGTCCTCGAACGTTCGACCGGCTCGCGCGTCCACCCCGTCGATCCGGCCGGTGCGGAACGCGGCGAACAGCGCCCGCTCGATCGCGTCATGCGCCGGGGTGATCCCGACGTGGTCCAGGAGCAGGGCGAGCGCGCCAACGGCACCGACCGGGCTCGCCGCTTTCTGGCCGGTGTACTTCGGCGCCGAGCCGTGGATCGGCTCGAACATCGAGACCCGACCGGGGTGGATGTTCCCGGATGCGGCGATGCCGAGGCCGCCGCAGATCGCCGCCCCGAGGTCGGTGATGATGTCGCCGAACAGATTCGTCGTCACGATCACGCTGAACTGCTCGGGCTTCTGCACCAGCCACATGCACGCCGCGTCGACGTACATCGCGTCGTGCTCGACGTCGGGATACTCCGCGGCGACCTCCTCGAGCACATCTCGCCACAGCTGCTGGATCGGGACGGCGTTCGACTTGTCGACCAACGTGACCTTCTTGCGGTCCACCGTGCGGGCCCGCTCGAAGGCGTATCGAGTGATGCGTTCGACCCCGCGGCGGGTGAAGACCATGTCCACCGACACACGCTCGTCGGGGGTGCCCTGATCGGTGCGCGTGCCCTGACGGCCATACACGTCCTCGGTGTTCTCGCGCATGACGAGGATGCGGATGTCATCCTCGGTCTTGTCCTTCAACGGAGAGAGCCGCGCGTCGTAGAGGGTCAGCGGTCGCAGATTGACGTACAGGTCGAGGCCGCGCCGAAAGCCGAAGATGATGTCGGCCTCGAGCATCCCGCGCGGCACCCCGGGATGGCCGACCGCGCCAAGCAGCACCGCGTCCAGCTTCTTGATCGGCTCGAGCGCCGCCGCGTCGAAGCGCCGGCCGTCGCGGAGGTACTGCTCGCCGGACCAGTCGAAGACGGTCCGCTCCGTGCGGAAGCCGAAGCGGGCTTCGCACGCGTCGAGCACGACGAGCGCCGCGTCCACGACCTCCGGGCCGATACCGTCGCCGCCGAGGATGCCGACCTTCACCGTGCGCGTGGGGCTGCTCATCGTTGGGCTGCCTCCTTCTTCTTGTCCGCGAGCGACCGCACGACATCGTCGGCGGTGATGCCGAGCTCGGTCGCGAGCACGAGGAGCGCGTACACGACGTCGGTGAACTCCGACAGCGCGCGCTCGGGCGACTCCGCGACCGCAGCGAGGGCGAGCTCGAGCGCCTCCTCGCCGACCTTCTGCGCGATCGCGCCGCGGCCCTTCTTGAACAGCTCCGCGCTGTACGAGCGCTCCGGGAGATCGCGCTTGCGCTCGCGCAGGAGCGCGGCGAGCTCCGAGAGCGTCCGCGCGAGCGGAGACGCGGGATCGTCCCCCCAGCAGGTCGCGCTCCCGGTATGGCAGGCCGGCCCGTTCGGGTGCGCGCGCACGAGGATCGCGTCCCCGTCGCAATCCGCCCGCAGCTCGACCGCGTGGAGCGTGTTGCCGCTCGTCTCGCCCTTCTTCCAGAGCGCGTCGCGCGAGCGGCTGTGGAAGTGGACCAGCCCGGTCCGCTCGGTCGCCTCGATCGCCGCGCGATCCATCCAGGCGAGCATGAGCACCGTGCCCGTGCCGGCGTCCTGCACGATCGCCGGCACCAGGCCGCGCTCGTCGAACCGCACGTCGGTGCCGTTCATGCGAATGCCCGCTCGGGCGGGCGCACCGGGATGCCCGCGGCGGCGAGGGCATCCTTCACGGCCCCGACCGTCAGCAGGCCGTAGTGGAAGATCGACGCCGCGAGGCCCGCTTCCGCGCCCGTCGTCCGGAAGAGCTCGACGAAATCCGCGGCGGACGACGCGCCGCCGGACGCGATGACCGGAACGTCGACGGTGCTCGCGACCGCGGCCGTGAGCGCCAGATCGAACCCCCGCTTCGTGCCGTCGTGGTCGATGCTGTTGAGGAGCACCTCACCGGCCCCACGCGACACGCCCTCGCGCACCCACGTGAGCGCATCCATCCCCGTGGGGACGCGTCCGCCGTCGAGCACGACCTCCCAGCGCCCGTCGCCGGCCGGCCGCGCATCGACGGACAGGACCGTGGCTTGGGACCCGTACCGGCTCGCGATCTCCGTGATCAGCCGCGGGTCGCGCACGGCCGCGCTGTTCACCGCGACCTTGTCGGCGCCGACCCGCAGGATCTCGCCCGCGAGGTCCGCCGAGCCGATCCCGCCGCCGACCGTGAACGGGATGAACAGCTGGTCGGCGACGGCCGAGGCGAACTCGACCATCGTGCGGCGCTTCTCGTGCGACGCGTTGATGTCAAGGAAGACGAGCTCATCGGCGCCCTCGCGGTCGTAGCGCTTCGCCAGCTCGATCGCATCCCCGACGTCCTGCGTGTCGACGAAGCGCACGCTCTTCACGACCTTGCCGTCGCGGACGTCGAGGCACGGGATGACCCGCTTCGCGAGCGTCACAGCGCCCCGACGCGAGCGGTCGCGTCGACGAACGCATTCAGGAGCCGAAGGCCGTTCGCGCCCGACTTCTCGGGGTGGAACTGGACGCCGAGCACGCTGCCGGCGCCCGCGATGGCGCACCGCGTCCCGCCATAGTCGACCGTGCCGAGCACATCGCTCGCTCGCGCGGGCTCGGGCACGAAGCTGTGCACGAAATAGAACTGGTCGCCGTCCCGCGTGTCACGCAGCCACGGGTGCGCGCCGGCGAGGCCCAGCGCGTTCCAGCCGATCTGGGGCAGGCGCGGCACGTCCTTCATCTGGACGACCGTTCCCGGGAGGAAGCCAAGGCCCCGCTCGCCGCGGTCCTCGTCGCTCCCTTCGAACAGGAGCTGCATACCGACGCAGATCCCGAGGATCGGCACGCCCCGCTCGCGCGCGTCGCGCAGGGCTGGCGCGAAGCCGAACCGGTCGAACTCCCGCGCGCAGTGGCCGAAGTTCCCGACTCCGGGGAGCACGATCGCGGTCGCGTCGCGCAGACCAGCCGGCTCGCGAACCAGCTCGGCCCGGGCGCCGACGGTCGTGAGCGCCTTCCGCACGCTCGCGAGGTTGCCCACGCCGTAATCGACGATCGCGATCGGGCTACGCACCCACGCGTCCCTTGCTGGATGGCGCCTTGCCCGCGCGCCGCGGATCCGTGCGTGCCGCGGTATCGATGACCCGGCCGAGCCCCTTCATGGTCGCCTCGAGCAGGTGATGCGGGTTGCCGCCGCGGATCTGCGTGACGTGCAGCGTGAGCCGGCCGGTCTGCGCGAGCGACTCGAGGAAGTGCGGCATGAGCGTCGTGTCGAAGGTGCCGACGATCCGCTCCGATGGCGCGAGGTCGTAGGCGAACGCCGGACGGCCGCCGAGGTCGATGGCCACATTCACGAGGCACTCGTCCATCGGGACGGTGAGCGACGCGAACCGCACGATCCCGAGGCGATCGCCGAGTGCCTGGTCGAGCGCGCGACCGAGCACGAGCCCGAGATCCTCGACCGTGTGGTGCTGGTCCACCTGCAGATCCCCCGTGGCCTTGACGCGCAGATCCATGAGCCCATGGACCGCCATCAGCTCGAGCATGTGGTCCATAAAGGGAATTCCTGTCGCAACGCGCGCCTGACCCTTCGCGTCGAGCTTCAGCGTGATCGCGACATCGGTCTCCTTGGTCTTCCGCGCTCGGGACCCCGTCCGGGTGGGCGTCACGCCGCGGCCGCCTTGAAGATCGAATCGATCGCGGCGACGACGCGGCCGTTCTCGGCCGGAGTTCCGATCGATACTCGCAAGCACCGGTCGCAACCGGGCCACGACGACACGTCGCGGAGCAGGATGCTGTGCTCGAGGAATTTCGCGTGCACCTCGGCGGGGGTCCGATCGGCGAGCCGGAAGAGGATGAAGTTGGTGACCGACGGGAACGCCTCGACCCCCGGCGCGCGCTGGAGCGCCGCGTAGACGCGGTCGCGCTCCCTCGCGCACTGCGCGATCCGCCGCGCGACGTCATCGTCGCGTTGCGCGATCCGGCCGCCGACGACCGTGGTGAGCGGGCTCACGTTATATGGCAGCTGCACGGCACGGAAGATCTCCGCCACGCGCGGGTGCACGATCAGCAACCCGAGACGGAGCCCCGCGGCGGCGCGCACTTTCGAGAAGGTCTTGGTCACGATGATGTTCGGATGCGCCGGCATGGCCGGAACGATCGTGTTGCCCGCGAAGTCGCTGTAGGCCTCGTCGACGAGGATCACCGTCTCGGGGTATCGCTCCGCCGCCGCCAGGATGATCGCGTCGTCGATGAGATTCCCCGTCGGATTGTTCGGCGTCGTGAAGCACACGATGTGCGGCTTCGCCCGGTCCAGCGCGGCGAGCACGCGCTCCTTGGTCACGAGATACGGAAGGCCGATGTGCTCCTCCGCGACGGTGCCGCCGGCGATCTGCGTGAGCCGGCCGTGCATCGTGTACGTCGGCTGGAAGAGCAGCGTGCTGCGGCCATGCCCGCCGAAGACGAGGAACACGTTGAGGAGCACCTCGTTGCTCCCGTTGCCGAAGATGAGCTGATCGGCCGCGACGCCGAAGCGTTTCGCGAGGCTCAGGCGCAGGTCCGCGCTCGCCTGCGCGGTCGGATAGCGGTTGAGGAGGATCGCCTCGAGCTCGGCGGGCGACAAATAGGCGCTGACCGGGTTGGGCTCGGCCCACTCGTTCGCGTTCACCCTGACGTCGGCCGCCATCTGCTGCGTGCGGTACGCCTGGAACGCCCCGAGGTCGTCGCGCGGGCGGGGCAGCTGGTCGCTCACCTTCATAGCCTGCCACACGCGCCGCCGGAACGAACGCTAGCCGCGCAGCTCCATCGAGGCGGCGTGGAACTCCATGCCTTCGTGCTTCGCGATGGCCGAGCCGGCCCGCGCCGCCGCCGCGATGTTCCGGCCCGCGGTCACCTCGGTGGTCCAGTGGACGAAATCCTCGACCCGCAGCGGCGATGCCCACCGCGCCGTGCCGCCGGTCGGCAGGCAGTGATTGGACCCGGCGACGTAGTCGCCGAACGCGACGGCCGTCCGGGTGCCGACGAACACCGCGCCCGCGTTCCGCGCTCGCCCGACGAGCCGCGCGGCCCGTGCCCCGGCGAGATGGAGGTGCTCCGGCGCGGCGAACGCGGCCGCCTCCACCGCCGCTTCGAGCGACGGCGCCCGATACAGGCCGATGGCGCGGCCACCCCCCAGGCGGGAGATGACCGCGCGCACCACCGCGAGGATCCCGTCGTCGTCGCTGAGCAGCGCGGCGAACGGCCGGCCGCCGTGCTCGGCCTGGGCCTCGAGATCCAGGACGATCGCCGCGGGATCGGCATCCTTCGATGCGATGACCACGAGCTCGCTCGGTCCCTGGAGCGCGTCGATGCCGACATCCGCGGAGACGAGCCACTTCGCCGCGGTGGTGTACGCGTTGCCCGGCCCGACGATCTTGTCGACGGCGTCGAGCGTCTTCGTGCCGTACGCGAGCGCCGCGACGGCCGCCGCTCCGCCGGCGCGGTAGAGACCGCGCGCGCGCACCTTCGTCGCAGCGTACGCGAGGGCCGGGTCGATGGCCCCATCGGACGGCATCGGCGACACGAGGACGAGGTCGCCGACCTCCGCGACACGCGCCGGCACGCCGATCATCAGCGCGGTCGATGGGTATCCGACGGTCCCGCGCGGGACGCATCCGCCGACGCGCGCGAGCGCTCGGGGCACGAGCACCTCGCTGAACGCGGCGCCGCGATGCGCGATCCGCTTCGGCTTCTGCGGTCGATGGAAGCCGAGGATCGCGTCATGGGAGCGATCGAGCGCGGAACGCAGCTCGGACGGGCAGGCCCGCGCCGCCGCGCGGAGCGATCGCGCGTCGATCCAGAGATCCTTCGGCCGCGCGCCCGGGTGGTCGAATCGGCGCACGTTCGCGAGGACCGCGGCGTCGCCCCGCCGGCGGACATCGGCGACGATCCGTTGCGTCGCCCGGACGACCGCCGCGTCGAAGACCGCGGTGGCACGGCGCCGCGTGACGTCGCGGCGGAAGCCCGCGAGATCGCCGACGCGCGCGTTCATCGCGCCGCCCATGCTTCGAGCCGGGACGCGAGCGCCGCGATGCGCTCGCGATCGCGCGCGTAGCTCACGCGATTCGCGATGAGCCGCGCCGTGCAGACCGCGATCTCCTCGATGATCGCGAGCCGGTTCTCCTTGAGCGTCCGGCCGGTGCTGACGAGGTCCACGATCCAATCCGCCAGCCCGACCTGCGGCGCGAGCTCGACCGAGCCGCCGAGCTTGATGATCTCCACCTGGATGCCGCGTCCCTGGAAGTGTCGCTCGGCGACCCGCGGGTATTTCGTCGCGACCTCGAGCGACCCGAGGTGCCGGTACTCGTCGAGGGAACGATCGACCGTGCCCGCCGGTGCCGCCACGACGAAGCGGCATCGCCCGTAGCGGAGATCGACGAGCTCGAGGACATCCGCGTCGCTCTCGAGGAGCACGTCCTTGCCGACGATGCCGATGTCGGCCGCGCCGTGGGCCACGTGCGTGGGCACATCGCCGGGCCGCGCGAGGATGTATTCGACGTCCGTGCCCGGGATGACGAGCCGGCGGCCGCCATCGTCGAGCTCGTCCGTCGCGAGGCCCGCGGCCGCGAGCGCGACCTTCGTGTCGGCGAGCAGGGTGCCCTGGGCGAGCGCGATGCGAAGCGCCCTCACCGCGGCCCGCCGGTCAGCGCCGCGATGACCGCTTCGAGCTCGCGCGCGACCCCTTCGTACTCCACGTGCCCGTCGTCGATCACGCGGGCGCGGCGGACATCCTGGCCCGCGCCCTCCGCGATATCGCCGATCGCGACCGCGATGCCGGCGCCACGCAGCGCGACCGCGACCCGGAGCGTCGTCGCGTCGTCGACGTGCGGCGCGAGGAGCAGGAGCGGCGACTCGGCCTGCGCCTGCCACCCCGCGGCGACGAGGGCCTGGTGCAGATGGGGGACCGCGATCCCGAAGCCCGTCGCCGGTCGATCGGCGCCGAACCGGGCGAGGAGGCCGTCGTACCGTCCACCGGCCGCGATCGGGAATCCGAGATCCGCGACGGTGACCTGGAACACCACGCCGGTGTAATACGGGAGCGCCGGAACGAGCCCGAGGTCGAACCGGACGGCGCCACCGGCGCCGGCCGCCTCGAGGAGCGGCCGAAGGGCATCGAGCGTGTCGAGCGCGCTCTGCGACGCCGCGGGCGCGCCGGCGCGGGCGCCGGCGAGATCCGCCGACCGGTGGCGAAGGCCGCGCTCGAGCGCCGCGCCACGAGCGGCGCTCAGGCCCGCCGCGCGCGCGAGCGACAGCGTGCCGACCAGATCCCCGCTGCGCGCCGCGGCGCTCACCCCCGCGCGCGCATCGGCCGGGAGCTCCGCGATGAAGCCGTCGAGGAAGCCGACATGACCGATGTCGATATCCGGTGCGAGCAGCCCGCAGCGCGCGAGCGCGTCGGCGAGCAGCGCGATGACCTCGGCGTCCGCGCGCAGGGTCGCGTCGCCGATCAGCTCGACGCCCGCCTGGTCGTATTCGCGCTCCGATCCACGCATGGAGGCCTCTTCGCGGAAGATCGGCGCGAAGTACGCGAGCCGCAGCGTCGCGTCGGCTTGCCGGTAGCGCTGCGCGACCACGCGCGCCACCGCGGTCGTGACATCGGGACGGAGCGCGAGCAGCTGACCATCCCGATCGAGGAACCGCAGCGTGCGCCGCTCGTCCACCGTGATCGCGCCCTGCGCGAACTCCACCGTCGGCGGCTCGAGCGGCACGTAGCCGTAGCCGGCGAACGCGTTCATCAGCGTGCGCTCGATCACGTGAAGCTCGCGCGCCTCCGTGGGCAGGATGTCGCGGAAGCCGCGGGGGAGCGCGTTCTTCACGCGGGCTGCGGGAAGGCGTCGACGCGTTCGAGGCCTCCCACCGCTGCGCGAAGCTCGTGGAGCGCGCGGATCCGCGCATCCGGGACGATCGTCCCGGCGGCGCCACCGTTCGTCCGGTCGAGCCAGATGCTGCGCAGCCCGGCACGCCGCGCGCCCACGACGTCACGCTCAAGGCTATCTCCGACCATCACCGCCTCGGTGCGCTCGACGTCGAGCGCGTCCAGCGCCGCGCGGAAGATCAGCGGATCGGGCTTGCCCGCGCCGACCTCGCCTGAGATCACGATCGCGGCGAATCGCGATGCGAGCGTGGTGGCCGCGAGCTTCTCGCGCTGCACGTCCGGCGCTCCGTTGGTGACGAGGGCGAGCCGGTGATCGCGGCCGACATCGTCGAGCGTCGCCTCGGCCTCGGGGTCGATCGGACACAGGGCCCGGCGCGCCGTGCGATACACCGCCACGAGCTCGTCGGCCAGCGCGCCATCCGTGATGCCCGCGGCCTCGAGTCCGCCGCTCCAGACCGCGCGGCGGAAGCCCGGCACGTACCGGCGCAGCGCCGCGAGGCCCGGCTGGTCGCCGGCGAACTCACCCCAGAGCGCCTCGCCCCACCAGATCCCCAGCGCATCCGCGTACGCGAACACTTCCGAGGAGCGGAAAAGTGCCTCCGCCGTCTCACCGGCCGCGACCTGAATGACACCGCCGTCGACCCCGGCCCGGCGGGCGGCGTGCGCGCTCGTCTGCTCCAGCGCACGGAGGGTGGCCTCATCTTCGAGCAGCAGGGTGTTGTCGAGGTCGAAGAGGATCGCGCGGATCGGCATTGGTCGAGTTTAGGGAGCGGAGCGCGTGTCCGGCCGAGGGCTTGGCCGCGGTGCGCCGCAGTGGTACCGTAACGGCGATGCGCTCCGTCGTCCTCGGCATCATCGTTATTGAGTCCCTTATCGGGGGCTTGAACGACGCTGGGAGGCGCACCACCACCGCGTAGCGAGAACAGAGACCGGAACCACCAGAGACCTCCCAGGACATGGGAGGTCTTTTTGATTCCGGGAAGTTCAGGCGAGGGAGGGCGTTGCCCGACCGAGCCGCAAGGGACCCACGAACGGAGCAAGCCGCAGCTGGCGAAGAGAGAGGGACACAAATGGATGCCCGACGCGAGCTGGCCAAGCGACTGGCAAGGCTGGGTATGCACTTCGAGGGCGAGCGCCTCGACCATGCCGAGCGGATCGTCCACGCGCATGTTCCGCATCACACCTCGCTCACCGACCTGGTCCTCATGACGATCTGCGTCGAGGCCTACCGCAAGAGCGACCTCGACCTGCCGGCCTGGGTCTGAACCGGTAGCCATGGACGATCAGGCCGGGCGCACGTACGCGATCGCGTTCCTCGGCGAGGCGCGCACGCCGATCAGGACATCGGTGGTGCGGCTCGGCGCGGACGACGATCCGCGGGTCGTCGCGGAGTCGCTGCGCCACGCGGAGTCCGACCGGCTGAGCGATCCGATCCTGTCGGCGGGCCTAGGCGGGCCTCGGGATCCGGAGCGCTCCCTTCATCTGACGGCGCTCCACGCGGAGCAGGCCGTCCGGCTCGGCCGCGCGTTGAACGGTCCCGGGCGCGTCACCGCGTTCGCGGACCTCGGCCCGTACTGCTTCGTGCTCGGCCGGCCGACGGAGGAGATCCGGATCTTCTGCCGGACGATCCTCGGGCCGCTGGCCGAGAGCGCGCAGCGCGACGAGCTGCGCACGCTCGAGGAATTCCTCCGGGCCCACGGGAGCGTGAACGCGGTCGCCCGCGCGCTCTTCCTGCACCGGAACACCGTGCGTCAGCGTCTCAAGCGGATCGGCGAGCTCACCGGCGCCGACCTCGAGGACGCCGACCAGCGCATGCAGCTCTACCTCGCGGTCCTCGGCCAGAACGCCCTGCGGGCGCTGGCGTGATCGGGACTGTGCAGAGTGCACCGACTTCCAGGTGGAGCGTTGACGCGACCGCGGTCCGTCCGGCACTGTCCACCTTCCTGATGCGGAACCTCGTGGTCGTCGTCCTTATCGGCATCGTCCTCATTGAGGACGAGGGGAGACGGCTGGGAGGCTAGCGGCACACACCACGGACCATGCGAGCAAGGCCTCCCGGCAACGGGAGGCCTCTTTGTTGTCCAGGACAGAGATGGATGAAGGAGGCACCGCGATGGCGACACTTGCGACGACCGAGCTGCCCGAGGCGAGCACCGTCGTTCACCGCGGCGCCGACCTGGTCTGGCGGGCCCTCGAGCACGCCGGCGCGGACGTGGCGTTCGGCTACCCCGGTGGCGCGTGCCTGCCGCTGTACGACGCGCTCCCCGATCACCCGCGCGTGCATCACGTCCTCGTGCGCCACGAGCAGGGCGCCGCGCACATGGCCGACGGCTACGCGCGCGCGACCGGACGGGTCGGCGTGTGCGTCGCCACCTCCGGCCCCGGCGCGACCAATCTCGTGACCGGGCTCGCCTGCGCATACATGGACAGCGTGGCGCTGGTCGCGATCACCGGCCAGGTCTCCACGCCGATGATGGGCCGGGACGCCTTCCAGGAGACCGACGTGCTCGGCATGGTCGGGCCGATCACCAAGCATTCGTTCCTCGTCGAGCGGGTCGAGGACATCGAGCCCACGATCGCGCGCGCGTTCGAGGTGGCGCGCGCGGGCCGCCCCGGACCGGTGGTGGTCGACATCCCGAAGGACATCCAGCTCCGGACCGCCACGGCGCGCTCCCGCCCGACAGACCCGACGACCGCTCCGCAGGGCGCCGACGCGAGCGAGCTCGATCGGGCGGCGGCGCTGCTCGCGTCCGCGCGGCGGCCGGTGATCATCGCCGGCCACGGCGTGCGCCTCGGGCGCGCCCACCGCGAGCTGCGCGCGCTCGCCGAGCGCATCGACGCGCCGGTCGTGACCACACTGCTCGGCATCGGCGCGATCGCCGAGGACCATGCGCTCGCGGCCGGGATGCTCGGGATGCACGGCAGCGCCAACGCGAACCGCATGGTGAACGACGCGGACGTGATCCTGGGCGTGGGGCTGCGCTTCGACGATCGCGTGACCGGGAAGATCAGCGCCTTCGCGCCGAACGCCAAGATCATCCATGCCGACCTCGACGCGACCCAGATCGGCAAGAACGTGCCCACCGCGATCGGCATCGTTGCCGACGCGGGAGCGGTGCTGTTCGCGCTCGCCGCCCGCCTCCAGCGCGTGTCGCGGCCGGACTGGTCCGGACGTCTCGCGACCGCTCGTTCCCGCCCGCGGCTCGCGGCATACGAGGACCGGGTCGAGCTCCCGCCGCGCCTGGTCATCCGCGCGATCCGTGAGACCGCGAGCGACGACGCGTACTTCGTCGCCGACGTGGGTCAGCATCAGATGTGGGCCGCGCAGCATCTGCGCCTCACGAACCCGGACCGGTTCCTCACCTCGGGCGGCCTCGGCGCGATGGGCTATGCCCTGCCGGCCGCGATCGGCGCGCAGATGGGCCGGCCGACGTCAGAGGTGTGGGCCATCGCCGGCGATGGGGGCGCGCAGATGACGTTCCAGGAGCTCGGGACCGCGGTGCAGGAGCGCACGCCGGTGAAGCTCGCGATCATGAACAACGGCTACCTCGGGATGGTCCGCCAGTGGCAGCAGCTGTTCCACGACGGTCGGATCTCACAGACCCCGATCAGCAGCCCGGACTACGTGAAGCTCGCCGACGCGTACGGCGTGCTCGGCATCATGGTCGACCGTCGCGCCGACCTCGGCCCCTCGCTCGCGCGCGCTCGCGCGCACCAGGGGCCCGTCGTGCTCGACATCCGCATCGAGCGCGAGGCCAACGTGTGGCCGATCGTGCCGCCTGGCGGCGCGAACGCGGACCTCATCGAAGAGCCGGTCTCGTGACCGACCCGCAGCACACCTTCGAGCTCACGGTCGACGCCGTGCCCGGCGCGATCGAGCGCGTGCTGTCGGTCGTGCGCCGCAGGCGGCTCGGCCTGCGCTCGTTCCGGGCGGACGCCGGCAGTCAGGGGCAGTGGAACGTCCGCATCGAGGCCGGCGCCGTCCCAACGGAAGCGGCCCTTGCGCTCAGACAATTCGCATCGCTCATCGACGTTCGCAACGCGCGCCTGTCCGATGGCGATCGCACCGCGAGCTAAAGAAAGCAGGAGGAAGAGATGGCCACCATCTATTACGACAAGGACGCGGATCCGCGGGCGCTGGCCGGCAAGACGATCGCCGTGATCGGCTACGGGAGCCAGGGCCACGCCCACGCCCAGAACCTGCGCGACAGCGGGCACTCCGTCGTCATCGGCCTGGCCGCCGGCAGCAAGAGCTGGGCGACCGCCGAGCGGGACGGCTTCGACGTCCGCGAGGTTGCGGACGCCGCGCGCAACGCCGACGTGATCGTCATCCTCGTGCCTGACCCGAAACATCGGTCGGTCTATGAACGGATCGCGCCGTCGCTCGGGCGCGGGCGGACCATCGTCGTGGCGCACGCGTTCTCCGTCCATTTCAAGGAGATCGTCGCGTCGCCCGACATCGACGTCGTGCTCATCGCGCCGAAGGCCCCGGGGCACCGGATGCGCGAGCTCTTCGTCGAGGGCAAGGGCGTGCCCGCGCTCGTCGCGGTGCACCAGGACGCCAGCGGCCACGCCAAGCAGACGGCGCTCGCGTACGCGCAGGCCGTCGGCTCGACGCGCGCGGGCGTCATCCAGACCACGTTCGCGGAGGAGGTCGAGACCGATCTCTTCGGCGAGCAGACGGTCCTGTGCGGCGGTATCTCCGAGCTGGTGAAGGCCGGTTTCGAGACCCTGGTCGAAGCCGGCTACCAGCCGGAGATCGCGTACTTCGAGTGCCTGAACGAGATGAAGCTCATCGTCGACCTCATGTACGAGGGCGGGCTCTCGTACATGCGGTACTCGGTGAGCGACACGGCCGAGTACGGCGACTACGTGTCCGGCAAGCGGGTCATCGACGCGCGCGTTCGGCAGACCATGCGTGACGTGCTCGCCGAGATCAAGGACGGCAGCTTCGCCAAGCGGTGGATCGCCGAGGCCCGGGCGGGTGCGCCCGAGCTGCTCGCGACGCGTGCCCGCGAGCAGGACTCCCAGATCGAGCGGGTCGGACGATCGCTCCGCTCGATGATGCCCTGGCTCCCGAAGCGCGAGTTCGGCCAGCCCGCGGCGCCGGACGCGCCGAAGCGCGAGACCGCGGGGGTCGCGTAATGGAGGCGTTCCGCGACCGGCTCGCGCGGCTCGGCATGCGCTTCGGCGACGAGCAGCTCGGCCACGCCCACTCGCTGGTCACGCGCTACGGATTCGTCCCGGAGGAGCTCACCGACATCCAGCTCATGACCATCTGCGTCGAGGCCTACCGCCATCCGGATTCCGACCTGCCGTTGTGGATCTGATCCGTGCCACCCAAGAGCAGCGAGCCCGCGGCGATGCCCTTCGGGAAGTACCGCCCGTTCCGGCCGCTGCCGGGCGGGTTGCCGGACCGCACGTGGCCTGACCGCGCGATCGACCGGGCGCCACTGTGGTGCTCCGTCGATCTGCGCGACGGCAATCAGGCGCTCATCGACCCGATGGACCCCGCGCGCAAGCTGCGGCTCTGGACCGCGCTCGTCCAGATGGGGTTCAAGGAGATCGAGGTCGGGTTCCCGGCCGCGTCGCAGCCCGACTACGAGTTCATCCGCCTGCTGATCGAGCAGGACCGCATCCCCGCGGATGTGACGATCCAGGTGCTCACGCAGTGCCGGCCCGAGCTCATCGAGCGGACGTACGCCGCGCTCGCCGGCGCGCCACGCGTCATCGTGCACTTCTACAACTCGACCTCCGCCTGCCAGCGGCGCGTCGTCTTCCGCGAGGAGAAGCCGGGCATCACGAAGATCGCGGTCGATGCGGCGCGCGCGTGCAAGCGGCTCGAGCGGACCCTGGCCGGGACGGTCGTGCGCTACGAGTACTCGCCCGAGAGCTTCACCGGCACCGAGCCCGACTACGCGATCGACATCTGCACCGCCGTCATGGACGTCGTGGAGCCGTCGCCCGACCGGAAGGTGGTGCTCAACCTACCGGCGACGGTCGAGATGTACACGCCGAACGTGTACGCGGACGTCATCGAGCTGTTCGGCCGCGCGGTGCCGCGGCGTGACGCCGTCGTCCTGTCGCTTCATCCCCACAACGACCGCGGGACCGCGGTCGGCGCCGCGGAGCTCGGCCTGATGGCGGGCGCGGAGCGGATCGAGGGGACGCTCTTCGGGAACGGGGAGCGCACCGGTAACGTGGACCTCGTGACCCTCGCGCTGAACCTCCTCACCCAAGGGATCGACCCGCGGCTGGACATCAGCGACATCGACGCGCTGCGCCGCGTCGCGGAGCACGCCACGCGCCTGCCGGTCCATCCGCGGCACCCGTACGTCGGCGACCTCGTGTACACCGCGTTCTCGGGATCGCATCAGGACGCCATCAAGAAGGGCCTCGAAGCGCAGCCCGCCGAGTACGACACGTGGGACGTCCCGTACCTTCCGCTCGATCCAAAGCACGTCGGCCGCACCTACGAGGCGGTCATCCGGGTGAATAGCCAGTCGGGCAAGGGCGGCGTCGCGTACATCATGAAGGCCGAGCATGGCTTCGATCTTCCGCGGCGGCTCCAGGTCGAGTTCTCGGGGCGCATCCAGGCGATCACGGAGGACACCGGTACGGAGATCGCGCCGGCCGAGATGTGGACCGCGTTCTCGAAGGAGTACCTGGTCGCGCATCGAGCGATCGAGCTCGTGACGTACGACACGGCGACCGCGGGTACCGTCACGACGATCGTCGCGAAGCTGCAGGTGAACGGGCGCGATCGCACGGTCCACGGCACGGGCAACGGCCCGGTCGCGGCGCTCGTGCACGCGCTGCGGAGCGAGTTCGGCCTGGCGTTCGAGGTCCTCGACTTCAGCGAGCACGCCATCGGCGCCGGCACCGACGCCGCCGCGGTCGCCTATGTCGAGGCGCGCGGCGGCGAGGGCGGGGAAGCGCGAGTGCGATGGGGCGTCGGCGTCCACGAGAGCGTCCTCACCGCGTCGCTGCGAGCGGTGGTCGGCGCGTTCACCAGACTGCACGATCTGAAGAGCGGCCCGAACGATCGGCCAGCGACGCCGCGCCTCGACACGCAGCCCGTCGCATGACCACCGCACCCCGGCCGCGCAGCCACGTGATGATCGATGGCCCGAACCGGGCACCCGCGCGCGCGATGATGCGCGGCGCCGGGTACACCGACGCCGACCTGGAGCGCCCGCTCATCGGCGTGGCGCACAGCTGGATCGAGATCATGCCCTGCACCATGCACCTTCGGCGCATCGCGGAGTGGGTCAAGGAAGGCATCCGCGAGGCCGGGGGCACGCCGGTCGAGTGCAACACCATCGCGATCTCCGACGGGATCGCGATGGGCACGGAGGGCATGAAGGCATCCCTCGTCTCGCGCGAGCTCGTTGCGGACAGCATCGAGCTCGTCGTGCGCGGGCATCAGCTCGACGCGCTCGTGGCGATCTCCGGGTGCGACAAGACCATCCCCGGCTGCGTCATGGCGCTCGCGCGCCTCGATGTGCCGGGGCTGATGCTGTATGGCGGCTCGATCATGCCCGGCCGGTTCGAGGGCCGCGACGTGACGATCGGCGATGTCTTCGAGGCGGTCGGGGCGCACAACGCCGGCACGATGACCGATGCGGCCCTGTTGGAGCTGGAGCGCGTCGCCTGCCCCGGCGCGGGCGCGTGCGGCGGGCAGTTCACGGCGAACACGATGGCCACGGCGTTCGAGGCGCTGGGCATCTCGCCCGCCGGATCGAGCGGCGTGCCGGCCCTCGATCCACGCCGCGAAGCCGTCGCGCGCGAGGCCGGACGCTCCGTGATGCGCCTGCTCGAGGCGGACCTCCGCCCGTCGCACGTCATCACGCGGCCCGCGCTCGAGAACGCGATCGCGGCCGTCATGGCCACGGGTGGCTCCACGAACGCGGTGCTCCATCTGCTCGCGGTCGCGCGCGAAGCCAAGGTCGACCTCGGGATCGACGATTTCGACCGCATCAGCGCCCGCACGCCGCTCCTTGCCGACATGAAGCCGTGGGGCCGCTTCACCGCTCCGGACATGCACGCGGCCGGCGGGATCATGGTCGTCCTCAAGCGCCTGCTGGACGCGGGGCTGCTGAAGCAGGACGCGCTCACCGTGACCGGCCGGACCATCGGCGAGGAGGCTCGCGCCGCGATGGAGACGCCGGGGCAGGAGGTCGTGCGGCCGCTCGCGATGCCGCTGGCCCCGAGCGGCGGCCTCGTCATCCTTCGCGGTTCGCTCGCGCCCGATGGCTGCGTGACGAAGGTCGCGGGCCACGCGACGCCCACCCGCACCTACAGCGCGAAGGTGTTCGACCGCGAGGAGGACGCGTTCGCCGCGATCGAAGCGAAGCGGGTCGTCGCGGGTGACATCCTCGTCATCCGGCACGAGGGTCCGAAGGGTGGCCCCGGCATGCGGGAGATGCTCGCCGTGACCGGGGCGCTCGTCGGTGCTGGGCTCGGGGACACGGTCGCGCTCGTCACCGATGGACGGTTCAGCGGCGCGACCCACGGCATCGCCGTCGGCCACGTCGCGCCAGAGGCCGCGGTCGGTGGGCCGATCGGCCTCGTGCTGAACGGCGATCGCATCACCATCGACGTGGCGAAGCGGCGGATCGATCTCGACGTCGACGACCCGGAGCTCGCCCGGCGCCGGAGCGCCTGGCGCGCGCCCGAGCCGCGCTACCGGACCGGCGCGCTCGCGAAGTACGCGAAGCTCGTGGGCTCCGCGTCAGAGGGCGCGGTGACCGGATGACCAGCACCGTCGCGGTCGCGACGCGATCCATGACCGTCGCGGACGCGGCCGTGGCCATCGCCGGGCAGGTCGAGCGCACGCCGCTCCTCGCGTCGCCGGATCTGTCCGCGCTCGCGGGCTGCGAGATCCATCTCAAGCTCGAGAACCTGCAGCGCACCGGTGCGTTCAAGCTGCGCGGCGCGCTCGCCCGGCTCCTCGCGCTCTCCAGCGAGGAGCGCGCGCGCGGCGTCGTCACCGCGTCCGCGGGCAACCACGGGCAGGGCGTCGCCGTCGGCGCCGCTGCGCTCGGGATCCCCGCCTGCGTCGTGCTCCCGCGCGGCGTGCCGCTGGCGAAGCTCACCGCGATCCAGCGCGCCGGCGCGGAGGTCGTGATCACCGGGTCGGACTACGACGAGGCGTTCGCCGCGGCGCGCGAGCTCGCCGCGGAGCGCCGCGCCGTCTACATCCACGCGTTCGACGATCCGGCCGTCATCGCGGGACAGGGGACCGTCGCTCGCGAGATGCTCGAGGACCGCCCCGACCTCGACGCCATCGTCGTGCCGGTCGGCGGTGGCGGGCTCCTCGCCGGGTCGGCCCTCGCGATCGCCGAGGCCGGCGCGTCCGTCGCGCTCGTCGGTGTCCAGGCCGCCGGCGCGACCGCGTTCGCCGACGCCGTCCGGAGCGGATCGATCGCCGCGGGCGGCAGCGCCACCATCGCCGACGGCATCGCGGTCCGCCGGCCGGCGGAGCGTACGGTGGCGATCGCGCGAGCGCACCGGGCGACGATGCGGATCGTCACGGATGAGGCGATCGCGCGCGCGATGGTGCTGCTGCTCGAGCGCCACAAGCTCCTCGCGGAGGCCGCGGGCGCCGCGGGCGTCGCCGCGCTGCTCGACGGAGCGGCCGAGCTCGCGGGCAAGCGGGTCGGCATCATCGTGAGCGGTGGCAACATCGACCCGAACCTGCTCGGGAAGGTCGTGCAGCAGGGCCTCGCGAGCGCGGGCCGCTACCTCGCGTTCCGCACCTGGCTCGACGACCGTCCGGGACAGCTGCACGAGCTCACCGGCATCCTGGGCGGCGAGCACATCAACATCCTGCACGTCGGCATCCATCGCGTCGGGCCGTACACCGCGCTCGGGCGCGTGGGCCTCGATGTGATCGTCGATACCCGCGATGCCGCGCACGCCCAGGAGGTCCTGGCACTCGTGCGGCGCTCCGGCTTCCCGGCCGAGCAGCTCATCGACGTCCAGCCGGAGCGGTGAGCTGACCGGCCGCACGCTCGTGGCGAAGGTGTGGGACGAGCACGTCGTCCGGCGCGCCCCGGGCGAGCCAGATCTCCTCTACGTCGATCTGCATCTCGTGCACGAGGTGACCTCGCCGCAGGCGTTCGACGGCCTGCGCCTCGCCGGCCGCCGCGTGCGCCGTCCCGATCTCACGCTCGCGACCGCGGACCACAACATCCCGACCGTCCTGGACCGGCCGGTCGCCGACCCGGTCTCGGCGCGCCAGATCGACGCGCTGACCCGGAACTGCGCGGAGTTCGGCGTCCGCCTGTACCCGATGGGCGATGCCCGTCAGGGCATCGTGCACGTCATCGGGCCGCAGCTCGGTCTCAGCCAGCCGGGGATGGTCATCGTGTGTGGCGACAGCCACACCGCGACGCACGGCGCGCTCGGGGCGATCGCCTTCGGGATCGGGACCAGCGACGTCGAGCACGTGCTCGCGACGCAAACGATCCCGCGGACGCCTCCGCGCACGATGGCGGTCACGATCGACGGCCGGACGCCCGCGGACGTGAGCGCGAAGGACATCATCCTCGGCGTCATCGCGCGCATCGGGATCGGCGGCGGCACCGGCCACATCATCGAGTACCGCGGCGACGCGATCCGGGCCCTATCGATGGAGGGGCGGATGACCGTCTGCAACATGTCCATCGAGGCCGGCGCGCGCGCGGGGCTGATCGCGCCCGATGACACCACGTTCGCCTACCTGCGTGGCCGGATGCACGCGCCGGCCGGATCGGATTGGGACCGCGCGGTCGAGCACTGGCGCGGCCTCGCGACCGACGCCGACGCCTCGTTCGACCGCGAGGTGCGCATCGCCGCGGCCGACCTCCGGCCGTACGTGACCTGGGGCACGAATCCCGCGCAGGCCGTCGGCATCGACGGCCGGGTGCCCGACCCCGAAGCGCTCGCGGGCGATGCGGCACGGGAGAGCGCGCGGCGCGCGCTCGCGTACATGGATCTCCGCCCCGGCACGGCGATGCGCGACATCGCGGTCGATTCGGTGTTCCTGGGCTCGTGCACGAACGGGCGGATCGAGGACCTCCGGGCCGCGGCCGACGTGCTCCGCGGCCGCCGGGTCCGCGCCGGACTACGCGCGCTCGCGGTACCCGGGTCGATGGCCGTGAAGGCCCAGGCCGAGAGCGAGGGCCTCGATCGGATCTTCGTCGCGGCGGGGTTCGAGTGGCGCAGCGCCGGCTGCTCGATGTGCCTCGGGATGAACGACGACGTCGCCGCGCCGGGCGAGCGGGTCGCCTCGACGTCGAACCGCAACTTCGAGGGCCGCCAGGGGCCGGGCGCGCGCACGCACCTCGTGTCCCCGGCCGTCGCCGCCGCCACCGCCGTGGCCGGACACCTCGCGACTCCGGCGGATCTCGCGCGATGAGAGCCACCTCGCGCGTGACCGGCCGCGCGCTGCCGCTCGACCGCCGCGACGTCGACACCGATCAGATCATCCCGAGCGACTGGCTGAAGCGCGTCGAGCGCACCGGCTACGGCGCGGGGCTGTTCGCCGCGTGGCGAACGGATCCGGCATTCGCGCTCAACGACCCGCGGTTCGCGGGCGCGACCGTCCTGGTGACCGGAGCGAACTTCGGCTGCGGGAGCTCGCGCGAGCACGCGGCCTGGGCGCTCGAGGACTGGGGCTTCCGCGCGATCGTCGCGCCGAGCTTCGCCGACATCTTCCGCTCGAACTGCCTCGCCGTCGGCCTCGTGCTCGCGGAGCTTCCGGAGGCCGACATCGCGCGCGTGCTCGCGGCGGTCGCGCGCGACCCATCGATCGAGGTCAGCGTCGACGTCGACCGGCGGATCGTCGAGGTGCCGGCGCTCGGCTACGCCGCGGCGTTCCCGCTGGACGACGCGTCGCGCGCGCGCCTGCTCGCGGGACAGGACGAGATCGACCTGAGCCTCGCCCACGCGGGCGAGATCGCGAGCTACGAGGCGCGGCGGCACGGGTGGCTGCCGCGCCTGCGGACCCCGTCGGGCTAGCGCAGCTCCTTCGCGATCGCGCGCAGCTGCGCGAGCGTGTCGCCGCCGAGCATCTGGAGACAGACGTGGTCCGCGCCGGCGGCGTGCTGGGCCGCGACCCGGCCGGCGATGCTCCGGGCGTCGCCCGACGCGACGATCGCGTCCATCAGTTCTTCGCTCCCGCCGTCGGCCAGGTCCGCCTCGCTCCAGCCCAGGCGCCGCAGGTTGTTCGCGTAGTTCTCGAGCGCCAAGTAGTACTTGGTATGCCGTTTGGCCGCGGCGAGGATCTTCTCGCGGTCCAGGCCGACGACCGCGGCCTGCTCCACCGCGAGCAGCGGCTCGGCACCGAGCGCCTCGCGGGCGACGGCGGTGTGCTCCACCGGCACGAAGTACGGGTGCGCGCCCAGCGAACGCTCCGCCGCGAGGCGCAGCATCTGCGGGCCCAGCGCCGCCAGCACCCGGGGAGCGGGCGGCTCGTCGCGATTCGGGCCGACGAACGGCGCCGCGTCCATCGCGTCGAGGTACGCGCGCATGTGCTCCAGCGGCTTCCGGTAGGTGCCGCCCCGGATCGCGACGCTCGGCTTGTGGCTCACGCCGAGGCCCAGCAGGAACCGGTCGGGATAGGCCTCGCTGAGCGTCTTGGCGCCGTTCGCCATCGCGACCGGATCGCGGGCCCAGATGTTCGCGATGCCGGACGCGACGATCAGGGTCTTCGTGGCCGCAAGGAGGATGCCCGCGTGGGCGAAGACCTCTTTGCTGCCCAGCGACTCCTGGATCCACAGGGTCTTGAAGCCCAGCGATTCGACCTCGTTCGCGAACCTCCGCGCGTCCGCCGCGGTCATGCGCTCGGGGTCCGCGGACCACACGCCGACGGTGCCCAGCTGCGTTGCGGTCTCGCGTGCGGTCTTCATCCGATGCGCGCATTCTCCCATCCGTGCGGCCATTCCGCTTCGCGATCACGACCTCCCGCGCCGGGTCCGGCCCGGAGTGGCGTGCGAAGGCCCGCCGGATCGAGGAGCTCGGCTACGACACCCTCCTGCTGACCGACCACATCACCTCGCAGCTCGCCCCGGTCCCCGCCCTGGCCGCGGCGCTCGAGGCGACGACCCGGCTGCGTGTCGGCAGCTACGTCTTCGCGAACGATTACCGCAATCCGTTCATGCTCGCGAAGGAGGTCGCCACGCTCGACGTGCTGTCCGGCGGGCGCGTCGAGTTCGGGATCGGCGCGGGGTGGCACGCGCGCGACTACGAGATGCTCGGCATCCCGTACGACGCGCCGGCGACCCGGGTCTCGCGGATGATCGAAGCGGTCCGGCTCATCGACCGGCTCTTCGTCGAGGACACGGTCGACGCGAGTGGCCGCTACTACACGGTCCGCGGCGCGAAGCTGCTCCCCAAGCCGGTCCAGCGGCCACGGCCGCCGCTGATGATCGGCGGCGGCGGCCCGCGGATGCTCCGTTTCGCGGCGGAGCACGCGGACATCGTCGCGCTCAACCCGCAGTTCAGCGCGGACGGCCAGCCGGTCGTCTCCGACCTCACGACCGGCGCGACCGAGCGGAAGCTCGAGCGGCTACGCGCGGAGGTCGGCGCGCGGCTCGCCGAGGTGGAGCTGAACGTGTTCATCGTCGACGCGGGCGTGACCGATGAGCCGCGTTCGCGGTGGGACGCGCTGGCCACCCGCCTGAAGGGCGCGGCCGCACAGCTGGTGGACTCGCCGTACTTCCTCTACGGGTCGACCGCGGAGCTGAAGCGGCAGCTCCTCGCGCGCCGCGAGCGCCTCGGGATCACGTACATCGGGTTGCCGGAGCAGGCGATGGAGCCATTCGCGCCGCTCGTCCGGGAGATGCGCGGGGTCTAGGCGGATCCGTGGCGCCGCAGGTACGTCACCACCCGGTACGCGGAGAGCGCGAAGATCCACGCGGCGATCACGGCGACGCCCCACTGAACGTGCCGACGATGAGCCAGAGCAGGAGCCCGCCCACCTCGCGGTCCTAGATCCCGTAGCGCTCGGGCGTCCAACGCAGGCGCAGCTCGCTCGGCGGCGCCATGTATCCGAGCAACGCCGACGAGGCGACCACGGCCGGGCTCGCGAGATAGCCCTCGCCCCCGACGCCCATGCGGTTCTGCCAGTTCCGGTTGAACGACGTGATCGCGCGCTGGCCCTGCGCCAGCGCGTCGTCGCCCTGTCCGAAGCACGGGCCGCACCAGCTCATCCGGATCTCGGCACCGACCGAGCGCAGGACATCGGCGACCGACTCGCCGCCGAGGCGCGCGTCCGGCCGCTCGATCGCGTCCTTCACCGAGCCCGAGCCGGGGAAGACGACGAAATCCGTCGCCGCCTTCGTGTGGCCGGCGTCGCGCGCGCCCCGGACCACGAGGGCGGCCTGGAGCAGATCGTCGTAGCTCCCGTTCGTGCACGAGCCGATGTACGCCTTGTCGAACGCGAGGTGCTCGCTCGCAACGGCCTCCGCGGCGAACGCGTTGCCCGGCGAGAAGGGCTTCGCGATCATCGGCACGATCCCGGAAAGGTCCAGCGTCTCGTCGATCTCGTAGCGCGCGTCCCGACCGGGCCGCACGAGCGGGTAGGGGAGCGCGATGCCCATCTTCCGGTACCAGGCGGCGGTGATCTCGTCCGCGGCGAAGATGCCGTTCTGCGCCTCGCCCTCGGCCATCATGTTCGCGATCGTGTTGCGATACGCGATCGGCAGCTGGACGCGCTCGTCCACGAATTCGACGGACATGCCCTGCGACTGCGCGGTGCCCCAGCGCTCGAGGAGCGCCAGCACGATGTCCTTCCCGCTCACCCATGGCTGCAGGGCCCCGGTAAGCACGACGCGGCGCGCCTTCGACAGCGTCGTGAACACGTAACCGGTGGCCCAGCCGAAGCCGAGCGTCGTCGAGCCGACGCCGATGCCGACCGCGCCGTAGGCGCCGTACGCGCGCGAGTGCGAGTCCGCGCCGGCGACGAACGATCCGGGATGCACGAGCCCCTGCTCGGGGAAGTAGAAGTGGAAGATCCCGTCTCCCGGGGTCGCGTAGTACGGCGTTCGGATGCCGAACTTCTCCGCGAAGGCCTTCCCGATCGCCGTCTGCTTGTCGTCGGCCTCCTTGCGGGTGAACACGAAGTGATCGTTCGCCACCGCGATCTGCCTCGGGGCGATGGTGTCGCCGCCGGTGATCTGATTGAACGTGTGGATCGAGAACGGCGCGGTCCCGTCCGACGCCGGCAGCAGATCGGCGTACACGCGGAGCGTCGTGCCGGGCGTGACGTCGGCGTCCTTGTCGACGCGGTGCGCCCAGATGATCCGTTCGGTCGTCGTCATCCGCCGAGCGGTCTCGTCGTCCGGCCATTCGATCTTCGGCTGCCGCCGCACCGAGTCGGCGAACTCGCGCCGGCCGATCGTGAAGATCCCGCCCGAGCGGCGGATCTCGTCCTCCTTCGGCGTGAGCGGCTTCGGGTCGTAGGTCGTGCCCTGCGTCTCGTTCGTGAGCCTGCGGCTCGCGGGCTCGAAGCTGAACGCGTCGCCGTCCTGGGCATCGTCGACCGCGGCGGGCGATTGCACGACCTCGAGGCCGAGATTGAACGCGTTCCGGCGGAAGATGTCGCCCATGTTGTCGCCGCACACGATCACCAGCTCGAGGCCCGCCTCCTCGGCGACGGCCTTCAGGCCGGCGGGGCTCATCTCGCGCGAGCTCCCGATGGCGAACCGGTCGCCGGCGATCACGAACGTCTCGCCGCCGTGCACGCGCTTTCTGAAATCGGGCATCAGGAATCGGAACGAGCCGGCCTTCCAGCGCTCATCGAGCGTATCGAGGCTCTCGGACACGCAGTCCTTGGCCGGAGTGATCTGGTCCGTGTCGATGGCGTCGAGCTTCTTCCCGGGGCGGCGCCCCGACCGATCCCAGAAGATCAGCGACGTCCCGCGGATGCGGTGCTCTGAACGCGCGGCTTCGGGTGCGGCCGCGCGCCGCTCGATGTCCGCGGCGGTGACGCCCGGGAGGAGCTTCGCGGGCGCGATGCGATGGCGCACGTCGGTCACCGCGCTCAGTCTAGGTGGGCGAGCGCGCCGACCTCCTCCTCCGTGAGCAGCCGGTCCGACGCTTTCGCCGCCGCCATCACGCGATCGATCCGCGCGCGGGTCGGCTCGATGCCGCGCAGCTCGAGCCAGAACACGACGTTCGACTCGCCGCTCATCGGGCCGACCTCGATGCGCTGCTCGCGTCCCACGACGGACGCGGGGACGCCGCTGTACACGCGATCCGCGAGCGCCCGGTCCCCCATGCGGAGCGCCTTCACGACCGCGGCCGCATGCACGCCCGTCCCGGTGCGGAACGCGTCGGCACCGAGCACGGGGTAGTTCGGAGGCAATGCCGCGCCGCAGTGCTCGACCACGAGCGCGGCGTACTCGACGAGCGGCTCGAGGTCGGTCGTGATGAGCCCCCAGAGCCGGAGATTCACGAGCAGCTGGTCCATCGACGTATTGCCGACGCGCTCGCCGATGCCGAGGGCGGTGCCGTGGACTCGATCGGCGATCGCTGTCGCGGCCAGCGCGTTGATCGTGCCGAGGCCGCGGTCGTTGTGGCCGTGGAAGTCGAGTTTCACGTCGCGCCCCTTGATGATGTCGGCGCGGATGAAGGTCAGCAGGTTGCGCACGCCCTCGGGCGTGGCGTGGCCCACGGTGTCCGACGCGCAGATCCGTTTCGCCCCGGCGCCGATGGCGGTCTCGTACAGCGTGACGAGCGTCGACGGATCCGCGCGGGTGGTGTCCTCGGTCACGAACATGACCGGCAACCCGTTCCGGGTCGCCAGGCTGACCGACTCCTCCACCTGCTTCCGCATGGTGTCGATCGACCAGCTCTCGGCGACCCGGCGGATCGGGCTCGAGCCGATGAACGCGCAGGTCTCGATGGCCACACCTGATGCGACCGCCGCTTGGATCGCGCCGTTGATGTCGGCGGGATGCGTGCGACATGCCACGTTCGGCGTGATGCGGAGCTTCGCCGTCTCCGTCGCGAGCGCGACGATCTCCTCGCGCGCCCGCGCCGAGGCGCCGGGGAGGCCGATGTCCGCGCTCTGGATCCCGAGCTGATCCATCAGGTGGAGGAGCCGGATCTTCACGTCGAGCGGCGGATTGCGGACCGATGGGCCCTGGAGGCCGTCGCGCAGCGTCTCGTCATCGAGCTCGACGGCACGGTAATCGGCGCGCGCGGCGCGACCGTCACGGTTCCAGTCGTACACGAGGGCGTCGAGCTCGCTCACCGGACCGGCCCGGCGATCGGGCGTGCCATGACCACGTGGCCGTTGTCCCAGGCGAGCAGCGCGATCTCGCGCGGATCGACGCCTACGTGGCGCGTGGCGGTGAACGTGTACGTCGTGGCGATGCCGGCGAATGTACCGCCCTCGATGCGCGCCCGCGACCGCTCGGCATCGCCGGCCGCGTCGGCGCTCGCCGCGAGCAGCGCGAGCGCATCGGTCGCGGTGGCGGCATGCGTTCCGACGGCCAGCTCCGTCGGGCGGCGCAGGCCCGGCCAGCGCACGCCCGCGGCGCTGCTGCCAAGGCGGCTCGCTTCGTTCGGGTCGGTCAGATAGGAAAGGAACACCAGCACCGTGGTCGCCGGGTCGGCCGCCGGCACCACGCGCACCGGATCGAGGTAGGCCGCCGTCGGGCCGGTGAAGAACATGCCCGAGCTCGTGCCGAGGAATGGTCTGGACCGCTGGGCGAAGAGCTCCCGCTGATCCGGCGCCGCGCTCATCGTGAGCGGCGCGGCGCGGCCCTCCGCGCGGAACGCCCCGTCCAAGGCGACCTTCTCGCGGCCCGATGCGAGCGTGCCGCTTGTCACGACGATCCCCGGTGTGGCGGGCGTCGGGAGGGCATCGACGAGCGCCCGCGCGAGCGCGTCGGGGGTCGGCGCCAGCCCGAAGATCCAGCGCGCCGCGTCGCCGGTCGGCTCGGGGATCGGAAGCGTGAACAGCACCGGACGCCGCACGAGCGCGATCGCGCCCATGAGCGCATCGTCGAGCGTCGCGGGCACGCCGATCACGAACGCGTCGGTATCACCGGCGTCCGCGGCACGCTTCAGCTCGAGGAGCAGCTTCGCGTCGCTCCCGGCGACATCGACGATCCGCAGCTTCACCCGCGGCGACGTGCGTTGCGCGCCGCTCGATGCCCACTGCTGCATCGCGCTGCGCTGCGCGTCGCCGCGTGGCCCGCGGCTGCCCGACAGGTCGAGGAGCGCCGTGACCGCGTACGTGCCGGGCTCGCGGGTCGGCGATGGCGTCGGTGCGGCGGTCGACGGCGGTGGCGCGGCGCACGTGGCGACGAGCAGGGCGAGCCCGATGAGGCCCGCGCGCTTCAACGCTCTACGCGCGGGTGCCGCCCGGGATGCCGTCCTTCGCGTACACGTGCAGAAGGAGGTCCAGGGCGCTGGGGTCGGGCGCGGCCTCGGCTTCGTCGATCGAGCGCTCGATCTCGGCCGCGATCTCCGCACGGAGCGCATCGAGCGCGGACCGCGGCACCCCCTGCGACAGGAGGTAGTCGCGACCTTTGTCGACGGGGTCCTTCGCCTGCCATTCCTTCAACGCGTCCTTTGAGCGGTAGCGCGAGTCGTCGTCGTCGGAGCTGTGCGGCTGGTAGCGGTAGCACTTGACCTCGACGATGCTCGGCCCCTCGCCGCGGCGCGCGCGGTCCGCGGCCTCCTTCGTCTTGGCGTAGACGTCGAGGACGTCCGTGCCGTCGGCGATGAGGCCGGGGATCCCGTACCCCGCGGCGCGGTCCGCGACGTTCGGCACGCTCATCTGCTTCGCGGTCGGCGTGGAGATCGCGAACAGGTTGTTCTCGATGACGAACACGACCGGGAGCTTGTGGATCGCGGCGAAGTTGACGGCCTCGTGGAAGTCGCCCGGGCTGGTGGAGCCGTCGCCGCCGTACGTGAAGACGACGCGGTCCTCCTTACGCACCTTGATCGCGAGCGCGATCCCCGCGGCCTGCGGGAACTGCGTCGCGATGCAGACCGACCCGGTGACGATGTTCGCCTCGGGCGAGCTGAACTGGTTCACGATCTGGCGCCCGCCGGAGTTCGGATCGGTCGCCTTCGCGAAGACGCCGAGGAACTGGTCCTTCGCGGTCTGGCCGAGCACGAGCGCGACGCCGACGTCCCGGTAGTATGGATGGACCCAGTCGTGACCGCGCCGGATGAGCCAGGCGGAGCCGACCTCGGCGGCCTCGTGCCCGTCGGCCACGCCGACGAAGGCCGCGCGGCCCATCCGGTTCATCTGCATCATCCGCTCGCCGAGCATCCGGGTGAGGAGCATCGCGCGATACATCCCCTTCGCGTCGTCGAGCGTGAGGCCCAGAGCTTCATGACGCGATCGCGGCTGGGCCTTCTGTTGACCGGTCTTGATCGCCATCAGCGTGATGCTACCGACCGGCGGGTCACAACGGCGACGAGCAGGAGACCGTCGGCGGCCTCGACGCTCCCGCGCCGCTCGGTGAGCTCGTTGCTCACGCCACGCGTCGATCCGCGGACGAGCGCCTCGTGCCGCAACGGATACCGCAGCCCATCGGTCGCGACACCGCGAACGACCTCCGAGAGGGGCTCGAGGGTCACCCAATCGCCCGGCGCGCCCTCGAGCTCGAGGATGCCCGGGCCCCGGAGGGCGCGGAAGGTCGCGTGCTCCGTGACCAGCGAGACGTCGATCGCCGCGAAGTCCTCGTGCGCGAGGAGGAGCACGTTGCCGACCATGTGGTCGAGCCGGGCGCCGGCGAACGCGCCGACGACGACGATCTCGTCCGCCCCGCGCGTCACCGCCGCGTCGAGGGCGAGCTCGGCGTCGGTCTGGTCCTTCTCGTCGGGGTGGACCTCGAACGTGACGCCGGCCGTCTCGAGGTCTCGCCGCGCGTCGGCCGAGAGCGAATCGAGATCCCCGACGACGAGATCGGGCCGAAGGCCGGCCGCGCCCAGGCGCATCGCCCCGCCGTCGGCTCCGATGATCACATCGGCGTCCTTCGCGAGCCGGGCGAGCCATGTTTCGCTGCCCAGCGGTTCGCCGTCCAGCACCACGAGCGCGCGCATCGCGTGAGCCTATGCGCCCCCGAGCGAATGACGCCCGGCCGGCCATTGGCTATCCTTGCGCTCGCGCGATGGGTCCCGCCGGGACGCCGATGGCGTCCGAACCGCCCGCGAGGGCTGATGGTCCCTAGGTGGCGGTCCGTGTGGATCGGACCGACCTGGGGACCGGATCGACCGGTGGGAGGCCTGATGCTCCAGCAGCTCATCGCCGACAACATCTGGTTCATCGCGGCCGCGTGGATCGGGCTCGCGCTGGCCGCGAGCCTCGTCTCGATCCGCCTCGGCGTATCGGTCGCGTTGACCGAGATCGCGCTCGGGATCTTCGCGGGCAATTTCCTGGGCCTGCAGACGACGACCTGGATCGATTTCCTCGCCTCGTTCGGATCGGTCCTGCTCACCTTCCTCGCCGGGGCCGAGATCGAGCCCGACGCACTGCGCAGGCATCTTCGGCCGACCCTCGCGATCGGCACGATCTCATTCGTGCTTCCGTTCCTCGGGGCATGGCTGTTCGCGGAACACGTGAGCGGCTGGGATCACCGGGCCGCGCTCATCGCCGGTATCGCGCTCTCTACGACATCGGTCGCGGTGGTCTACGCGGTGATGGTCGAGACCGGGCTCAACGCGACGGACCTGGGCAAGACGATCCTCGCCGCATGCTTCGTGACCGACCTTGGCACCGTGCTCGCGCTCGGAGCGCTCTTCGCGAACTTCAACGGCTTCATGATCCTGTTCATCGTCATCCTCGCGCTGAGCCTCTACTTTCTGCCGCGGCTGACACGCCTCGTCGTCACGCGCCTCGGGGCCCATGTCTCGGAGCCCGAGATCAAATTCATCTTCTTCGTGCTTCTCGCGCTGGGCGGGTTCGCGACCCTGGCGAAGAGCGAAGCCGTGCTGCCGGCCTACCTTGTCGGCCTCGTGATCGCGGGGGTCTTCGCGCGCGACAAGCTGCTGATCGACCGGATGCGGAGCATCGCGTTCGCCCTGCTGACGCCGTTCTACTTCCTGAAGGCCGGGCTGTTCGTGAGCCTGCCAGCGGTGCTCGCGGGGGCCGGATTGATCGCGGTGCTGCTCGGGATCAAGCTCGCGACCAAGTTCATCGGCGTCTGGCCGGTCACGCGCGCCTTCCGATTCACGCCCCGCGACGGAACGTATACGACCCTTCTCATGAGCACCGGCCTCACCTTCGGCACGATCTCCGCGCTGTTCGGACTGACGAACAAGATCATCGACCAGACGCAGTACACGATCCTGGTCACGGTCGTGATCCTCAGCGCCGTGGTGCCGACCCTCATCGCCCAGGCCTTCTTCCGCCCCGGGACGGGCATCACCGAAGAGGAGGAGACCGAGGCTGCGCTGGAACCCGTGCCGTCGCATCATCGAGCGCAGCCCGCGCCGACCGAGTAGATGTCGCGGGTCGCGAGCCGGTGAACGATCGCGCGGCCTTCGAGGATCTCGTCCGGGAGTCCGCGTTCGGTTGCGCGATCTGTCGCCGGAGCGAACAGGCGGGGGAGCGATTCATCACGGCGTTCGCCTACGAGCTGGTGAATGACCCGACGCTCCGGGCGGAGCTGCGGAGCAGCCTCGGCTTCTGCCGCGAACACGCGAACCAAGCGGCGGCCCGGACCGGCGCGCCGCTCGCCGAGTCGATCGTCTGCGCTGACCTGTGCCGCCACGTCGCGCGCCTCCTCGAGACGGGTATGCCCGTCGCGGCAAGCGGGCCGTGTCCGGCGTGCGACGTCGCTGCCCTGCGAGAACGCCACGACCTGGAGACCATCGGCGGGCGGCGCCTCGCCGGCGTGTGCCCGCGCCATCCGCAGCCGGTCCGCCGCCGGGACCTCCCGCGAGGGCCGTCGATCGCGGAGGCGCTTCCGGTCGGTTCGCTCGGTCCCGCCGTGCGCGCCGATCCACGCGAAGCGCGGCGGCAGCGCGCCGCGTACACCGCCCTCGAGCAACGGCTCGCGGCCGTGATCCAGCACTACGACTACCGCTTCCGCGAGCAGCCGTTCCATGATTTCGGTGTCACCTGGGAGGCGCTCTCGCTCTTCAGCGGGACCGATCCGCGTCATCGTCCCGCACGGGCGTAGCGCGGCGCGGGCTACCGGACCGTGACGCTGCCGTTCGGGCGCCGCTGCGTCGCCCTGACCGCCGCCCGCTGACTCAGCCGGCCGGAGGCGCGACGCGCGCGAGGATCGACGCCAGCGCGAGCAGCCACAGGCCGAGGACCAGATGGGCCGCGCTGAAGTACGGCTGGGCGAGGGCATCGGCCAGCGAGCGCGGCATGACCGCGGTGAACGCGCTCGAGAAAGCCTCGAGCGGCACGAGCGCGAACGCGCAGAGCCCGAGACCCGCGGTGACAGCGCCGAACGTGCGCGGCATCACGCCGGTCTGAGCCCACATCTTCCCGATGGTCCACCACCACATCCCGAGCACGAACAGCGACGCGGGGCGCACGTCGACGTTGGCCGATCCGGCAAGGCCGACCGTCGCGACCGCCGCGCCCGCGATGGTCGCCAGGATCGCGCCGCTCTGCCGCACGGCGGCGTGCCGGACGTGCAGCACCGCGATGCCCGGCAGCAGGAAGCCGTAGGCGACGGCGACCTGGACGTCATAGAGGTACGGATACGCGACCGCGCCGAACGCGACGATCGAGAGATGCGCGACGGCGGCGATCGCGCTCCACACCGCCGCCTTGCGGGTGTCGATCACTTCGTCGGCGTTGATGGTGGCTTCTTCTGCCCCTTCTCGTCGTACTCGTAGAAACCGCGACCGGTCTTCACCCCGAGGCGGCCCGCGAGCACCATGCGCTTCAGCAGCGCCGGCGGGGCCATGCTCGGGTCCTTGAACTCGTCGAAGAAGATGTTGGCGACGTGCAGGTTGATGTCGAGGCCCGTGAAGTCGATGAGCTCGAACGGACCCATCGGGTGCCGGAGCCCGAGCTTCACGGCGGTGTCGATCTCCTCCACCGTCGCGACGCCCTGCTCGAGCGCGCGGATCGCGCCGAGCAGGTAGGGGACCATGAGCCGGTTCACGATGAACCCCGGCGTGTCCTTGCAGACCACGCCGGTCTTCCCGAGCGTCGTGACGAATTCGCGGAGGGTGGCGATCGTTCCATCGCTCGTGGTCAATGCCTGGACGATCTCGACGAGCGGCATGATCTGCGCCGGGCTGAAGAAGTGCAGCCCCGCGAAGCGGTCGGGCCGCTTCGTGCTCGCGGCCAGCTCGACGATCGTGAGGCTCGACGTGTTCGACGCGAAGATGGTCGTCGCCGGGCAGAGCTGGTCCAGCGCGCCGAAGACCGCCTTCTTCGGCTCGATCTCTTCGACCACGGCCTCGATGACGAGATCGCAGTCCTTGAGGTCCTCCAGCTTGGTCGTGCCGGTCATGCGTCCGCGGGCGCTCTTCGCGTCGTCCTCGGTCATCTTGCCCGCCTTCACGACGCGCGCGAGGGACGACTCGACGCGCCCGAAGCCCTTGTCGAGGAGCGGCTGTCCGACCTCCCGGATGACGGTGTCGTAGCCCGCCTGCGCGCAGACCTGCGCGATGCCCGAGCCCATGAGCCCGAAGCCAACCACGCCGACCTTCTTCATCGGCTTCGCCACGCATTTCTCCCCATCGCCGTGTGACGCGCATTCTAAGGAAAGGTTCCGTACGATGACGGTCCCTTGTCCAAGACTTCACGCTCCATCGGTCCGGGTGCCGTCGACATCGCCTTCGAGGTCAACGGGGATGGCGTCAGCGTGCACGTCCCGCCGCATCGAACGCTCCTCGACACGCTGCGCGAGACGCTCGGGCTCACCGGCGCGAAACGCGTCTGCGACGAAGGGACCTGCGGCGCGTGCACCGTTCTGCTGGATGGCCAACCGGTGTACTCGTGCCTGACGCTCGCGGTCGCGTGTGCCGGGCACGCCGTCGAGACCGTCGAGGGCCTCTCGACCGAGCGCGGGCTGCACCCGGTCCAGGAGGCGTTCATCGAGCACGACGCCTTGCAGTGCGGTTTTTGCACGCCCGGCCAGATCATGTCGTGCGTCGGTCTGCTCAGGCGCGATCCGCGGCCCACCGTTGAGGATGTGCTGCGCGCCGTGAGCGGCAATCTCTGCCGATGCGGCGCGTACCCGAACATCGTCGCAGCCGCGTTGAGCGCGGCGAAGAAGGCGCGCCGGTGAGCATCAAGATCGTCCGAACGAAGGCCGAGTTCGAGGGCACGATCAGCGAGGAGACCGCGCTCGTCGACGGCACGGACCTGGCGCCGTGGGGCGCCGACGCCGGGCTCTCGATCGTCGGCAAGCGGTATCCCCGCGTGGACGGGATCGCGCGGGTCACCGGTCGCGCGCGGTACACGCAGGATCTGTATCTGCCCGGGATGCTGCACATCCGCGTATTGCGCAGTCCGTACCCACGCGCGCGCGTCCGCGCGATCGACGCGAGCCGCGCGCAGGCGCTTCCCGGCGTGCGCGGGGTCCTGCACCGGTTCAACGCGCCGAAGGCGGCGTTCCGCGGCGAGGAGACGATCTTCCGCGAGGAGGTGCGGTTCGCGGGCGATGAGGTCGCGGCCGTCGCCGCGGACACCGAGGAGATCGCGGGCGAGGCGATCCGGCTCATCGACGTCGAATACGAGATCCTGCCCTTCGTGCCCGATCTCGAGGAGGCGATGCGCGAGGATGCGACCCGCCTCGACGAGAAGGGGAACGTCACCGAGTCCGGCAAGCTCGATCGCGGGGATACGACGCGTGCCTTCGCCGAGGCGCGGACGATCGTCGAGGCGACCTACCGGACGTCGACGCAGCTGCACAACAGTCTCGAGACGCACGGTGCGGTCGCGCGGTGGGACGGCGACGAGCTCACGGTGTGGGAATCGACGCAACACGTGTTCGGCGTGCGCGCGGGGCTGCAGGCCGCGTTGAAGATCCCGTACTCCGACATCCGCGTCCTCTGCGACTACATGGGCGGCGGCTTCGGGTCCAAGGGCGGAGCGGGGAAGTACACGATCATGGCCGCGATCTTCGCGCGCCAGCTCGGGAAGCCCGCGCGTTGCTTCCTCACGCGCGACGAGGAGAACCTCGCGGCGGGCAATCGCTCCGCGACGTACCAGACGGTGAAGATCGCGGCACGCGGCAAGCGGATCAGCGCGATCGAGCATCTCTCGTGGTCCAACGCCGGCCAGGGCCGCTGGGTCGCCGACCCCACCGGCCCCACGAACGGCCTGTACGACATCCCGAACGTGCGCACGCGCTCGTACAAGGTGGTCACGAGCCTCGGCGCGCTCGCGTCGTTCCGCGCGCCCGGCTACGTCGAGGGCACCTTCGCGCTCGATCAGGCCATCGACGAGCTCGCCGATCGCATCGGCGAGGATCCCCTCGCCTTGCGGCGTCGCCACGCGGCGCGGCAGACCGACCCGGTGACCGGGATGCGCTATTCGTTGAAGCGGCTGCTGGCCTGCTACGACGCCGGCGCCAAGGAGATCGGCTGGCAGCACCGGACGCCGGACGGCGCACGTGGCAGCGCGCCGCATCGCCGGCGCGGCTACGGCATGGCCTCGCAGCTCTGGGGCGGCAGCGGGTTCCCGCCCGCGTATGCGACCGTGCACCTGAATCCCGACGGGACGGCCGTGCTGCGCTGCGGGACGCAGGACATCGGCACCGGCACGCGCACCGTGCTCGCGCAGCTGGTCGCGGAGGAGCTCGGGCTCGAGGTGGGCGACGTGCGCGTCGAGCTGGGCGACACGAACAGCCAGTACGCGCCGATCTCGGCCGGCTCCCTCACGGTCGCGTCCGTGGGGCCCGCGGTCCGGCTCGCCGCGAAGGACGCGCGGATGCAGCTCCTCCATGCCGCATCCGGACTGCTCGAGGTCGGTACGTCCGAGCTACGCGTCGAGCGTGGCGCGATCGTCAGCAAGGGACGGCGCACGCCGCTCGCCGAGGTGCTCCACCAGGTCGAGAACTACACCGTGATCGGGAAGGGCTCGCGGTTCCCGAACCCGGAGGGCCTCTCGCTGAAGACGTTCGGGGCGCACTTCGCGCAGGTCGAGGTCGACGTGCGCACCGGCGAGGTGTTCGTCGAGCATGTCGTCGCCGTCCACGACATCGGCCGCGTCGTCAACCCGCTCACGGCGGCGTCGCAGGTCGAGGGCGGTGTGATCCAGGGCCTCGGCTTCGTTCTCAGCGAGGAGCGGGTCGTCGACCGGCCGACCGGGCGGGTCCTGAACGGCAACCTCGAGGGCTACAAGATCCCAACGGTCCGTGACGTGCCGAAGATCACGGTGAAGTTCATCGACGAGCCTGACGCGAAGGCCAACAACATCGGGGCGAAGGGCCTCGGCGAGCCGCCGATCATCCCGCTGCCCGCCGCGGTCGCCAACGCGGTGGCCAACGCCATCGGCGTGCGGGTGAGGACCGCGCCGATCACCCGGCAGCGGGTCCTCGAAGCATTGAGCCTTCAGCGGACGCAGCCGGAGGCTGCTGTGGGAAGGCGCCTCCAATGAGGCCGTTCGCGTACACGCGAGCGCATTCGGTGACCGAGGCGCTCGAGCTGGCGCGCGGCGGCGCGACGGTGATGGCCGGCGGCACGGATCTGCTCGGCCTGATGAAAGATCGCATCGCCGCACCGGAGCGGATCGTCGACATCCGCGACCTCCAGCCATTGCGCGGCTGGACGCGCGCGAAGGGCAAGGGCCTTCGCATCGGCGCGCTGGTGCCACTCGTCGAGCTCGAGACGTCGGCCGAGCTCGCGAAGCTCATGCCGATCGTCGGCGACGCATTGCGGCCGGCCGCGACGCTGCAGCTCCGCACGATGGGAACGGTCGGCGGCAATCTGCTGCAGCGGAACCGCTGCTGGTACTTCCGCGACGAGGCGTACCCGTGCTGGCTGAAGGGCGGCGTGCGCTGCTTCGCGGTGGATGGCGACAACCGGCAGCACGCCATCATCGGCGCCGAGGAGTGCGTCGCGGTCGCTCCGTCGGACCTCGCGCCCGCGCTCATCGCGTACGACGCGACCGTCGCGCTCACCGGATCGCGTGGCTCGCGGACGATGCCGCTCGGCGACCTCTTCGTGACACCGCACGGCCGCGTGCGGCGCGAGCACGCGATCGCGTCCGACGAGCTCATCGTCGAGGTCCGCGTGCCGGAGAACGCGCTCGCCCGCCGCGGCGCGTTCGAGAAGGCGATGGAGCGCAAGACCTGGAGCTTCGCCACCGTCTCCGTCGCGGTCTCCGTCAAGCTCATCGGTGGCGTCGTGCGCGACGCCCGCATCGTGCTCGGCGGCGTCGCGCCCGTGCCGTGGCGCGCGCGCGACGCGGAGAAGGTCCTCGAAGGCCGCACGTTGGACGACGGCGCGTGCCAGGAGGCCGCGGATGCGGCGCTCGACCGCGCGGAGCCGTTGAAGGACAACGGGTACAAGGTCCCGCTCGCCCGGGAGCTGGTCCGGCGGACCCTGCGCGGCCTCGCCTGATGGGCGACGCGGAGCTCATTCGGCTCGAGCTCGACAACCAGATCGCCGGCGGCCGCGCATTCGTCGCGGCGGGACCGGAGATCTCCGCGCGCTACGGGACCGCGTTCGACATCGTCGCGGGGCTCGCGACGCCGACCTGCGCGACGTGGGACTACCCGCTGTTCAACCGGGTCATCGGCGCCGGCATCCTCGGGCCGCTCGATACGGGCGGGATCGACGCGGTCGCGCGCCACTTCGCCTCGAAGAAGCGGACGGCCTGCGTCGAGGTCTACTCGGGTATCACCCCGCCGGACATCCTTGCCGCGCTCGGTCGCGCCGGCTTCACCGACTCGGGCCACGGCTACGAGTCGCATGTTCTCGAGACCGATCACGCCGTCGACGTCGCCCTTCCGGGCGTCGCCGTGCGACGCGTTGCGCGGACCGAGTACGCCCGCCTCGGCGAGCTCGTCCGTGATGGCTTCGACATGGGCGGTGACGGCGTGCTCGGCCCGTTCTTCGTGGACCTCACCGCCGCCTCGCTCGAGGTGCTCGGCGCGAACGGCGCCGGGTTCATCGCGTCGGTCGACGGAGAGGACGCCGGAACGGGCGAGCTCGTCCTCACCCAGCGGGTCGCGGGCTGCTATTCGGGCAGCGTGATCGCGAAGTTCCGCGGGCGGGGCATCCAAAAGGCGCTGATCGCGGCGCGGATCCAAGAGGGACTCGCGCGCGGCAAGCGCATCTTCATCTCGCAGACCGATCCGGATTCCCCGAGCGGCCACAACCTGCACGACGTCGGCTTCCGCACCCTGTACCGCGCGACCTGGTTCACCCGCCCGGCGTGACCACGGAGCTTTCCGCCGCCGAGGCCCGGACGCTCGCGCTGTACACGCAGGGGTTCATCGGCCCGCCCGACGGCGACGTGCGGACGATGCTCCGGCGCGTCGGCGCCGTGCAGCTCGACACGATCTCCGTGCTCGCGCGCTCGCATGAGCTGGCCGCCTACGCGCGTCTCGGTCCGGTGGGTCGTGAGGCGGTCGAGGAGGCGTACTGGGGCCGGCCGGCGCGCGCGTTCGAGGGGATCGCGCACGCGTACTGCATCCTCCCGATGGAGCTCTGGCCGCACCTTGCCGCCCGCCGCAGGCTGAGCGCGCGGCGGATCCACCCGCGCCGTCCTCCGGAGCAGCGCGCGATGCGCGCGATGCTTGCCGAGCTGAAGTCACGCGGCCCGCTCACCGCGACCGACCTGGGCGGCTCGCGGAGCAAGGCGCCGCGGCCCGAGAACGTGTGGTGGCACTGGTCGGCTGAAAAGATCGCGCTCGAGCGGCTTCTCGCCATCGGCGAGGTCGTGTGCGTCGAGCGCCAGGCCTGGCGGCGGGTGTACGACCTGGCGGAGCGCGCGGTTCCCGCGCGGCTCCGCGCGATCGATGCGGACGACGCGACGTGCCATGCCACGCTCATCAAGCTCGCGGCGGACCGGCTCGGTGTCGGGACCCTGACCGATCTCCGCGGCTACTTCGGCTGGATGGGGGTGAGCCTGCGGGACGCCCGCGCGGCCGTCGACCGGGCGAAGCTGGTCCCGGTCACGGTGCGGGGCTGGGAGGTCGAAGCCTGGGCGTCGCCCAAGGCGTTGCGCGCGCTCAGTGCCGGGATCCGTGGCAGCCACCGCACGGCGCTCATCTCGCCGTTCGACTCGCTGATCTGGGACCGGCCGCGCACCGCGCGCATCTTCGACTACGCGCACAAGTTCGAGGCGTACGTCCCGGCGCCCGATCGCGTGCACGGCTACTTCGTGATGCCGGTGCTCGCCGCCGGCAAGCTCGTCGGTCGCGTCGATCCGGGTCGCACGGGGACCACGCTCGTCGCGAAGCGCGTGAGCGGCGAGCCGGCCGCGGCGAAGCAGATCGCCCGCGCGCTCGTCGAGGCCGCGCGCTGGGTGGGCTGCGACGACGTGTCGGTCGTCGAAGCACGGCCGGCGGCGTTCAAGGCCGCGCTTCGCGGCGCGCTCAAGACCCGGCGGTGACCGCGTTCGCTCTCGCGCTCGTCCTCTCGTCGGCCGTGGCGCACGCGACGTGGAACCTGTTCGCGAAACGCGCCCGCGGTGGCGTGCCGTTCCTGTGGCTCGCGCTCACGCTCGCCATCCCGCTCTATGCGCCGGTCGCGATCGCGGTGCTGATCCTGACCGGCCCGCGGATCGGCCCGCTCGAGCTCTTGTGGATGCTCGGGTCGGCCGCGCTGAACGTGGCGTACTTCATCTTCCTGCAGCGCGGGTATCGCGCCGGCGATCTGTCGGTCGTGTACCCGCTCGCGCGCGGCACCGGCCCGGTGCTCGCCACGATCGCGGCGATCCTCATCTTCGGCGAGCGTCCGACCCCGCTCGCGTTGGCCGGCGCGGTCTCGATCGCGATCGGTGTCTTCGTGCTCACCGGTGATCCGCGCAAGCTCCGGCAGCGCGGCGTCGGCGCCGCGGTCGGCTACGCGCTCCTCACCGGCGTGACCATCGCGGCGTACACGCTCTGGGACAAGCGCGGCGTGAGCGCGCTGCTCATCCCGCCGGTCCCGTATGAGTGGACCTCGAACATCGGCCGGTCGCTCATCCTGGCGCCGCTCGCGCTGCGGCGGTGGCCCGAGGTGAGGGCGGAATGGGCCGCCAACCGGACCGCCGCGCTGGCCGTGGCGTCGCTGTCGCCGCTCGCGTACATGCTCGTGCTCACGGCGCTCGCGATCAGCCCGGTGAGCTACGTCGCTCCGGCGCGGGAGATCGGGATCCTGTTCGGCGTGCTCATCGGCGCGCGAACGCTGGCCGAGGCGGATGCCGGACGGAGATCGATCGCCGCGGCGCTCATGGTGGGGGGCGTCATCGCGCTCGCGCTGGGCTAGTGGCGCCGCGCGAGGTCCGCTCCTTCGATCGCGAGCAGCCTGCGCTTCACATCGAGGCCGCCCGCGTAGCCAACGAGCGATCCGCTCGATCCGACCACCCGGTGGCAGGGCACGATGATCGGGATCGGGTTCTGGTTCAGCGCTCCGCCCGCCGCGCGTGACGCCTTCTCGTTGCCCGCGCGCCGCGCGATCGTCTGGTACGTGCGCACCTCGCCGAACGGGATCTTCGCCGTAGCGGCGAGGATCCGTCGCTGGAACGGCGTGAGCCCCGACAGGTCGACGTCGATGTCGAACACTTGGCGTTTGCCGCTGAAGTACTGGTCGAGCTCCTTCGCGAGCGCGCCCGAGCGCCGGTGGTCCGGAACGACGCCCGGCCCGTACACGCGGACGAGGCGCCGCAGCTCGCCCTCGGAGGGCTCGTTGCCGTAATGGATCGTCGTCACGCCCTTCGGTCCGATCGCGACCCACAGCGGCCCGAGCGGCGAGGCGAGCACGTCATAGCCGACCGTCGCGAGCCCTTCTCGCTTCGCCTTCGCGAGCAGCCGCTCGCGCGCCTCGCCGAGCACCAGATCCATCGTCATCTTCAGGCCACCGCCGCTTTCACTTTCTTCAATGCTTCGCTCACCCGCGCGCGCGCGGCTTCCTCCGTGCACTCGAGCGCCGTCGCGATGTCGAGATACGGGAGCCCCTGGAGCTTGCGCAGGACGAACGCCGCGCGCTGCCCCGCGGGCAGCGTCTCGATCGCGCCCGCGAGGTCCGCGAGCGTGACGTCGTCGCGCTCCGGCGCGGCGAGCGCCAGGTCGTCCACGTTCGCGACGATCCGCCTCGCGCGCCGCTCGCGATCGATCGCGCGGTTCGTCGCGATCTTGTACAGCCACGCCCGCTCGTTGCCGCGCCGGGGCGGTGGCCACGCTCGGAACGCGGCGAGGAACGTGTCCTGGTACAGATCCTCGGCGTCGGCGCGCTGGCCCGACAGCCTGAGGGCGTACGCGAACAGCTCGCGCTCGTGGCGCTCCAGAAGTTCGCCGAAGGTCAGCGTGACGTTATCCACCCTCCGTAGATGGAACGCTGGGCCTACCGGGGACGTGAGACCGCCCGCTCGTAGATGTCGTCGCCGAGCCGCAGCGGCCGCCCGCTTCCCCCGTAGCGCTCCATCGAGAGCTCCGCGAGGACCGAGAGGGCGATCTCGGCCGGCGTCCGGCCGCCCAGGTCGAGGCCGACGGGCGCGTGCACCGAGCGGATGCGCTCCTGCGACAGACCCTCCTCGCGGAGCATCCGCTCGATCAAGATGGTCTTCCGCTTGCTGCCGAGGAGGCCGACGTACCGCGCGCTCGTCGCGATCGCCGCCCGGAGGCACTGCGCGTCGAGCTTGTGGCCGCGGGTCGCGACGACGATGAACGCGTTCCAGCCGATCGGCAGGGTGCGGAGCGCCTCGACCATGTCCGCCCGCACGACCTCGACCCCATCGGGGAACCGCTCCTGCGAGGCGAACTCCGGCCGGTCGTCGATGACCGTGACGTCGTAGTCGAGCCCGTGCGCGAGCTTCGCGAGCGCGAGGCCGACGTGGCCCGCGCCGACGACGACGAGATGCGGCTTCGCGACGATGGGCTCGACCAGGAGCTCGCGGCCGTCATCGAGCGGCGCGGTGCGCGCGGTGCCGGCCCGCAGCGCCTCCACTGCGAGCGCACGAGCGCGCGCGTCGAGCTCGGCATCGCCCAGCGTGCCGCCCGAGGCACCGCTCTGCTCCACGTACAGCCGGCCCGCGGGGATCACGTCATGCCCGTTCTTCCGCAGCAGCGTCGCGAGACCGATCGGCGTGCCGGTCGATGACGCGGCGAGCACGTCCGGAAGGAGATCGCGGCCACCGATGGTGAGCGCGCCCTCGCCCGGCTCGATGTGGATCCACATCGTCCCGCCGCAGACGAGACCGGTGTCCCAGGCGAGGTCCTCGGTGAGCTCGTATTCGCGGAGCGACGCGCCGCCCTCGTCGAGGATGCGTTTCGCTTCCGCGAACGCGTCGCCTTCGACGCAGCCGCCACCGAGGGTCCCGTACGTGCGGCCGAGGTCGTCGACGAGCATCTTCGCGCCCACGACCTGCGGGGTGGACCCGACCGTCCGCACGACGGTCGCGACGGCGAATGGCCGGCCCTCCCGGGCGAGCTCCGCCATGCGCGCGTACAGCTCCCTCACGCTCCTAGTGTCTCACCGAGCTTGTAGGTCCTCCGGCCGATCGACGTCACGCACCACCCCGCGGTCCTGCAGGTCGACGTCGACGCGTAGGTCGGGATGCCGCTTCAGGATGTCGTGCAGCGTGAGCGCCGGCTCCGCGGCGCGGATCTCCTCGCGCAGCGCGGGCGGGAGGATCACCGGATGCCCGCGCTTTCCCTGGTATTTCGGCGACACGATCGCCGGCCGCGACGCGAAGACGTCGAGGAGGATCGCGACGGTGCCGCTCTGGACGAACGGCATATCCGCTGGGAGGACGACGAGCGCGTCGCCCCACTTGATTTGGGCCTCGGCCATTCCCGTCTGCAACGACGAGAACATGCCGCGCGACGGATCCGGATTGACCACCGGCCAGACGCGCGGATCGCTGAACGCGTTCACGTCCCGCGTGAGCTCTCCGGCGTCGGGCCCGACGACCACGATGATCTGGTCGACCCCGCCGTTCAGCAGCGCGGAGATCGTGCGATCGAGCAGCGGCTCGCCGTCGATGAGCGTCAGGAGCTTCTTGCCGCCGAACCGCTCCGCGCTGCCCGCCGCCGGCACGACCGCGACGCTGCGCATCTAGCCGTCGCGCAGCGAGGCGAGCGCGCGCGTCGCGAACACCGGCACCGTCTTCTTGCGCTGCGCGATCGTTCCGGAGGTGTTGTCCATCGGCCGCGCCACCTTGTGCGCGGCCGCGGCCGCGGCCGCGACGGCATCGTCCTCGAGGCGGCTGCCGACGAGCGCGGCGGAAGCC
>DATCOD010000195.1:0-2294 GCA_036564905.1 Candidatus Limnocylindria bacterium
GACGGCAGCGGCGGGCTCGAGGCCGAGGAGCAGCGCGATCCGGGCCTGCACCGCAGGCAGCCGGTCGCCGGAGAAGAGCGTGGCGAGCCGTGCGCTGAGCTTGCCCAGCACCGCGCCGCGGTCATCGCTGGAGGTGATGCCTGCGTCCGCTCGGACGACGTCCATGAGCGGCCAGTACGTGATCCCGGCGCCGTACGCGAGACAGCGCCCGCGCAGGATCCGTACGCCCTCGCGCTGCGCGAGGCGCGCCATGACTTCGGCGACCAGCCGGGACTTGCCGACGCCCGCGTTCCCGACAAGCGTGACGAGGTAGCCGGTGCGCTCGTCGGTGGCCCGCGCGACGTTGTCCAGGAGCTGGCGCAGCTCGCGCGCGCGGCCGACGAGGGTGGCCGGTAGCGCGGGTGCGCCGCCGTGCGATACCGGGACGGCGCTTCGCGCTCGCAGGGCGCGAAACGCCGGCACCGGCTCGGGCTTACCTTTCGCGACGATCGCGTCGCGCGCTTCGTACTCGATCGAATCGCGAGTGAGGCGTTCGGTGAGCGCGCCGACGACGACCTCATCCGGTTCGGCTCCGGCCTGTAACCGGGCGACGACGTTGACCGCGTCGCCTGTCACCAGGAACTGGCGCTCCTCCGCGCCGCCCCCGGTCACCACGTCGCCGCTGTTCACCGCGACCCGGACGGCCAGGGCGATCCCGAGATCGCGGTTGAGTTCGGCGATCGCGTCGCGCATCGCGAGCGCTGCGCGCACCGCCCGCTCTGCGTCGTCCTCGTGCAGCTGCGGGACCCCGAAAACGACCATCACGGCGTCCCCGATGAACTTCTCGACCGTCCCCCCGTGCGTCTCGGCGATGCCTTTCATCCGCGCGAAGTAGCGCGCCATCGAGCGGCGGACGAACTCGGGGTCCTGCTTCGCGCCCCAGGCGGTGGAGCCGACGACGTCCGCGAAGACGACGCTGACCAGCTTGCGCTCTTCGGGCATGGGCGGATTCTGCGCCTGCCGGTACTGCCACCGGCAAACACTGGCGGGTTCAACTCCGGTCCGACTGGCCATCTTCGCTCCTTATCTAACCCGCCAGCCGGAGCCACCCGCGCTCGTCCTGAACGAGCCGGGTTGTTACCACTTCCGCGTGCTTGACCCCCATCCGGGCTACAGACCTGCGTCGTTATTGGTCGCTAGGCGATGTGCGTCGTGCGCTCGAAGGCACGAATGGCGCGCATACTCGGCGGATGCCGGTCGAGAACGGGCTCATCGTCCTTGCGGATGTTTCCGGCTATACGGAGTTCATCGCAACGACGGAGCTCGACCACTCGCGCGAGATCCTGGGCGAACTCCTCGGCACGCTGTGCGAGTGCGCGCCAGGCAGCCTGACCATCGCCCAGATCGAGGGCGACGCCGTGTTCTGGCTGAGCGATCAGGAGACCCCGGCCCTCGTCGCGCTCCTGAAGGACAAGTTCGTCGAGTTCCATCGGCGGCTCCGCTTCATGACCCTCGCGACGACCTGCCCGTGCAGGGCGTGCGCCTCCGTCGGCTCGCTCACGCTCAAGTTCGTCGTGCATCGCGGCTCGTACGTGCGCCAGCGCGTGGCGGGGAGCGATCACTTCGTCGGCATCGATCTGGTCCTTGCCCATCGCTTGCTGAAGAACACGGTCCCGTCGCACGAGTACATCCTTCTCACCGATGCCGCGCTTGCGTCGGTGACCGCGGACGGGACGGTGCGGCACGAGGAAACGATCGAGCACATCGGGACGATCCCCTGCGCGTACATCGAGCTCTCCGACATGCGATGCGCGGCGCTCGCCGAGCGCACGGAGCACCTCGCGCCCGGCGACGCGCAGGCGGCCACGGTGCGCACCTTCCCGGCCTCGGTCGAGCGCGTCCGGGACGCGATGCGCGGCGAGGGGGCCGCCGGGCCGCGGGGAGCCCACTACCAGCTCCTCGAGGATCCACCGACGCCGGTCGGCGGAGCCGCGGCGGGTTCGCGGATCCCCGGCGGCGATCCGACGCACGAGCTGACCCGCGACGGAGCGCGCGGGAGCGTGCTCGGCCAGGAGATCCACTGCCACCACGACGGCCAGATCGAGGTGATGCGGCTGATCAAGTCGGAACGCGACCAGCACGGCAGCGTCGCGACGACGCACCTCATTGGCGCGCACCGCTCGGTGTACCTCACGCAGATACTCTCCGAGACGCCGACCGGATCGCGGATCGAGGCGCGGTTGGCCAGCGAGCCGGTAGGCGATCCGGCATCGCAGCTCCCGCCGAGCTTTCTCGCGATCGTCGAAGAACACCTC
>DATCOD010000196.1:0-2470 GCA_036564905.1 Candidatus Limnocylindria bacterium
CTTTCAAGACCGTGAGGAAAACCGCGGCGACGACCGAACCCGTAAGACTTCCTAAGCCCCCGAGCACGACCATGATGATCACTTCGAAGCTGCGATTAAAATCGAAGGTCTGCGGATTCAGGTACCGAAGGTAATGCGCAAAGAGCGCGCCGCTTACGCCAGCGAAGAACGCGCCGGTGGCGAACGCCCGAACTTTTGCGGAGGTCGTGTTCACCCCCATCGCTTCGGCTGCGATTTCATCCTCGCGAACCGCGAGAAACTCGCGTCCCTGCCGGGAATGGATCAGGCGCCAGACCACGAAGAGCGTCAGGACGAGAATTCCGTAAACCCAGCCGAAGGAGCTCATCGCCGGAATATTCGGCATTCCGCGGGCCCCCCCGATCGCGTCGATGTTCAAAACGACCACGCGAATGATCTCGCCGAAACCGAGGGTCACGATCGCGAGGTAATCCCCGCGCAGCCGCAGCGTGGGCGCACCGAGGACCAGCCCGAACGCTGCCGCGACGAACAGCGCGATGAACAGCACGATCCAGAACGGGAGGTGCACGGCCGTCTGCAGCGGCGTGGAGGCCAGGTGCTCCGAGGCCAGGAACGCGTAGGTGTACGCGCCGATCGCGAAGAACGCGGCGTACCCGAGGTCCAGCAGGCCGGCGAACCCGATCACGACGTTCAGGCCGATCGCGAGGAGGATGTATACGCCCGCGTCGGCGGCCACGGTGATCGCGAAGTCGCCCGAGCCGCCGCTCGAGATCTCGGCCCAGAAGGGGTAGAGGATCGCCCCGACCGCGAGGATCGTGTAGACGAGCGGGTTCGGGTCGACGCGCGGGTCCGTCTCCCAGACCGAGCGGATCGCCCTGAGGATGCTCATTTCTCCGGCACCCGCATCCCGAGGATGCCGGTCGGGCGGACGACGAGGACGAGGACGAGGATCCCGAAGATGATGACCTGGGTCCACGCGGTGTCGAGGTAGCCGTCCGAGAGCGACTGGATGATCCCGATGACGAGGCCGCCGAGCGCGGCGCCCTGGATGTTGCCGATGCCGCCGAACACGGCGGCCGTGAACGCCACCAGGCCGGCCGTGAAGCCCTGATCGAAGGTGATGGTGTTGTAGTAGAGGCCGAAGATCATCCCGCCCGCGCCGGCGAGCAGGGCGCCGATGAAGAACGTGGCGGCGATCGTGCGGTTGATGTCGATCCCCATGAGCTGTGCCGCGTCGCGGTCCTGAGCGGTCGCGCGCATCGCCTTCCCGAGCTTCGTGCGCTCGACGAACAGGCTGAGTGCCACCATGAGCACGACCGCGATCGCCGTGACCGCGAGATCCTTGAACGCGATCGCCGGGCCGTTCGGGCCACCGAGCTCGAACCCCGCCGTCGGCAGGACGTTCGGGTAGTGGAGGTTGAACGGCCCGCGCCACAGGTACATCACGCCTTCGAGCACGAACGACATGCCGACCGCCGTGATGAGCGGCGCGAGCCGTGGGGCGTGACGGAGCGGACGGTACGCGACCCGCTCGATCGTGACGTTCACGATCGCGCAGGAGATCATCGAGATCACGAGGATCGCCAGCAGCGGCACGATCAGGCCGGCGCCGGTGACGCTGCCGCCCTCGGTGATCCCGAAGATCGGCAGGAGCCAGAGGGAGATGAAGCCACCCAGCGTGAACACGTCACCGTGGGCGAAGTTGATGAGCTCCACGATGCCGTAGACCATCGTGTACCCGAGCGCGATCAGCGCGAAGATCGAGCCGTTCGCGAATCCGTACACGAGGATCTGGATGAAGTAGGCGGGGCCGAGCGCGGCGACCTTCGGCGCGAGGATCACGAGGGCCAGCGCGACGAGGATGAAGAGCGCCGCGTTGAGGATGCGTCCCCGCGTGCCGGAAACAAATCGCGCACGCGCGTTGGCGACGCTGGAGACCACTACGCCTTCCTCCGCTACGCGAGTGCTAAGCGGAGCACTCTAGGTGATGAAGGAGGGGGCGTTCCCGCCCCCTCCTTCGATCGTCGTCGCTACTGGCCGACGCTGAACTGGCTCTGGAAGACCCACGCCGAGGGCGTGCCCTTCGAGGACCAGAAGGCCATGGTCGCGGAGGTCGGGTCACCGTTCTTGTCGAACGCGTAGGTCCCGACGGTGCCCTTGAGACCGCTCGTCGCCTGGACCGCGTCGATCACCTGCTGACGGCTCGGCACCTTGCCGCCGTTCGCGTCGATCGCGCGCTTGACCGCGTCGAGAAGGATGAACGCGCAGTCGTAGGCCGGGAAGGTGTACGCACCGAGGTCAGAGGCCTTGGGGTACGCCTGCTTGAACGCCGCGACCGTGCTGGCCGCGTCCGAGTTCTGGGCCGCGTCACCGGCCGCGTTGGTGAAGAACATGTTCGCGGTGTTGCTGCCAGCGTCCTTGAGGCACTGGTCATCGCCGATGCCGTCCGGGCCGGTGAACGGGACATCGAGGATCCCGGTCATCTGGCTCC
>DATCOD010000197.1:0-3809 GCA_036564905.1 Candidatus Limnocylindria bacterium
GCGCTACAGGGCGGGAAGTGCTGCGTCTGTCGCCGCTCGCCGCCGTTCACGCGGCGCGTCCTCGATCGCGTGAACGACACGCCCTGGGGACCGCAGACCGAAGAGACCTTGCAGAAGTTCTGGATCGACCACGACCACCATCCGGCGTCGTCCGTGGCCTGCTGTGTCCCGACTGCAATGCTGCGCTCATGTCCCTCGAGGGCTTCGACGTCGAAGAGCACGCTGACCTCGTCCGCAAGTACCTGAGCGAAGACGGCCGACTCGCGCGAGCTCGAGCGCATCTTCGGCACGCGGTCGAAGTTATCGGCGATGAGCTGCGCCTGCGGTAGCGTCAGGCCCTCGGGCTCGCCGCCGCTGCCTAACCGCTGCCTACGGGATGCAGAACGGTGCCGCTGCGTGCAGGCCGGCGCCATGTTTCCTGAGGTAATGCAGCGTCTTGCATCGCGGCGCACCCGCGACGGCGGATTTCAAGACCGCTGACGGTGGTGATGCGGGGATTGCGGACGCGGCGGCGCGACCCGTTGTGCAGCAACCCGTGCAGCAGTGGGGGCGTAACGCCGCGGTACTTGGCGGGACGAGACGTGTCAGAACGTGCGAGAAATGCGCTCCTCGTGCGGAGACACCACCACTTCGTAAACCGCCGGTCGGCAGTTCGAGTCTGCCCGTCGGCTCAGTCGAGATTCTTAGCGAATACGAGAAAGGTCGCCGGTTCAACTCCGGCCCTCGGCACAGAAGCAGATTCCCAGCAAATACGAGAAAGGCATGCGTCCGCGCTGACCCCGCGAGGGACGTGAACCAATGTGTGTCGGGTGACTATTCGAGCGTCATCCGAGGTGGCGTCTAATGGGCGGCCAATGGCGGCGGACGCACTCCAAACGCTCATCGACCGAAGCGCAGCCGGACGCGGACCGCACCTGCGTCGGCACTTCGGCGGCGCGGACCACGCGCTGTCTGGTGGGCAGCTGCGGCGGTACTGGGGTTCGGCGAAGCAGATCGCCTTAGCGACGGCGACGGCGAACGGGGCACCCCGCGTTGCGCCCGTTGACGCGCTCCTGCACGACGCGACACTCTTCGTCCCGACGGCGGGCGATGCAGTGCGCGTGAGTCATGTCCGCGCGCGCCCCGATGTCGGCTTCACCCACTGGGTCTCGAACTACGTCGCGATCTCCGGGCACGGTACCGCGAGGATTCTCATTCCTGCGGACGAGGAGTTTGCAACGATTGACGCAGCGTACTCAGACACGAGCTGGTGGCCGCCGTACCGATCGACCGGACGGATGAAGGGGATCTGCCTGCGGGGCGAGCTCGCCCAGGCCGAGCCAAAGCGGCTGCGCTTCGCGCTGCTCCACGCCGCCGGCCTGATCGTGCGCTCGGCGCGGCGGCTGATCTTGCGCATCGCCGAGGGCTGGGTCTGGGCCGACGATCTCGTCAATGCCTTCGCCCGGCTCCCGGGCTGGTCCCTCGTCAACACCTGACGAATCGCGTCAATCGGGTTTCGCGCGCCATGCGCTGCACTCGGCCACCGGATCACGCTGTCTTCGCGCGCGTCTCGCTGTCGGTCGGTCCCGGGCATCCACGCCCATCCCGGGTCCGTGCGCGTACTTCGTCGCCATCGCGCACATCTGCGCGGCCGAACACGATCGCAAGCGACGAACTCTGACCTCGGACGCCTCGTGAGCGAGTTACTGAAATATCTGGGTTAGCGGACCGGGCCACCCCAGACGGGCACGTAGTGACTGGTGAACGTTTGGTCGTGGATGACCGTGTCGCCCTCCCAGACGGTCCAGCTGCGTGCAACGTCGCGGCCCTGGACGACCGCGCCCGGCAGGTACGCGGGGTCGGCCGGCTGGTCGGGCGCTGGGTTCTTGAAGTTCCACTGCACCGGGTCGCCGATTACGACGCGCCGGCCGGTCGGGACACTGATGAGATCGAAGCGCAGCGCAGCAGCGTACGGGTAGGCCTTGATGAGGACGGGGTATTGGGTGTCGTTCTTCCACTGGAAGTCGACTCCCGGCTCGAAGACCGCCGCGTCGAAGCCGAGCGGATAGCGGTCGATGTAGTAGCCGTGGGCGTGCCGCTCGAGAATCTCGTAGCCGGCATGCGCGACCGCGTTGAAAAGTGTCGTCGAGACCTGGCAGAGGCCGCCACCGATGACGTTCTCGTCGGACCTGCCGTCGATGATCGCCCCCGCGAACGTGTACCCCCGCTCGACCGTGACCGGCCCGAGCAGGTTCCAGAAGCTGAACGACTCGCCGGGCGCGAGGACCAGGTCGTTGAACTGCAACGCGCCGGTCGTGATGTTCGTGTGGCGCGCGGCGCTCGCCGGGTACGTCGTCGTGAAGGTCGCGACCTGGGTCATCTGTGGCGCGTACTGCGTCGCCTGATCGGTCGTGAAGACCGGCGTGTCGACGACGAACGACGGCGCGATCTCCCGCGGTGCGGTCACGGGCGTGAACAGGCGCTGCAGCACGTCTGTGACGAGCCGGGGCTGATCGATCTTGACCCCGTCGACGGCCGGCACGACGACGAGCGTCCCGTCGGGCTGGACGGCGTACGTCGCGTTCTTGGCCGGGTGATCCAGCAGGGCCGCGAGACCGCCGACCCACTGCGCGACGCGCGTCTCGTCGAGCCGCACGTCATACGCGTAGCGGACCGCCGGCACTGTCGCGCCGGTCGGGATCGCGTCGAGCTCGCCCCGGGCGGCCACGCCCTTCTCGATGACGAGCAGTGTCGCGAGCCCAGCGGCGTCCTCGCTCACGGTGCTGTCGCCCGCCGTGATCAGGAGTGCCGTTGTCGCGGCGGTCGCCTTCGCCGCCGCGTCACGGAGCGCATGTGCATCGATCGACGGGTAGGTCTCGTGGACCCGGAGCTCGACCGAGCGATCGCCGAGCGTGCCAGGCGCCACGAGCGCGCCGCGAAGCGCGACGAGGTCGGTCTCGCGTCCGATGACCGACGGGATCACGTCGAGGCCGCGGTACGTGGCAACGAGCGATCCGTCCACCACCGGCCGATCGATCGCCGCGGAGATCGAGTCGGCCCACCCGTCAACAGTCGCGTTGTCGGCGCGCATCTCGAACGGCAGGTTCGCGTGGCCCCGCAGGGCGTTCACCCACGCGGCGAGCCGCTGCGGAACCGAGCCGGTGTGTCCGTACGCGAGCGCATCGGTCACCGCACCGTCGATGTCAGGCTCGATCCCGAGCGCCCCATTCGTGCTGGTCCAGCTGAGCCCCTCGGGACCGCGGACGACGACGCTCGCGGCGGCCCATGGCCGCGCAACTTCTTGCGCCAGGCGTTCACGCAGCTCGGATGCCGGCAGGGTGCCGACCTCGACGCCCGCGACGCTCACCCGCGGCAGTGCACGATCGGCGAACGCCGCATCCACGCCGAAGGCGAGGAGGCAGAGCGCGAGCACCGCGAGCAGCGGGACCAGGAGGCGCCGCCAACGGACGCCGGCCGCCGCAGAGGTGCCGACGCGCTTCGCGATGACCGCCACGGTGACGCCTCCATTGCGATGCGTGGTCCACTCGATGCGCCGAGCGGGACAGCGCTCGCCATATCGACGCATCGATCATGCGGGCGGTTCCCGTATCGCGCGTCACCCTTACGGATGGCATAAGTCGTACCGCCAGCCTTACGACCGACCGGCCGTCTGGACCGTTACCCGAGTGATACAAAACGCGAGCTTCAGGCGAGACAAATGACCGGCACGCCGCAGCACTTCGAGACGCCCGCGGCGGAGCTCGCGCGTGCGCCGACTGCTGGGAGGTCCACCACGCCGAGATCCTCTCGCTCAAGGGCGACAGCTATTC